>JAVBOU010000065.1:0-15402 GCA_031550185.1 Kiritimatiellia bacterium | reverse complement strand
GACCGCCGGGCGCGCCGGGCTTACGACAAGCCTGTATCCGCAACGAAAGCGACAAACAATAAAAGTCTATCCAATGCCCGGCGCGCCCGGCGGTCGCGCCCCACCCTGATATATGGAAGGTGCGACCACAAGCGTCGCGGGCAGTGTCCGCACCACCGCCTCGTGCGCCGCGACGTGCTGGCGGATTTCGTGCAACAACGCACGGTCTGCCTCACACGCCTCGCGTACTTTGCGGCACGCCGCGCAACACCGCACATGACGCGCGAGCCACCATCCGCGCAACCCGCGCACGTTGCCGTCCAGCCATGCGTCGATCTCTTCCGCCGTAAAATGTTTCATTGAAATTCCTCCATGTTTTGAATGCACGTTTTCAGCGTCTCGAGCACCAGCTTTTTGTAATTGTAAAACGTGGCGAGCGAGATGCCGAAACGTTTGGCGATCGCCTTCGGATCCTCGCCCTGCTCGTGCCACTGGTCAAAAATCTGAATCACGCGCGGCTCGAGAATCGCCTTGATCTCCTCGCGCGCCTGCGTCACGATGTGGATGCGCCACGCCCTGTCCCACGCCTCCTGCTGTTCCCAGCGCGGCGTCTCGAGGCCCTCGCTGCCGGCCATTCCCTCGAGCGCCTCCTCGCTCTCCGGATGCACCACGCACTGCTCGCGTTCCTTCGCGCGCGCCATTGCTGTGATGCGGTTGCGCACCACGGTGTACAAATAACCGCGGAATTTTCCCTTCGCGGGATCAAACACAAATTTGTCCTGCGCGTTGAAGAAGTCGTTCATCACATGTTGCATGAGCTCCTCCTTCTCGCCCGCGTCGAACCGGTACTTCTCGCCCAGCATCCACACCAGCGGGCGGTACGTACTCAAAAACCGCGCCCAGGAAATCGAATCCCCGCGTTTGATGCCCGAGAGCAAACTGTGCGACGTTACTTCAACTTCAAATCCCATGTCCAAACTCCTGCGGTCATTATAGCATTCAAGGCGCGCGGGGAACAGCGGCTCCAGGTCAAGAACCGCCATCCCGCCGCGCGCGCATTCACCTGCCGTGCGGCCCCGGATTCGGCGCGGGACGTTGCGGCATGCGCGGCGGCGCCGGACGGTTGTTGTGCGGCGGCGGCGTCTTAAACGCGGGCGGGCGCACCATCGGCGGCGGCGCGGGGCGCGGCATCACCGGGCGGATCACCGGAGGCGCCGGCGGATAATACACCGGCTGCGGGTAATAGACGACCTGCGGATAATACGCCGGCTGTTGCACCACCACGACCGGCGCCGGATCCACAATCCGCACCACCGTCTCGACCACGCCGAGAATTTCGTTGATCCGCATCATCGTTGTGCTTGTGGTTCCGGCGTAAGTTCCGCCGTAATAATACGTCGTCGCGCCGCATTGTCCTGTTGCGAACACCGCACACCCAATCAACATGCAAATTGCTGTAAACTTTTTCATGATCATTCTCCTTTGAGAGGTTGTTCATCCGGAAGCCGCACTCGCGCCTTCCACCGGTATATAGTCGCCGCACGAAAAACTTTCTAACGCGGTTATTGTCTTGTGATGCGCGTCCATTTATACTTGCCTCCTTCACAAGGAGTCGTGATGAAAACCAAATTCAATAAAAGTTTGCTTTATGCCTGCCGGGGTATTGTTGCGGCCATCAAAGAGGAACGAAATGTCAAAATACATCTGGGGATGACGCTACTTGTCATTCTCATGGGAGTCACATGCAACATTTCCCTCATTGAATGGGGAGTCATTTTTTTATGTGTTTCATTTGTTGTGTCGCTTGAAATGATCAATACCGCCATCGAGGAAGTGGTCAACTTTATATCGCCTGAACACAACGTGAAAGCAGGAAAAATAAAAGATTTGTCCGCCGGAGCCATTTTGATTGCCGCCCTTTTTTCGGCTGTCATCGGATGTGTTATATTTATTCCAAAATTGTTTGCCTTACTGGATTCACTTCGCCGTTGAAAGGTTTGGAGAGAGCCGGTACAATGACACACCGCATGATGCGGGAGTCTTTATGAAATTTTTGGGATTGATGATGGTTGCCGGCGTTGCGATGACCGCGACTGGCGAGGCGCCGGTGACGCTCGTTAAGGAGACCGTAAAACCGGTCGCGCTGGCGCAGGTGGTGGAGGATCCGGAGCAGCCTTCGTTTGTCGTTCGCAGGCGCGCGGTGGATGTCGTGCCGGAGGCGCTGGTGAAGATGACGGGCATGCGCGTGCAGGCCGCCGAGCCGCAACGGGTGGTGCTGGCGTTGTTCCCGGACGCCGTGTATACCGCCGCGGTGGAGCGCGTGGAATCAAACCGCTTCGGCGTGACAACCGCGTGGGGCCGGTTGGAAGGCGAGGGGCGCGAGTTGAGTCGTGTGATCCTCTCCGCAGCAGAGGGAATGTTGCTGGCGGAGGTGCATCCGATGGATGCGCCGGGTCGCGTCTTCAACGTGCAGTTCCACAAAACGCAGGAGACGCATGAAGCGATTGAGACGAATCTCGCCGCGATGCCGCCGATGACCGACGGCGTGCTGATACCGCCGAAGGAGGCGCCATGAAACATCTGCGCATCCTCGCGGCATTGCTTGCGTCCGTCGTCGCGGCGCGGGCGGAATGGATCGACGTGCTGGTGGTTTTTGACACCACGGCCAAGACGTGGCTCGATGCGAACGCGGGCGGCAGCATGTCCATCAAGGCGTCGGCGTATGTGGCCAAGCTCAACCAGTCGATGGTTAACAGCGGCCTCCCCGACGTGCAGTTCCGCCTCGCCGGCGTGGACATGGTGAATTACACCACGACGAAAGATCTCAGGGATGACCTTGTCGCCCTCGCTACGCCCTCCGACGGAATCATGGACAACGTGCACGCGATCCGCAACGCCGTCAACGCCGACCTCGTCACGCTGCTGGTCGACATCGGCTCCGCGTACGGAACCGTGGGCATGGGGTATTTGCTGCCGACGATCAACGGCATGCCCGAATACGGATTCAACACCTGCGCGATCCGCTCGGTCGACATCGCCGACACGATGAGCCACGAGATCGGCCACAACCTGGGTCTCCATCACGCCGTTGCGCAAGGCGGCCGCGGACTCGAACCCTACGCGCAGGGCTGGTATTTCCCGGGCGTCCCCAAATTGACGCGCGACTTCTACACCATCATGGCGTACAACTCCCTTGACGGCGTCTTTTACAATCCCTGCGGACTTTTCTCTTCGCCGTCGCTGAGGCACCAGGGCGGCACCGCGGGGCATGGCGAGCTGGGCGACAGCGTCCGCTGTTTGCGTCGCACCGCGTCGGTGGTCGCCGGAAACCGAACCGCCACCGACCAGGTCGCCCGCGTCATCGCCACGCCCGCGGGCGGCAGTTACGTCGAACCCGTTTCTGTCGCGCTCGCCTGCGCCACCTCCGGTGCGGAAATCCGCTACACGCTCGACGGCTCGACGCCCACCGCCGCCTCGACGCTGTACACGACGCCGCTTCTGATTTCATCCAGCACCGTTCTCAAGGCGCGCGCCTTCAAGGACGCGCTGCTGGTGAGTCCGCTCGCCACCGCGCCCTTTGAGATCACCACGCCGCAACTCCTCCGCAACGGCCAGCGCGTCCAACCCGTTACCGTCGAGGCGCCGTTCCAACGCCACTACCGCATCGACGTTCCCGCCGGACAAACCAACCTCACGATCCGCACATGGTGCGACAACGCCGACGCCGACCTCTACGCCCGTTACGGCGTGGCCGCGTCCATTAACCACTACACGACACGTTCCGCGGACGGCGGCAGCAACGAACGCATCGACATCCGCAACCCGGACGCCGGTGCCTGGTACATCGCCATCAACGCCTTCAGCACCTTCACCGATCTCGCGCTCCAGGCCGATTACAGCGCGCCCCGCGTCACCCGCCTCCAATGCGTCCGCGAATCCTCCGGCGACACGTTGCACATCACCGTCGGCACGCTCGCCGGCTGGCGTTACCAGCTCATGCACGCGACCACGCTCAAAGGCCCGTGGCAAGCGGTCGACGCATCGCCCGACATTCTGCTCCCCGGCGCCTTTCTCTTCACCTGGCCCATGACGGATGAAAGCGGATTCTTTTATGTCCGCCCGTGGCAGGAAACGAACGCGCGATAAAACCGCATTGTGGCAGAGGTCATGCCGTGCCACGAAACAGGTTGCACAGAAAAAATGTAACCATTCGCCGTCAGCATCGCAAGTATGGAGTGCGGCGATTTATCGCCGCTTTGCGCTGAGCCGAAGCATCTGCTTAAGCTTTCATGTTCACCTGGAGTGGCGAGCAAACGGAAAAGCGGCGATGAATCGCCGCACTCCATAATAGACGATAACCGTGATATCCCAAACTGGCCTAATGACAGACAAGAAGACCTGCGGTGTGCTTCGCGTCGTCTGTCTTGCATTGGTTTTTACCAGGTGGCGATGTCGGCGCCGGTGACGCCGCCGTTGGCGAGTTCGGGGGGAGACTGGTCGGGGGCGGGGTTGAGGCGGATGAGGAAGGAGATTTTGAAGTCGGAATCTTGATGGATGCCGGAGTCGGAGGTGTAGGAGGGCTCGTAGGCGGTGCGGACTTGGAAGGTCATGCAGTCGATGCGGAAGGAGAGGGTGCCGGCGACTTCGTCGATGTGTTTTTCCTCGGTGTTGTAACGGCCTTCGAGGCCCCAGCCCCAGGCGCGGGTGACGGCCTGGTTGTAACGCGCGTAAACAATCCCGGTTGAGTTTTCGCTGTAAAAGGTGTCGGCAAAGACGGGGTCGTGACGACGGAGCCAGCCGGCGTTGATGGAGTATTTGGACCAGGTCCAGTCGGCGGAAAGATCGAGGTAACGCAGGACGGAGTCTTTGGGATCGTAATCGGCGTTGACGGAGAAGCCGAGGTTGCGGTAGGGTGCGAAGCGGGTGCGGGTGCCGAGGAGACCCCAGCCGGTGGAGGTGGCGTCGGAGTCGATGATATAGGCGGCGTAGAGGTCGGTGTCGAGGAGGGTGCGGCGCTTGCCGGGTTCGCCGGTTTGGAAAAGGTTTCGGGCGCCGAGGCGGAAGCCGTGCCACTGGGAGACGGGCGGGGCGTTGTCGAAGCCGAAAAGGTCGCGCCATTCGCGGTAGTTGTCGTAACGGTCGAAGCCGTAAGGGTAGCGGGCGGAATTGCCGGGGAGGGATTTGTCGTCGAGGTCTTTGGAGGAAGGAATGTACGTGTAGCCGGCGTAGGGTTGGAGGATGTGGAGGAGTTTGCCGTCGTTAAGGTCGCCGTAGAATTTGGTGGAGAGGTCGACGCCGAGTTCGTAGAGGTTGCGCATGCCGTCGTCGCTGGAGTTGGCGTAGCGGCCGTCGGGTTGGAGCTTGGAGGTGGCGGAGTACCAGGTGCCGCGCCAGGCGGCGCGAGGCGTGAGGGCGACAGGAAGGGAGGGGCCGAGGGTGAGGGGGAGGGTGAGGCGGTGGTAGGTGTCGAGGCGGGCGGCGGCGTAGTTGTGGACGCCGAGGTCGCGGGCCCAGTTGGAGAAGGCGGTGTGGTAGTAGCCGACGCGGGATTGGGTTTCGTAGAAGAGGCCAAGACCGAGGGGCGTGGCGGGGAGGTTGAGCCAGGCTTCGGGGAGACGGGCGATGCCGTCGTAGAAGGAGTCGACAGGGCCGGAGAGGGTGAGGCCGGTGGCCCAGTCGGTTTCGGTGTGGGTGTAGGAGGCGAGGTTGTCGGGCTGGAAGTAGGTGCGGAAATTGTCTTCAAAGAAGTCGTAAAGGAGAAGGGAATCGGAGAGGGTTTCGGCTTTGGTGATGATGCGGTCGTGGTCGGTCGGTGTGAGGATGTTTTGGAAGGCGATGCGGTAGCGGTCGGTTTGGACGCGGTCGTATTGGTGGAGGGGATCGAAGGCGCCGTACTGAGGGGGATCGAGGTCGTGGAGGAAGTAGAGGGAGAGGGAGCCGACGCCGAAGGTGGGGCTGTGCCAGGAGAAGTCGTTGCCGATGGCGCCGCCGCGTTCGGTGCGGTAGTCGAGATGGAAGCGGCCGTTGATGTTGTGGAGGGGATCGTCGGAGGGGCGGATTTTGTAGAGGTAGGAACCGAGGAGGAAGGCGCCCCAGTCGGAGGTGTAACCGGGAGTGAGGCGGATGCCGTAGCCGTCGAGGTCGCGGTACCAGTAGGGGAAGTAGCCAACGGGGAGGCCGAGGAACCAGGCGGAGGCGTGGTGGAAGGAGACGGACTGGCCGTTGTTGTAGGTGAGGCGGGAGGCGTTGAGGTGGTAGTGCCAGTGACCGGGTGAGTTGGTGCAGGTGGTGAACTGGGCGTCGCGCATGACGATGATGTTGTTGGTGGAGGAGAGTATCTGGCCGGCGTTGATGGTGGCGCCGTGGCCTTTGAACTGGCTGGGGCCGATGAGGCCGACGCGGGTGTGGTAGTTGTAGTCGAGCTCCTGGCCGCTCCAGGTGCCGAGGTCGGGGCGGGCGAGGGTGATGTTGCCGCGGGCGAAAATGTCGCCGGTGTCGTAGTTGACGGTGACGTGGTCGGCGTGGAGCTGATGGGCGTCGTTTTGGATGTGAACGTTGCCGTCGCCGATCCAGATTTGTTTGGCGTTGTCAAAGGTGTTGGTGTCAGCGCGCACCTGGAGCGGGGATTCGGCGGTGATGAGGGGCGTGTCGTGGGAGAGGGTGGAGCGGAGTTTGTCGGAGGAGTCGGCAAAGAGGGCGAAGGGCAGAAGGGCGAAGAAAATGTAAAATGTACAGTGTACAGTGCACAATGATCGGATGCGGTTGAGCACCATCGCAAACAATGGGTGAAGGGGATTGGTGGCGTGGCAGAGGTGGTGCCACGCCACGGGGCGGTGGCGGGAGGTCATGCGTGTTTTCCTTCGGCGGTGGAGTAGAGGGGTTTGCCGGAGGCGGCGAGGAGGATTTCGAAGGATTCGGGGTGGCGGTAGGGGTCGGTCTTGAAGGAGAGTTTGCCGGCGTACTGGGCCTGGAGGGCGACGAGGATTTCTTCGTCTTCGGTGCGGAGGCGGTCGAGGACGAGCGGGGCGACAACGGCGAGGAGGTCGCCTTCATTTTTGTCCTGCTTGTTTTTGCGCATGATGGCGGCGATCTGACGCTGGAGGTCGACGGAGATGGCGAGGGAGGATTTGATGACGCCGTGGCCTTTGCAGTAAGGGCAGTCGGTGTAGGCTTGGGAGAGGATGGATTCGTCCTGACGCTGGCGGGTCATTTCCATGAGGCCGAGCTCGGAGATGGGTAGGACGTTGGTGCGGGCGCGGTCGCGTTTGAGGGCCTGCTTCATGGCCTTGTAGACGGTGTTCTGGTGCTTGCGGGATTTCATATCGATGAGGTCGACGACGATGAGGCCGCCGGTGTTGCGGAGGCGGAGCTGGCGGGAGACTTCTTCGACGGCCTCGAGGTTGACTTCGAGGATGGCGTCTTCCTGGGAGCCGCCGGCTTTGCCGCGGTAGCGGCCGGTGTTGACGTCGATGGCGACGAGGGCTTCGGTTTCGTCGAAGATGAGGTAGCCGCCGGATTTGAGGTTGACTTTGCGGCGGAAGGCTTCTTCGATCTGGCGGTCGACGCCGAAGTGTTCGAAGATGGGGGCGGGGCTGTCGTAGTGGGCGATGAGTTTGCGGGCGCGGCGGGAGATGCGGCCGGCGGTGGCGCGGATGCGTTCGTAGGCGTCGGGGTTGTCAATGTTGACGCGGTCGATGTCTTCGGTGAGCCAGTCGCGGACGACGCGCTCGACGAGGTCGGGCTCCTGGTAGACGCAGGAGGGACGGCGGGCGGCCTTGATGTTGTCGCGCAGTTCGTCCCAGGTGGCGAGGAGGTTGCGCAGGTCGCGGGCGAAGGCGCGGGGTGAGGCGCCCTGGCCGACGGTGCGGACGATGAGGCCGACGTCGGCGGTGGCGGGGAGCTTGGTGTGGAGGCGGTCGATGATTTTCTTGAGGCGGCCGCGTTCGGCGGAGTCGCCGATTTTGCGGGAGACGCCGCAGAGTTTGCAACCGGGCATCATGACGAGGTAGCGGCCGGGGAGGGAGAGGTTGGCGGTGACGCGGGGGCCTTTGGTGCCGATGGGGCCTTTGGTGACCTGGACGACGATGTCGGAGCCGACGGGGAAGCGTTTGGCGATTTCGTCGTTGGAGATTTTGCGGCGCTTGGCGGAGCGGCCGGCGTCGTCGTCTTCGTCGAGGAGGGCGTCGTCGTCGGGGAGCATGTCCCAATAGTGGAGGAAGGCGTTTTTCTTGAGGCCGATGTCGACGAAGGCGGCCTGGAGGTCGTGCTCGAGGTTTTGGATTTTGCCCTTGAAGACGGAGCCGACGAGTCGCTCGCGGGTGGTCTGCTCGACGAGAAATTCCTCCATGAGGCCGTTTTCGACGACGGCGACGCGGGTCTCGAGTTTTTCGCAGTTGACGATGATTTCGCGCTTGGGGCCTCCACGGCGGAGAACCCAGTTGACGACGGTTTGGATGATGCCCATAAATGTGTTCCTTTCTCTTCGAAAAAAAATCAGTCGCGTTCGGACTTGCAGGCCGCGATGCTTTGCACGACCCCGAGCGCGAGGAGCAGCGTGAAGACGAAGGTTCGTCCGTAGCTGATGAACGGCAGGGGCAGTCCTGTGACGGGCATGAGTCCGACGGTCATGGCGATGTTCACGAAGGAATGCCAGAAGATGACCGACGCAATACCTGTACAGAATAACCGCCCGACCGCTTCAGGGCAAGCATAAGCAATGCCCAAAATAAATAAAAGGAGGCCGATTTCGAGCACGACCACGGTGGCGCAACCGACAAAACCGGCCTCTTCGGCGAGGACGGAGAAGATGAAGTCGTTGGAGGAGACCGAGGCGGGAAGGTAGCCGAGGATGTTGCGGTCGCCTTTTTTCAGGCCTTTTCCAAAAAGTCCGCCGGAGCCGACGGCGATCTCGGACTGCCAGCGCGTCCAGCCCGCGTTGAAGCGGTCGCGCTCGGGGAAGATGAAGGTGAGGATGCGTTCCTGCTGGTAGTCGTTGAGGAGCGTGGCGCGCTTCGCGACGGTGGCGATCTCAGGACGCACCCATTTTTGCTCGGAGACGACAAGCATGCCGATGATGTAACCGGCGAACAGCACGGTGAGGCTGGCGTGCCACCAAAACAAATTCGGCGCGCATCCCTTGACGAAAAGCAGCGTCATGGCGAGGATCAAAAAGACGAGCGACGTGCCGAGGTCCGGCTGGCTGAGAATGAGCGCCACCGGCAACAGGGTGAGCGCAAGCACGCCGACGTACAGCACGACGCCCTTGAGCGCGCTGACGCGGCCGAGAAATTCGGCGAGCACCATGATGAGCGCGAGCTTCGCCACCTCCGAGGGCTGAATGCCGAAGAGCCACCGGCGCGCGCCCATGATCTCCGAACCAAAGACCAGCACCAGCGCGAGCAACCCAAGCGACACGCCGTAAAAAATCCACGAGAAGCGGAAGAAGATTTTGTAGTTCACGCACGCGAGCAGAAAGTAGCACGCCAGCCCCACCACCGCGATCTCCGCGTGCTTCACGTACTGCATACGCAAAAAGTTTTCATCGCGGATCGACGCCGCGCTGTAAATGCTCACCACGCCGATCGCCAGCAGCAGCACGACGCACGCCGTGATCCAGTGGTTCATCCGGCGCAGACGGCGAAAGTCGATCAGATTCAAAAACACATTCACCGCGCCTCCTCCCCAAAATACGCCACCAGCAAATCATGAATAATCGGCGCGATCGTCCGTCCGCCCGAATCCCCCTCCTCCACCACCACCGCCATCGCCACCACCGGGTCGTCGTACGGCGCGTATGCGATCATCCACGCGTACTTCTTCAGCTGCCCGTGCTCGATGTACTCCGCCGTCCCCGTCTTCGCCGCGGTCGCCACCGGCGGGCTCAACCGCCGCCCCGTGCCGAAGCGCACCACGTCCAGCATCCCCTCGCGCACCTGCTGCAAATCCGTAAACCGCAACGGAAAAATCCGCACCGTGTCGCCCTGCGGATTGTCGTCCGCACAGAGCCGCGGCCGCACCACGCGCCCGCCGTTCGCGATCGTCGCCGTCGCCAGCGCCATCTGCAGCGGCGACGTCAAAATCGTCCCCTGCCCAATGCAAATCAAACTCGTGTCCCCCGAATACCACGCCTCCCCCATCACCTCGCGCTTCCACTTCTCCGTCGGCAGCAACCCGCTCGTCTCCCCCGGCAAATCAATCCCCGTCCGGCTTCCCAGCCCAAACGCCGCCGCCATGTTGTACACCGGCGGATACCCGTGCTGCTGCCCCAGCCAGCAAAAATACCCGTTGCACGACACCTGAATCGCGTCATGCAAATTCACATCCCCGTGCACCGCATTGTTCGAGCAGCGCACCGCCTTCGGCTTCAAGTCAAACCGCCCCGTGCAATGATACACCTCCTCCCCCGTGATCGCCCGGCTGTGCAACATCCCCAGCGCCACAATCGGCTTGAACGTGCTCCCCGGCGGATACCGCCCCTGCACCGCGCGGTTGAACAGCGGCCGCCCCGGATTGTTCGTGATCGACTGCCAGAACACCCGCGACGGCGCCGGCGACATCTCATTCACATCAAACCCCGGCACGCTCGCCATCGCCAGCACATCCCCGTTGCGCACATCCAGCATCACCCCCGCCCCGCGCCCCGCCTGCAGGCTCCGCTCCATCGCCTGCTGCAGCCGCACATCCAGCGTCAGCCGCACATCCTCCCCCGCCTTCGGCCGCAACACATCCCGCTCCTCATACCGATACCCCGCCGCGTCCACCCGCACCAGCCTCACCCCCGGCTCGCCCTCCAGCCACCCGTTGTACAACTGCTCCAACCCCGACGCCCCCCGCGAGCTCTTCATCGAATAATGATACACCTCATCATCCGGCTTCACCTCAATCTCATCCCGCCGCACATACCCCAGCGCGTGGCACGCCAGCTCCCCAAACGGATAATGCCGCTCCAAATCCACATACAAATCCACCCCCGCAAACCCCTCCATGCTCTCCGCAAACCGCGCCACCTGCCGTGCGTCCAAATGCTCCGCGATCATCAGCGGCATCGGCTGCCGCGCCACCGAATGCGTCCAAATCTCCCCCCAGCCCGTCCGCCGCGGCACCCCCATGAACCCGCACACCCGGTCAATCTGCGCATCCACCGCCGCCACCGTGTTCGACCGCCGCCCCGCCTGCCGCAGCTCCTCCATGTACACCGCCAGGCACACATTCTGCCGGTCCTCCGCCAGCACCACCCCATTCCGGTCCAGCAAACGCCCGCGCGGCGCCGACACCAGCACCCGCCGGATCGACTGCCGCGACGCCTGCCCCTCATACCGCGCCGACTCCCGCACCTGCACCACCCACAGCCGCACCGTCAGCATCACGCCCGCAAGAAAAAACAGCAGCCCCAACACCGGGATCCGCCACTCCTCATGCCCCTCTTGACCATGAAACGTCATTCGCCTCCATCGCCTTAAAATTGCCAAGCCACTTGTCCAGCCCCCACAAAAACCCGCACACCACAATCCCAACTCCCCCTCCCGCCACCAGCACCTCCGCCACACCCACCACCACCCGCGCCCAACCCGCCACCGCCAGCCCCCCGTTCAACGCCCCCTGCACCATCACCATCCCCGCACCCGCGCACCCGCACACCACCCCGCAACCCGGAATCGTCATCCACACCCCCGACACCTCCCGCAGCCGCCGCACCCCCCAGCACATCCCCGCCATCATCATCATCCCCGCACCCCACGACACCTCCCCCAATCCATCCGCCATCGCCCCCGCCCACAACGCCCCCAAATACCCCGTCCACGCCCCCCTGAACACCATCCAATACACCCCCGCACACACCACCAGCGGCACCTTCAACCCTGACCCCGGCAACCCCGGCACCATCACCTGCAACGCCCCCAGCGCCATCACCATGATGACCACCACCGCCCCGTTCACCCACATGTTGACACTCCGCTCCTTCACGCCGCCCTCCGTGGGTTTGACGCAAAGACGCAAAGAAGCGCAAAGATTGTAGTCCCCGTAGTCATTGTAGTCGTCGTAGTCGCCTTCATATCAAAAACCTGGAGTGTGTCGTTCTTCATTTTTTCACCAGCACAAACACCACATCCAAATCCCTCAAATTCACCGCCGGCCTCACCGTCGCCGAAAAAGCCACCCCGCCCTGCGTCCGCTCCCCCTTCTCCACAACCCCCACCAAAATTCCCTGCGGCAAATCTCCGCCCAGCCCGCTCGTCACCACCCGCGTTCCCGCCGCCGGCTCCGTCTCCCCGCCGATATACCGCATCTCCAAACTCGTCGGGCCATACACAAACCGCATCCCCTCCTCGCCCAGCCGGCCCTCCCCGCCAATCACCACCCCGCGCCGCGTCTCACTCCTCTCCTCCAGCTCACACCCCACCCGGCTGTTTCCATCGCTCACCAGCATCACCTCACACGTCCGCGGCGTCACCACCCGCACACGTCCCACCAGCCCCGCGCTCGTCACCACCCCGTCACCCACCTGGATCCCCGCCTCACTTCCCTTCTCCAGTCTCACCACCCGCCACCATCCACTTCCCCCGCCGCGCGACACCACGCGTGCCGCCACCAGCCTCCCCCGGCGCTCCTCCACAAACCCCAGCGCCTCCCGCAACCGCACATTCTCCATCTCCGCCCGTTCCAACTCCGCCACCCTCACCTTCAGCCCCTCCAACTCCTCCTCCATCCGCCCCTTCTCCACACTCCCGTCCACACCCCTACAAACCCGCCCCACCGGCTCCACCACCCCCGCCCGCACCGCCCCCGCCGCCCGTTCATACGGCAACACACTCTCCCCCGTCCACCACGACCACACCCCCAGTCCTCCCGCCACAATTCCCACCGCCAGCAGCCCCAGCACCACCCCCGTCAACCCATACGACCGCTCCTTTCTCATTTCCCTGCTCCGCAAAAAATGACACTACACTTCCGCGCCACAGCCCCGGATGGATTGCCCATGACATGCTTTGCAATCTCCTTCAAAAAAACAACGCCCCCCAACCACATAAACCAACCGCAAACATCACACAACCTCCCACTCATTCAACCATCAACAATTAGCATTCAACAATTAGCAATCAGCAATTCCTCACGACGGCAGCCGGTTCAGCATATTATCATTCAGCGCCATTCCCGTCCCCTCCGCCACCGCGCTCAACGGATCATCCGCCAGCGTCACCGGCAAACCCGTCTGCTCCGACAGCAACCGGTCCAGCCCTCGCAACATCGCCCCGCCGCCCGCCAGCACAATCCCCCGGTCCACCAAATCCGCCGACAACTCCGGCGGACACTTCTCCAGCGTGATCCGCACCCCGTCCACAATCGCCGACACCGGCTCCTGCAACGCCTCCCGGATCTCCTCCGACGTCACCATCAGCGTCTTCGGCAGCCCCGCCACCAAATCCCGTCCCTTCACCGCCAGCTTCTTCTCCTCCGCCAGCCGGTACGCCGACCCGATCGAAATCTTGATATCCTCCGCCGTCCGCTCACCGATCATCAAATTGTACACTCGCCGCATGTACTGCACAATGCACTCATCCATCGTGTCCCCGCCCACCCGCACACTCCGCGAAAACACAATCCCCTCCAGCGAAATCAGCGCCACCTCGCACGTCCCGCCGCCAATGTCCACAATCATGTTGCCCGCCGGCTCCGACACCGGCAGCCCCACCCCGATCGCCGCCGCCATCGGCTCCTCGATCAACGCCACCCGCCGCGCCCCCGCGTGATACCCCGCCTCCTTCACCGCCCGCTTCTCCACCTCCGTGATGTCGCTCGGCACCGAGATCAACACCCGCGGCTTGATCCCAAACTTAAACGGATGCACCTTCTTGATAAAGTAACGGATCATCGCCTCCGTGATGTCAAAATCCGCAATCACCCCCGACTTCATCGGCCGCACCGCCACAATATTCCCCGGCGTCCGCCCCAGCATCCGCTTCGCCTCCTCGCCCACCGCCAGGATCTTGTGCGTCCCCTCCTGCATCGCCACCACCGACGGCTCCCGGATCACAATCCCCCGGTTCTTCACATACACAAGCGTATTCGCTGTTCCCAAATCGATACCAATATCATTCGAGAACATCGAAAAAAAATTCAGCCACGACCACATCATAAAACCTCATGAGCCTCGACAACAAAAACAACACCACAGCCTGCCACATCCACTCCCAACCGTCAAGCCAATTTCAAGGTAAGACAGACGACGCGCAGCACACCGCAGGTCTTCTTGTCTGTCATTGCGGCGTCATCCTGTACAGGCGCACATCACCACACCCACCTGCCCTTTTAGAACACAAAACGCCCCGTGGCACAGCCCCACCTCTGCCACGCCACACATCAAGGCTGAAAGCCTTGCATCATGAGCGTAGGGCAAGGGGCATTGCCCTGCAGCCCTACGTTAACGTCATCCCGCTTGACTTTTCCAAAACTGCGGCGTAAGGTGTTGCCCATGCAAAACCCCGCCCTCTCCACGCTTCTCGGACTGACCCTCGTATGCGGCACCGCGGCCGCCAAAGACCTCAACGTGCTCATGATCGGCAACAGCTTTGCCGTCTGCGTCGGACGCTACCTGCCCGCCATCGTCAACGCCGCGCCCGAACACACGCTCAAACTCACCAGCGCCTACATCGGCGGCTGCCCGCTCGACCGCCATTGGGCGAACATCGAGGAAAGCGAAAAAAATCCCGACGCCAAACAATACCGCATCGACGCCTGGACCTCCGCCGCACCCGCCGACAAAATCACCACCACCGGCAACATCAACACCCTCATCAAGCTGGGCGGCTGGGACGTCATCACCATCCAGCAGGCCAGCCCCAAAAGCTGGAGCTACGACACCTTCCAACCCTACGCCGACAACCTCATCTCCTACATCAAAAAATACGCCCCCGGCGCCCAAATCATCATCCAGCAAACCTGGTCCTACAACGCCGCCGACAACCGCATCAAACCCGGCACCGACAACACCTGGGGCTTTGACCAGGCCGGCATGTTCGACCGCGTTCGGGACGCCTACCGCCACCTCGCCCGGGCCTGCCAACTCCCCGTGATTCCCACCGGCCTCGCCGTGCAATACGCCCGCGCGTCCGGCCTCGGCAACGACGTCGTCGGTGCCGGCGACGACACGATCCACCTCAATCGCCGCGGCGAATACCTGCAAGCCTGCGTTTGGTTTGCCGCGCTCTTCGGCGCCGACGCCAACACCATCACCTTCAAGCCCGACGACATGACGGACGATGACGCGAAAAACCTTCGCGCCTGCGCGCAAAAAGCCGTGAAAGACTATGAGCAGGCCGTAAAGTAGGTTATAAAATACGCTATTTAGGTGGGGCGCGACCGCCGGGCGCGCCGGGGTTAGGACAAGCCTGGACCCGCAACGCCAGCGACAAAAAACAAACGCCT
>JAVBOU010000084.1:0-17462 GCA_031550185.1 Kiritimatiellia bacterium | reverse complement strand
CTGAAACCATCCTGTTGCGGCTCGCGAGGACGCACGGCCTACAATTATAGTGAAACCACTGTAATTTTGCACAATGCCATGCATAATTTACACAATTCAAAGCAGTTTTCGATAGCGTCATATAGGACTATTTTACAGTGTATTGACTATAAAGGCTGGTTTTGGAACAAGTCTAATAGACGACAACCGTTATACCCCAACCCATCTACGGCATACGCGCCCCATCATTTATCAAATCCCACGTCATGCTTGCCGTCCCGTTAGGGATGGAATGTCGGTAGAAAACGCATTATGACAGATGATCCGTCCCTTAGGGACGGGAGGTTGCGTCGTGCAGACGTCATATTTTCTACTCACTCCCCAACCCCGTTGGCACCGAAGACACACGTCACAATGTTACGCAAAAACGCTACACAAAAAGGTTCCCCACAACGACCAGAACGCGTTATTCCCCGGCGTTGCGCAGCAGTGTCTTGGCGTGGTCGAGAACCACCGGCGAGAGATCCGCGCCGCCCAACATGCGGGCGATTTCGCGGGCGCGGGCGTCGCCGTCGACCGCATCAATGCGCGTCGCGGTGCGCGCGTTTTTGACGTGCTTCTGGACGACAAAATGGTTTGCCCCGCAAGCCGCGACCTGCGGCAAATGGGTGATGCAAAGCACCTGGTGGGTGCGGCCGACAAGGCTGAGTTTTTGTCCAACTTTGTGACCAACCTCGCCGCCGATGTTCGCGTCGATTTCGTCGAAGACGAGCGTCGGGATATGGTCGTGCTGGGCGAGGATGGATTTCACGGCGAGCATAACGCGCGCGATTTCGCCGCTCGACGCTATTGCCTGCAAAGGCCGGATCGCCTCGCCGGGATTGGGCGCGAATTGGAACTCGACATTGTCGGCGCCGTCCTGCCGTGGCACGACCGGATGCAGTGCCACGCTGAACTCGGCTTGGAGAAATCCGAGGTCGCGAAGCTCGCGGGTAATGGCGGAGGCAAGTCCCTTGGCGGTTTTGACGCGAAGGTTGTGAAGAACCTTCGCGTGGCGGGCGAGGTCGGCGCTGGCCGCGGTGATAAGCGCGTCGATCTGCTGCAATTCAGCCTCGAGATTGTCGAGTTGGGCGAGGCGGGTTTTGGTCGCGTTGAAGGTGTTGAGAATGTCGGCAATCGACGGGCCGTATTTGCGCTTGAGGCGCTGAAGGGTGGCCATGCGGGCCTCGAGTTGCTCGAGGCGCTGGGGATCCGCGTCGATGTGCTGAGTGCGGTTCGCAATGGTCGCGGCGTTTTCGCGAATGATGAGCGCGGCTTGCTGAAGCTCGCTTTTCCAGTCGGCGGCTTCGGGGAGAATGCGCGCGAGCTCGGCGAGAAGCGACTGGGCGGCGACAAGCTGCGAGAAGGCGGAGTCGTCAGCCTCGGTGAGCAACTGGAGGAGCGATTCGGCGGAGGTGAGAATCTCCTGCGCGTTCGCCGATTCGGCGTGCTGTTGAACAATGGATTCGTCATCGTCGGGGTTGAGATTCGCGGCGGTGATGTCGGAGAGAATGAAGCGGAGACGGTCGGTTTCCTGCTCGATGTTTTGCGAGGAGGCGAGAAGCGTGGTGCGCTGGTCGTGGAGCTGGCGGAGGTTTTGCCACGCGAGGAGAACCGCCGCGCGCGCCGCATCGTGACGGCCAAAGGCGTCGAGCAGTTCGAGCTGAAACTTCGCCTCCATGAGCGACTGCTGATCGTTCGGCCCGTGGAGGTCGATGAGGCGCGACGCGAGGCTCTTCAGCGTTTGAAGCGTGACCGGCGCGTCGTTCACGAAACAGCGCGAGGCGGTGGGCGTGATGACGCGGCGGATGATAAGCTGACCGTCGTCGCACGGCGGCAGGTCGAGATTCGCGAGGAGTTCGGGCAGCGCGCTGTTCTCCGGCAGTGTGAAGACCGCGCTCACAGCGGCCTCGTTGGCGCCGGTTCGGATCATGGTCTTGTCCGCGCGCTGGCCGAGCAAAAGATGCAACGCGCCGATGAGGATTGACTTGCCGGCGCCGGTCTCGCCGGTGATGACCGTCAATCCGCGGCCTGGCGCAAACGCGGCGCTTTCGACAATGGCGAGATTGTGAACCTGAAGCGACGTAAGCATGGCGGTAAGAAAAAAAACCGCTGAAGCGCGGGACGCTTCGGGCGGCTTCTGAATGGTGGGAGATAGTGGACTCGAACCACCGACCCCTTGCATGTCAAGCAAGTGCTCTAACCAACTGAGCTAATCCCCCTTGGGTGAGAACGTGCGAATAGGATAGCGGAAGAAGGGTGGAGGTGTCAATTGAAACTTTGCTTGCGTTCATGGAGGCAAATTCCAAAACCCTAATGTGCCACTCCGGAGAGGTCACAGGAGTTGTTCGAAGCGCTCGATGGTGTGGCCGTAAAAACGTTTCCAGTCGGCGCAGAGGAAGCTGCCGGAGGCATTGCGGTTTTTCGGACAGTCGCCCATGCACAATGGCAGGAAGCGGCAGGCGGAGCAGGTGGCGGAACGGGGGTCCTTGCCACGGCCAAATTGCTGGTACAACGGCGATTCGAGCAGCGTGGCGAAGGTGTCGCGCGCAACGTTGCCAAGGCGGAGGCGGGGCTCCACATGGAAGTCGCACGGGAAGACGTCGCCGTTGGTTTCGACGACGAAATAGTTGCAACAGTTGCCGCTCATCGGGCAGAGCGTGGGGACGCCGGTGGCCAGGCGCGAGAGGATGGAGTCGAAAAGGCGGACGGAGATTTTTCGCGTGTCGCGCGCAACCCATTCGTCGAACAACGCGCACATAAATTCGCCCCACTGGCCGGGTTGCAAGGCGTAGGGTTGCGGTTTGCCGGCGGCGTCAAATTCTACGCATTCGATATATTGATGATACGTCACGCCGAGGTCGCGCAGATAACGGTACACGTCGCGCGGATGGCTGACGTTGGACGCGGAGACGAGCGTGAGTACGTTGAACTCGACGTTGTGTTGCTTGAGCAAGTCGAGGCCGCGCATGACCTCCGCATGACTGCCGGCGTTGTGCGCGTTGCGACGCCGGAGATCATGGAGGGCTTGCGGTCCGTCGATGCTAATGCCGACGAGAAATTTTTCGTCATGAAAAAATCGCGCCCATTCTTCCGTGATCAATGTGCCGTTGGTTTGGAAGGCGTTGGCGCATTGCGCGTTCGGCGGCAGATATTTTTTCTGCAACCGCACGGCCTCACGGAAGAAATCCAACCCCATCAGTGTGGGTTCGCCACCCTGCCACGCGAAGGTGTAGGACGGTTGCGAACACGCAAAATAATTGCGCGTCAGGGTCTCGAGCGTCGTGGCAGACATGCGATGATTGCCACCGCCAAAGAGCGCACTTTTTCCCAGGTAAAAGCAATATGCGCACCGCAGGTTGCAATCGCCCGACGCGGGCTTGATGAGGAGCGAAAAGGGATGCATGAAAGGGTGCGCGGAAGCGCTCAATAGGTCGACGCCGCGCCGCTGTCCGCAATCTTTGCGTTGACGACTTCGGCGAGAATGGCGGCGGTGCGTGAGGCGCCGATGCGGGAACAGCCGAGCGAGCGAAAGAGGTTGAGCGCGGCAAGGTCGCGGATGCCGCCGGAGGCTTTGACGCCGATTGTTTTGTCGGTGTGTTCGCGCATGAGGCGGATGTCGTGTTCGGTTGCGCCGGCGCTTCCGAAACCGGTCGAGGTTTTGACCCAATCGACCTTCAAGCGCGAGCAGATTTTACAAAGCTCTATTTTTTGCGCGTCGCTCAAATAGCACGTTTCGAAAATAACCTTGAGCTTGGCGTCGCGGCGGCGAACGGGTTCGAGCACGGCGGCAATTTCGCGCGCCAGATAATCCCAGTCGTTCGAGACGGCACGCGAGATGTTGCAGACCATATCGAGTTCGACCGCGCCGTCGTCGAGCGCGTGACAGGCTTCGTTTGCCTTGACTTCAATGGCGTGCGCGCCGTGCGGAAAGCCAATCACGGTTGACGTCCGCACGTCTGAACCCTTGAGAATGTGGTGGCATTGCCGCACCCAGTACGGCAGGATGCAAACGCTGGCGACGTGGAGCGACGCGGCCTCGCGGCAACCGGCTTCGAGTTGCGCCTCGGTGAGGTTGGGCGTGAGCAGCGCGTGATCGATGAGGCTGGCGATGTCGAGTTGTTGCGGTGTGAGCATGGCGGGCCTTTCAAATTTGGTTGGTGAGCGAAAGCAGGCGATCCCACTCCTCAAGATAGCGATCGAGGAACGCGGTCTCCGCACGCTCGGAAAGTTCGAGGAGCAAGTCCTTGATGCGATCCTGTTCCTCCTCGTATTGCGCCGCGGTGAAATGGCCGGCGAAGTGCGCCATGCGCAGCCAGACGAGATACGTGGTCAGCGCGTCGAAGCAATTGTAATTCACCACGTCGCGCCACTGTCCTTCGAGCCACATTTCGGCGACCTCCTCGCCCGCGGTTTCGAATTTGCCGGGGATGCCGGAGAGCCGGGCGATTTCGTTGAGCGAGACGCTTTTTCCGGCGCCGAACCCGCTGAGGATTTCCATCAGGTCAACGTGGCAGTCGTTGTCACGCGCAAAGTAATCCACGCCCTCCCAGGGTTTGTCGGGCCGGCTGCAAAACTCGGGAAACGACAACCCGTTGGCGATCGCGCGCTGAACCAAAATTTTCAAGTCCGCGTTGCGTGAATTATAACCCACAAGTTGCGGCTGGCGCTGGCCGAGCGCGTGCAGAAATTTCGTGAGCACCGCCTTTTCCTGCGTCTGCTCCGGGTCGTCGGTCGTGCGCGGCAACCACAGCAAATCCACCTTCACGTCGCCGTTGTGGCTTTGCGTCCGCCGCACCGCCGCGATCGACACCACGCGGCACATGACAGTTTTCAAAAACGGCCGCGGATCCTCCGGCGTCGCGCCGCCCGCCGCCCACATCGCCTCCATCGACTGCCGGTTTGGCGTCGCCGCGGGCAGATCGAAAAGAAGCCGCCCCGCCTGCGGATCCGGCACCCACTCGCAGTCAAAGGCCCATACTTCGTGCTTGATTGATTTAAACATGCGTGTTCCTCGTTGTGTCCGCATTATAAGAAATCGCCGTGCGGCAAACAAACAAATGTTTTGTCGTGACTTCTTTGTCTCCGGAGGACTCGCCAGACTTGAGGGAACCTCGAATCATTCATTTTTCATCCTGCAAGCCATTATGAAAGGTTCCAAAATGTGATACCAACTCATCTACAAAAATGCTCATCTTGTTGATATGCTTTTTTGAAAATGCTATCCTCATCCCAATTCAAGGAGAAATTTCCAATGAATGCCCATGAAATTGTGACTGACAATCTGGATCAAACCATTTTGCAGGCAGCCCTGGGCGCAAAGCTGTTGTTTTAACCGGTTTTGACTAATGATAACCTCTGAAAAAGAACTCGAGAACCACTTCCTCGCGAAACTGGTCGACCTCAAATACACTTCACGCCCCGACATCCGCGACTGTGTCACGCTTGAGCAAAACTTTCGCGACAAATTCCAAGCGCTCAATCGCGTGAATCGCCCTGACGGTGAGTTTGCGCGTTTTCTTGATGAAAAGAACCTCGACCGCCAGACGTGCGAGAAATTTAACAAATTTCAGGGAAATTGTGTCAAAAAGCATCAACACCGAAACCCTCGTCCGCCGCTTGCGAGCGCGTCGTCCACTCTCTGAACTGATTTTCACCTAATGACTGCACCACTCGAAAAATTTCAATCGCTGCTCCGGGAACTGTTCCAGTTTGAACAGGCCGATCTCGACTTCGGCGTTTATCGCATTATGAACCTGCGCCGGGAGCGCATGGAGAAATGGCTGAACGAAGAACTTCCTGCCCGCGCACAGGCCATTCTCAAACAGGGAGAAAACACGGCAGATGATGATCTCGACGGGCGTCTGGCTGTCCTCAAGGCGGCGTTGCTGGAATTGGAACCCGGCGGCGTGGATGAGGATGGCAATATCACTCAGGACTTCCTGAAGCAGTCCTCGAAGGGCAAGGAATACCTGAAGCTCAAGGCGCAGGCCGACCGCGCCCCGACCCGCACGGCGGCGGGTATGGAGCCGCTGGTTTACAATCATCTCTATGACTTTTTCTCCCGCTACTACGACACGGGCGACTTCATCCCGAAGCGCCGCCGCTCCTTTGCTCCCGACGGGCGCGACACCTACGCCATTCCGTGGGATGGCGAAGAAGTCGTTCTACATTGGGCGAACAAGGACCAGTATTACATCAAGACCGGCGAGCGCTTCACGCACTACCGCTGGCAGTCGGAAGCGGGTGGGCGCACGTTCACGGTCGAGTTTCGCCTCACGGATGCCGACCTTCCGGCCAACAACAACAAGGACGCCAAAAAGAAGTTCAACCTGTTCGTGGCGGACAAGGTGGAATGGCAGGAGGACAAGACGACGCTCATCCTACCTTTCCATCATCGAGGCCTGACGCCGGAGGAAGAGGGGCAATACACCGGCACGCAGGAGGCGAAGTTGCGTGAAAGCATCATCAAGCGTACCGTGGAAACCCTGCGCGAGTTGCCCGCCGTTACCGGGGTGCCGCAGCTTGCTACCGCGCTCATGGCTCCGAAGCGGGATGCCGCCGGGCGGGAGAAACGCGACAAGGACGGGAACGCCGTGCCGCTCCTCCTGCATCACCTGAACCGCTGGGCGGTGAAAAACGAGTCGGACTTTTTCATCCACAAAGACCTGCGCCGCTTCCTCTCGGGCGAGCTGGATTACTTCCTCAAGAGCGTGGTGCTCAATCTCGACAACCTGCTCGCCGCCGGGGAACAGCGCGCCGAACCGAATTTCCGCCTGCTCGACGCGGTGAAGCGCCTCGGCACGGAAATCGTGGATTTCGTCAGCCAGCTTGAGGATTTCCAGAAGGCGCTCTTCGAGAAGAAGAAGTTTGTCCTCGAAACATCGTGGTGCCTCACGCTCGACCGCATTCCGGCCAGCGTGAAGGAGGAAGTCTATGCCGCCATCCTCGCCAATAACCGGCAGTGGGAGGAGTGGGAGACGCTCTACAAGATTTCGCAGTGGCCCGCCGACCTTGCTACGGTCGCGCTACGCACCAAGGAGTTCTTGGATGCCTATCCTTATCTGGTACTCGACACTGGCTTGAAAAACGCAGACGGCGTTCTGGCATATGCTACAAACCTGACTAATGCACTTCTTGCGGCTATTCAAAACATCGAGGACCAAACAAATGGCACATTGATTCATTCTGAGAATCTGCAAGCACTAAACCTCTTGCTGGAAAGGTATCGTTCTGGAGTTGACTGCAATTACATCGATCCCCCTTACAACACGGGGCCTTCAGAAATCCTCTACAAAAACGCATATAAACATTCGTCGTGGGCAGCGATGGTTTATGACCGGACAGCGGCCGCGATGAAACTGCTAACACCAAAGGCCACAAAGATTGCTGCGATAGATGACAACGAAGTAAATGACTACTGCTTCATCCTGTCTGGCCTCTCAGAGTCTCACAAATTGACTTCCGTTACCGTTGTTTCAAATCCGAAAGGTTCCATCACAAAGGACTTCAATCGCACGCACGAGTATGCTTTGTTCCTAGTCCCGGCAGACCACAAGGTTGTTGAACGGACTCTCGAAGAAAACGACACGCCACGAAAGCTGCGGCGCTGGGGCGAAAACTCTCTTCGCACTGACCGACCAAAGTCCTTTTATCCGATATACGCCAAGAACGGAAAGGTCGTTCGTTATGGTTCCGTCCCTGCCGATGATTTTCATCCTGCGGCCAAAAACATCCCAAAGCCAAACGGTGAGATTGAAGTCTGGCCCCTTGATTCGGATGGGACAGAGCGCCGCTGGAATTTCGGTCGTGATTCTGTCGGCGCAAACTTTGAACGTATCGTCGCTATTGAGGATGAGGGGGTGCTCGACCTGTTTGTGACACATGAGCTTTCCGTTCCAAAGACGGTTTGGAAGGGTGGGGAGTTTGATGCTGGTAAGTGGGGTAACACACTGCTCATCGACATTCTCGGTGAGAAACGTTTCGACTATCCAAAATCAATTCACACCGTCGTCAAGTGCCTCCAAACCACCGTGGCTTCTAACAAGAAAGGCGTGGTGCTTGATTACTTCGGAGGAAGTGGAACGACCGGACACGCTGTCGTTCAGATGAACCGAACCGACGGAGACGGCCAGCGCAAATACGTGCTCGTCGAAATGGGAAATCATTTCGTCACGGTGGTGAAGCCTCGAATGCAGAAGGTAGTGTTCTCTGAGACGTGGAAAGAAGGTAGGCCGGTCCGCCAATCGAATTCTACCAATCCCTACAATCCCTACAACGGAATTTCCCACTGTATCAAAGTGCTCCGCCTCGAAAGTTACGAAGACGCCCTCGATAACATCGATTTCAACACCACTGCCGTTCCCGGTGCCGAATTGGGTTTGGATTTCCGTCGCGACTACGAGTTGCGCTACGCGCTGGATTGGGAGAGCAAGGATTGCCCAACACGGCTGGCCGTGGAGCAGCTCGACACACCCTTTGACTACACGCTCACCCTGCGGCGCGAATCGGGCACGGTGGAGGTGAAGCCGGATTTGCCGGAGACCTTTGCCTATCTCATTGGCCTGCACACGCGGCGGCGTTTCTGCACGGAGCGGGATGGTGTGAGCTATCTCATCTACACCGGCACCCTGCACGCGGACGGCACGGAAGTCGCCGTACTCTGGCGCACCTGCCGGGATTGGACGGAAGCCAACCTAAAGGCGGAGATGGATTGGTGGCGTGAGCAGCGCGAGACACTCGCCCCCGGAGCCACGCGCATCTATGTGAACGGCGCAAGCGCCATCGAGGGGCATCACAGTCTGGATGCCGAGTTCAAGACGCGGATGCACGGAGGGAGCGTCTAAAGCCATGCCACCCGTCCGCACACCGCGCCGCACCGCCGCCACCCGTGCCACGCATACGGTTCAGGGTGAGACGCTGCTCCAGCGCCTGTTCCTGCTCCGCTTTCTCCACGCGGAGTTTGGCTTTCGTCCCGATGTCGCCCAAGCGCATGACCTGTGCGGGGATTCTGCTACCCGCGTCCTGCTCTCGGCACTGAAAGACACAGAGGAAGGCTATGGCACGGATGGCTTGTCCTTTGTCGGGTCCGCACTCACCACACGGGCGGGGAAGAAAGTCACCGCCGAGGAAATCAAGAGCTACGACGCCAACGTGCGCTCCCACCTCTACCGCATTAATGAACGGCGGTCGGCACCGCTGACGCTGCGTTATTTCCAAACGCTGGCGTTGCTCTACACCGAGCGCGTCCTCGACCGTTTCAGCAAAGGGCCGAAGCAGTTCTGCAAAGAGCTGAACACCTTCGTGCAGACGACCAAGCCCGTCGGCTGGCGGGATTTCCCGCGCTTCACCCCGGCCTCGCTGCGCAAGCTGGCCTTCATGATGGCGACCGGCTCCGGCAAGACGCTGCTGTTCCATCTCAACTATCTTCAGTTCCTCCATTACAACGGCAGCAAGCCGCTCGCCAACATTCTCCTCATTACACCGGGGCCGGACTTGAGCGCGCAACACCTGCGGGAATTGCAAGCCTCCGGCTTGCCCTGCCGCTTGTTCGATGCCGGGCGATCGCGGGATTTCACCGACACGCCGCACACCATCGAAATCATCAGCATCAGTCGATTCGTGCCCGAGAAGAAGGACAAGGGAACGCGCATAGAACCGGCGTCGTTTTCCGGGCGGAATCTCATCTTTGTGGATGAAGGCCACCGCTCCAAGAGCGAGGAAGGTGTCCAACGCCAAATCCGCGAAGCGCTGGTCGGCGATGACGGCTTCGTCTTTGAATACTCGGCGACGTTTCAACAAGCCTTTGTCGGAGATGATGACGACCAACGGGCGCGGCGGGATGAATACGGCGCGGCGGTCTGCTTCGACTACTCCTACAAATGGTTTCTGCATGACGGCTTCGGCAAGGATTTCACCGTACTCAACAGCTCCGGTGCGGATGCCGAGACGGGAACGTGGTCGCTGCTGGCCGGGCTGTTTGTCTTCGCTGCCCAAAGCCACGCCTACTGGAACAACCACGCGGCATTGAAGGATTACAACGTGGCTGCCCCGCTTGCGTTGATGGTGGGGCGGGAAATCGCCGGGAGCACCAAAGACGACGCCGCGACCCGCGCCGACGTGCTGGCGGCGCTGTGTTTCTTCCATCGCTTCCTGCGCAACGAGAGGGGCTGGACGGTTCAAGCGCTTGATGCATTGCTCGGCAGCACCACGCCGATTGACGCGCAGAACCACGGGCTGGCGCTTAAAGAGGCGCGGGACTACTGGCGGACGACTGGCGTCGCTGCAGGGTCGGACTTGTTCGAGTGGATTGCGACGAATGTTCTGCACTCACCCGGCGGCGGCGGTCTGGTGGTGCATCGCATCAAGGGGAACGAGAATGAAATAGCCCTGCGCGGTTCCGAGGACCAAAATCAGCGGCCTTTCGGTCTGGTCTATATCGGCAAAGCCCCGGACCTGACCAACGCCATCCCCGCCGACAGCGGCATCGAGCAATCCGATGACCATCTCGCGGACGCATGGTTTCCCCGCATTGATGAACCGGGTTCGCCCATTAACTTCCTGCTCGGCGCGAAGAAGTTCATCGAGGGCTGGTCTAGCTGGCGGGTGAGTGCGTTGGGATTGATCAACATCGGGAAGAGCGAAGGCTCGGAAATCATCCAGCTTTTCGGACGCGGTGTGCGTTTGCTGGGGCTGCATCGCCTGCTCAAGCGGTCGAAGTATCTTACCGGCTACACGCATCCGGTTTCGTTGCCGTTGCTGGAGCGACTGTTTGTCTTCTCCATCGACTCGAAATACATGACGAAGTTTCGGGAGACGATTGAACTTGAAGGCGTGGACGGAGGCGGATTTCTGGAGTTTGAACTCGAACTCTGGCGGACGATTGATCAACCGAATCCGCCCGTGCTGCATCTCCCGGAATGGCCGGGCGAAGAGCGATTCAAGCAGGATCAAGCCATCCGTCTCGCCGCCGCGCACCTCGGCAACGTGTCATCGCGCAGCACCATCACCGTGCGCCGGGAGACAAAGTTTGACGGACAGCAAAGCGATGAAACAGGCACGGCGGCGGCGCAGGCAACTGCCGCAGCAACGTCGCTCGCAGACTGCGCTTGGTTTCCGTTTGTGAACCAAAACGCCCTTTACGTCCGACTGTGCCGCTATGCCCGCGAGCAAGGTTGCGACAACATTGGTTTCAGCGCGGCGGATGTCCGGGCATTGCTCGTAGCGCAGTCCCGCGAGCTATTCGTGCAGGCGGATTCGGAGTTTCATCAGTCGGACACGTGGAATGCGTGTCGTCGCTGGGAAGATGCCGTCTTTGATTTACTGAAAGGCGCATTTGACCGGATTTACCGCCGCGCCCAACAAACCTGGGAGACGCAAAACATGGAACTGCCCGTGCTGCGTGAGGACCATCCGAACTACAAATTTACCTACAAGGTGCGCGTGCCGCAAAAGCTGGCGACGACATCCCCACACTTCATTCAAGACTTGAAATCCCTCATCGCGCAGTGCCCGAAGCAGGCATGGACAGGTCAAGAGGCGGTCATGGCTGTTGCGCGGTTCGGGGAGCACCTTTACCAGCCTCTCGTTTTGGATGCTGAGAATCCCGCCAACCGCACCACGCCGAATGCAGCCGAGAAGCAAGGCCTGACCATCACGCCACCATCATTGACGGCGAGCGAGCAGGAGTTTGCGGAGATGCTACGCGATTACTGGACCGCAAATGGTGCTACTGTTCATGCTGGGGAGACCATGTATCTTCTGCGAAACCTCAGCCGAGGAAAGGGTGTCGGTTTCTTTGAGTCGGAGGGATTCTATCCCGATTTCATCCTCTGGCACCGGAAAGCAGACGGAACGCAGCGGCTGATTTTCATTGAGCCACACGGGATGCGCCAAGACGATGCACCGGACATCAACAACAAGGTTCAGCTCGCAAAGGAAATCGGAAATCATCTTGCCGATGTGCTCCAAGCGCCGGATTGCCCTGTTCATGAGGTCACAGCATACATCATTTCCGCAACGCCGTTCCCAGAATTGAGCCGGAAGCATGGGGCGGCTTGGACAGTTCAACGATACGCGGAACATCACATTTTATTTCCCGAGAACATGCGCACATCGCCCCGACTGGCCGGGCTTCTTTAGGCACCGTCGGCAAAATCTTCGGTCAGAAAAAGAACATCACCAACTACAATTTGGCGCGCATGAACATGCTGCTCCACGGCGTGAAAGATTCCGAATTTGAAATCTTCCACGGCGACACACTGACGAACGACTGGGAGCTTTTGCGCGAGACCAATCCCGCGAAAATTCCGAAGTTCGACGCCATTGTCGCCAATCCGCCCTTCAGCTATCGCTGGGAACCCACCGAGGCGCAGGGCGAGGACGTGCGTTTAAAAAACTACGGACTCGCGCCGAAATCCGCCGCCGATTTCGCCTTTCTCCTGCACGGTTTTCATTTTCTTAAGGAGGACGGCGTGATGGTGATCATCCTGCCGCACGGCGCACTCTTCCGTGGCGACGCTGAAAAACGCATTCGAACCAAGCTGTTCAAAGACGGTGGCATCAACCGAGTTGGTGTCGCCGGTTGTTTCTTTTTCCATTCGTCGCCTATCACGTATTCACGGCGATCTGTGTCGCTGTTTTTTGTTTGCGGCGTGCGACGCCTGTTGACACTACACCACACTTGTGGTATAACATCCACATCTGTTGAACAATAAGGAGATTTTGTCATGCCGAAGAAATCCGCAAAAGTCACGCGCGCTGAATGGGACGTTCTTGAAGTCCTGTGGACGCAGTCGCCGCTGAGCGCGCGCGAAGTGTTTGAACGTTTGTCCGGGCCGAAGGGCAGCCAGCAGACGGTTCGCACGTTGATGGACCGGTTGCTCGCGAAGGCTGTGATCAAGCGGACGGACGCGCATGGGGTGTGGGTCTTTTCACCGGCGCGCAGTCGCGAGGAAGTGGTGCATGACGAGGGACGGAGTTTTTTGCGCCGCTTTTTCGAGGGACGCCCCGAACTCTGCGCGGCGTATTTCATTGAGAACGAAAAGTTGCCCGCGGCGGAGTTGCAGCGGCTGAAGAAATTGCTGGACGCGAAGCTCAAGGAGACGAAGCATGAATGAGTGGCTGAAACCTGAGGCGCTGGTGTCGATATGGCTCTGGGGTTCCCTGACTGCGGCTGCGGTGGGAATCCCTTTTTATTTTGTGGAGCGCCGGGCGGGCGCAGGTGTCGCGCTCGCGGTGTACACGGCGCTGGGCGTGCGGCTGTTGCTGCCGGTTCCCGCGCCGTGGGGTGCGCTACCTCCGTCGCGCGTGTGGACGTATGTGCTGGCCGTGATGGCGACCGGCGCGGTGTTGACTTTTTTGCGGCTGATCCTGCTCTCGTGGCGGGCGTATCGTCTGACGCTGCGCCACGAAGTGCCGGTGCCGGAGCGCGCGTCCGCGGTTTTTGTCGAGGCGCGGCGTTGCGTGGGCGTGCGTTACCGTCCGCCCTTTATTTTCACCGGTGCGCCATTTCCGGCCATGGCCATCGGCGTGATTCGTCCGCTCGTGGTGATGCCGCGCCACGCGGCGAATTGTCCGGTTGAGGAACTCAAACATGTGGTCTATCATGAACTGACCCATTTGAAAAAAGGAGACCTGATCATGAACGCATTCTGGCAAATCGCCGCTTCGCTGCACTGGTTTAATCCGGTTTTGAGATTGATCGTCAAACGTCAGCGCTTCCACACCGAGGCGCGTTGCGACGAGCTGAGTTGCCGCGCGCTCGGCAACGCCGAATCCCACCGCGTCGCCTACTCGCGCACGTTGCTCGACATGGCCGCGCAACCGCCCCACGCCGAGGGCGCGCTCTGCCTGAGCGAATCGCAATACAACCTCAGCGCGCGTGTCGAGCGCCTGCTTGCGCCGCAGTCCGTCCGCGGCTGGCCCGTCTCCGTCGCGGCCATGCTCGCGCTTCTCGCCAGCGCCCTCATCCCGCTACTCATGCTCAAGGCACAGCAACCCGAAATCCCGCCCGCCAAACCCGTCGGCATCTTTGCCAGCACGAACAACTTCCCGCGCCTCGTGCTGCCGCCCAACGCCGCCGGCGAACAGCCCATGCAAACCCGCGAGATGACCGTCAACGCGCGCATCCGCGGCCTCCACGCCGAGGTCGAAACCACCCTCGCCTTCCACAACCCCAATGTCCGTCAGCTTGAAGGCGAGCTCGTCTTCCCGCTGCCCGACGGCGCCGTTGTTTCCGGTTACGCGCTCGACGTCAACGGTACGCTGGTCGACGGCGTGGTCGTCAAAAAAGAAAAAGCCCGCGTCGCCTTCGAAACCGAAACCCGCACGCGCGTCGACCCCGGCCTCGTCGAACACGTCAAGGGCAACATCTACCGCACGCGCATCTACCCGCTCCCGCCCAACGGCACCCGCACGGTCAAACTCCGCTACGTCACCGAACTCACCGCCGACGCCCGCGGCGACGTGGCGCTGCACCTCGGCCTGCCACGCGAAACCATCGGTGCGCTCAATCTCAAAGTTCAGGTCGACAACCCCGGCCCCGCGCCCGAAATCGGCGGCTTCGGCAACCTCCGCTTCACCCGCGTCAGCAACGCCTGGCTCGCTGAAACCTCCCTCCAAAACACCCTTCCCGGCACCGACATTTTCGTCAGCCTTCCCAGGCTCCCCAAGCTCCTCTCCGCCCTCGAACGCGACGACAACGGCGACATCTACTTCACCCTCTCCGACCTCCCTCCCGCCGCAAATTCCAAGCCCCAAAAACATGTTTTCATCAACATCGCGTGGGACGCCTCCCGTTCCCGCGCCGACGCCGACATTGAAAAGGAGCTCGCCTTCATCCAAGAACTCGCCAAACAAAGCGGCGCGCGCGCATTCACCCTCACGCCTATCCGCGACTCGCGCAACTATTCGAACGACAGAGATTACGACTCCTTCGACGCGCTCAAATCCGCCATCGAAAAACTCGCCTACGACGGCGGCACCAGTCTCAACCTCTTCCCGCCCCTGCCTGCCGGTCTCATGGACAAACCCGCCGGCCCCTGGTTCCTCTTCACCGACGGCATCGACACCCTCAACGACGCCCTCCCCGACACCTACCGAGGCCCCGTCACCGCCATCGTCTCCCAATCCACCGCCGACCGCGAAGCCCTCCGCCAGCTCACCAACAACAACCTCATCGACCTCCAGCGCCTCGACACCGCCGACGCCGTCGCCCTCGCCCTCAATCCCCCGCGCCGCGTCACCGGCCTCGAAGGCTCCGGCATCGCCGACGTCCAGGGCCTCGGCGCCCTCGTCTCCGGCCGCGTCATGCTCACCGGCCGCCTCACCGCCGACGCCGCCACCCTTCGCGTCACCTACTCCGACGGCACCCGTTCCGACCCCGTCAAGCTCGACAAATCCGCCGCCCTTCCCGGCCGCCTCCTCGCCACCGTCTGGGCCTCCGGCCGCATCACCCGCCTTGCCGTCCGGCCCGAACAAAACGAAGACGAACTCCTCAACCTTGGCCGCCGTTTCAGTCTCGTCTCACCCGCCACTTCCCTGATCGTCCTCGAATCCCTCGACCAATACCTCCGCCACGACATCGAGCCGCCTGCCCAACTCGCCGACATGCGGCGTCAGTGGCACGACGCCGTCGCCCGCCGCGGCAAATCCACCACCGACACCACCGCCCAAAAATTCAACGTCGTCCTCGCCATGTGGCAACGCCGCGTCGACTGGTGGGAAGGCAAAATCGAGCCACTCAAAAAAGCGAAAGTCTCCGAAAGTGGAGCCGTACGACGAATGCCTGCATCTCCTTCACCTGCGCTGTCAGCGCCACTAGCGCTGGAATTTGCGGCAGGCGCCGTGTCTGCAATGGATATGAGCGAAGAGTCGTTAGATGACGCGACCGTATTGCGCCAAGGCCAGGAAGTTGTTAGTTTTGATTCGTCCCAAACAGTTTCACGCATCGCACCGAAGCCCGCGCAATCACCGCGTCGTCCAGCAGGTGCTCGTGATCGTCTTGGTTATTACGAACCCACCGAATCATCACCCCTTGCGCCGCCGCCAGTAGATCACGCCCCAATGTCCAACCCCGGTTCCGCCAAGACAGGTGCCGAAACCTCCTCCTCCCGCATCCAGATCACCGCGTGGAATCCCGACACCCCGTACCTCACCCGCCTCCGCGCCGCCACGCAGGACAACCGCGAAGCCATCTACCTCGACGAAGCCAAAACCTATGCCGCAAGCCCCGCCTTCTTCCTCGACTGCGCCGACTTCTTCCTCCAGCAAGGCGACAAAAACCTCGGCCTGCGCATCCTCTCCAACCTCGCCGAACTCCGCATCGAAGACTCCGCCCTCCTGCGCGTCTACGCCTGGCGCCTCCAACAAGCCGGCGACCTCGACCGCGCCATCGACCTCCTCCGCCGCGTCACCCGCCTCCGTCCCGAAGACCCCCAAAGCTGGCGCGACCTCGCCCTCGCCCTCATCGAGCGTGGCAAGGCCACCCGCTCCGCCACCGACCTCAGCGACGCCCAAACCTTCCTCAAAAAAGTCATCTTCACCACCTGGAACCGCACCCCCGAAATCGAACTCTTCGCCCTCGAGGAACTCAACGCCCTCATGGACTGGATCACCCGCGCCGACTGGCCCGCCAAACCCGCCCTCATCGACCTCGACCCGCGCCTCCGCAAAAACCTCGACCTCGACCTGCGCGTCGTCATGTCCTGGGACGCCGACGCCACCGACATCGACCTTCACGTCCTCGAACCCTCCGGCGAAGAAGCCTACTATGGCCACAACCTCACCTCCATCCGCGGCCTCGTCTCCCGCGACATCACCGACGGCTACGGCCCCGAAGAATACCTCCTCCGTTCCGCCCCCGCCGGCGCCTACACCCTCAAGGCCAAATACTTCGGCTCCCGCCAGCAAACCCTCATCGGCCCCGCCACCCTCGCCGCCCGCGTCTTCACCAATTGGGGCCGCCCCGACGAAACCTCCCAAACCCTCACCCTCCGCCTCACCAACCGCAACGACATGCTCCAAATCGGCAAAATCAACATCGGCGCCACCACCTCCTGGTCACCCGCCGACCTCGCCACCCTCCGCCTCGGAACCCCCGAAACCGACATCCTCCAACGCCTCGGCAAACCCTCCTCCGTCGACGCCAACGCCTGGCTCTACACCACCGGCGCCCGCCACTTCAAACTCCTCTTCGACAACCACAAACTCCTCCGCATCCTCGAACTCCTCCCCGGCAACGCCGAAATGATCATCCTCCAGTAAACTACGAAACACAAAAACGTCCCGTGGCAGAGCATGACCTCTGCCACGGTGCGAAGGTAAGACATTGGGGTGGTGCATTGCCAGGTCGTGCCTCACTGCGAAGAGAGTGATAATTTCATTGATTTGTGCTATTCGTCACCTCTGACCTCACAAAACAGGGAGAAATCATGCCAAAATGC
>JAVBOU010000085.1:0-22342 GCA_031550185.1 Kiritimatiellia bacterium | reverse complement strand
CAATGCCCGGCGCGCCCGGCGGTCGCGCCCCACCTTGAGCTGTAACCTGAAGGAAAAGTTGACTTTTGTGTTTCGTTGGTGTAATAAAAGTGCGATGAGCGTAGTGCATTTGAGTCGAAGGTTTTTGTTGTGGTTTGCTGTTGCGGGAGGCGCGTCATGTCGTCGTTGATGTGTGTGGTGGGGGTTGACACGGGCGTTGGGAAGACGGTTGTGGTGTCGGCGTTGTTGCGCGCGGCGCTGGCGTCGGGGGTGCGGGCGCGGGGCGTGAAGCCGGTGCAGACGGGGATGGCGGAGGCGTCGGATGCGGCGGAGTATGCGCGTGCGGCGGCGGGTGTTTCGGCGGTGACGCTGGAGGGATTTGAGAAGCCGTGTTCGCCGCATTTGGCGGCGGCGCTGGAGGGGCGGAGGTTGAATGCGGGGGAACTAGCGGCGAGGATTCGCGCGGAGGCGGCTGACGGTGATGTGGACTGGGTGGTGGTGGAGGGCGCGGGGGGTTGGCTGACGCCGATCAATGGGGATGAGACGCTGGCGGATGTGATGGTCGCGCTGGGCGCGCCGGTGGTGGTGGTGGCGGCGAACCGGTTGGGCGTGCTGAATCATGCGTTGCTGACGTTGGAGTCTGTGCGGGCGCGGGGGTTGCGGGTTGCGGCGTTGGTTTTGAATGAGGTTGCGGCGCCGTGTGATGCGCTGATTGCGCGTGATAATTTTGCGGCGCTTTGCGAGCGGGCGGAAACGGAGGTGCTGGAGCTTCGGTTTTGTCCGTCGTGGTCGGGTGTTGCGTGGGACGAGCTGGCGGGGCGTTTGGCGCCGCTGGTTCAACGGCTGGCGCGGCGCGAGGTTTCGGGCGAGGGTGCGCGGTTGCTGACGTTTGACCGGGAACATGTTTGGCATCCGTATGCGGGCGTGGGAACGGAGGCGCCGGTGTGGGAGGCGGCGCGGACGGAGGGCGTGCGGATTTTTTTGGCGGATGGACGCGGGTTGGTTGACGGGATGGCGTCGTGGTGGTCGGTGATTCACGGGTACAATCATCCGGCAATGGTGCGGGTGATTCGGCAGCAGGCGGGGCTCATGCCGCATGTGATGTTTGGGGGGCTGACGCATGCGCCGGCGGTTGGGCTTGCGGAAAAGTTGCTGGCGCTGGCGCCGGACAATCTCCGCCATGTTTTTTTCGCGGATTCGGGGTCGGTGTCGGTGGAGGTGGCGCTCAAGATGGCGGTGCAATGCCAGGGCGCGCGCGGCTGTCCTGAACGGCGGCGCATCCTTGCTCCGCGCGGCGGGTATCATGGCGACACGCTGGGCGCGATGAGTGTGGGCGATCCGACGACTGGACGCCACGGGCGTTTTGCCGGGGTGTTGCCGGAGCAGGTTTTTGTCGAACGTCCGGCTTGTCGTTTTGACGCGGCGTTTGATGCGCGGACGCTTGAGGATGTTCGCGCCGCGTTTGCGCGACACGGCAATGAGTTGGCCGCGGCGATTGTCGAGCCCATTGTGCAGGGCGCGGGCGGGATGTGGTTTTATCATCCGGAATGGCTGCGGGGATTGGCGGCGCTCTGCCGCGAACATGGCGTGCTGTTGATTTTCGATGAAATCGCGACGGGCTTTGGTCGAACCGGGAAAATGTTTGCCGCGGAATGGGCGGGCGTCCAGCCGGATATTTTGTGCGTCGGCAAGGCGCTGACCGGCGGCGTGATGACGCTGGCCGCGACGTTGTGCGCCGGTGATGTGGCGCGCGATATTTCCGCCAATGGCGGCGTGATGATGCACGGGCCGACGTTCATGGCGAATCCCCTGGCGTGCGCCGCGGCCGGGGCATCACTCGACTTGCTGGCGGAGGGACGTTGGCGCGGACAGGTGGCGCGGATTGCGTCGCGTCTGGAGGCGGGATTGGCGTCGCTCCGGGGAAAACCCGGCGTGGCGGATGTGCGCGTTTTGGGTGGCATTGGCGTGGTGGAAATGGCGGCGCCAGTTAACGTTGGGAAATTGCAGCAATTTTTTGTGGATAAACACAATGTCTGGCTTCGTCCGTTTGGGCGGTTGATTTATGTGATGCCGCCGTATGTGATTGGCGATGATGATTTGGCGCGCCTGACTAACGCCATGTGCGCGGCGGTGGAGGAGGGAGTATGGGCGGGTTGATTTTGGCCGGTTACGCGGCGTTGTTGGCGGTGCTGGCGATCCGGCGCCGCTCCGGGGATGCGGGCGCGTTCCTGGTGAACAACCGCGACAGCGGCGCGGGATCCGTGGCGTTTTCGCTTGTCGCCTCGTGCGTGGGCGCCTCGGCCACGCTGGGCGCCGCGGGGCTGGCGTTTCGGATTGGAACGCCGGCGTTTTGGTGGCTCGGATGCGGCGCGGTCGGGCTCGCGCTCATGTCGGCGCTGCTCGCGCGGCGGGTGCGCGAAAGCGGCGCCTCCACGCTGCCGGAAATGGCGGAAACATTTTTCGGACGCCCGTCGCGTTTTTTGATTTCCGCCATTGTGGTTATGGCATGGACTGCCATCGTGGCAGCGCAACTGACCGCATTGTCGCGCCTTCTGGTCGCCATGACGGGCATGAGTGGCGGCGTTGCCCTGGCGCTGGGCGCGCTGTTGGCCACCGGACACGCCATCGGCGGCGGGCAGGCCGCGGTCATCCGTTTGGACCGCTGGCAAACGCCGCTCATTGCCGCCGGATTGGCGTTCCTGCTGGCCGCGCTTTGGCGGGCGAATCCGGGTTGGACCGCCACCGTGCGACCCGAGGCGGTCAACGAACATTTCACGCCGCGCGACTTGGCGGGTTACCTGTTGGTGATCGGCGGCAACTATCTGGTGTGTCCGATGTTGTTTGGACGGTTTTTCAGCGCGCGCGACGGCAACGCCGCGCAGCGTGGCGGATGGTGGGCCGCCGCGGGCATGGCGTTGTTTTCCGTGGTGATCGTGGCGGCAGGTCTGGCGTGCCGGGGACTGATCCCGGAGGAAACGCCCGCCGACGGCGCGTTGCTGGCGGGTTTGTCGCAGGCGCTTCCAGGAACAACCGGATTGCTCGTCATGGGTACTCTGGTTGCCGCGGTGGTGTCGTCCGCAGATTCCTGCCTCGTGACAGCGGGAACAGTCTTGGGGCACGATGTAATCGGAAGCCGCCAGACCGGCACGTTGCGCATCTGCGTCGGCGGTTTGGCGCTGGCCAGTTTGGGCATGGCCATGTCGGGACACGGCATTCTCGACTATTTGTTCATGGCCTACGACGTTTATGTGGGCGGCGTTGTGATGCCCGTTTTCCTCGGCCTGCTCGTGCCCAAAACCCGCCGCATCGCTCCGCTCTACGCCGCGACGGCAGTCGGCATCGGCGGCATTTTGGGATTGACGGCAACCCTGACCAACGCCGCCGCCTGGAGCGTTGCCGGCATGGGCGTGTCGGCTCTGATCATATTGGTAGGAATTGCGTTGGGTACACGACGACCTTTTTTTAGGTGATCCATTTGATTTTGGGAGAGTGGTTGTGTAAGTAACCACTCTCGACGCCCCGAGACCTTCGACAAACCCCGCGACGCCGGCTCCCTTTAATTGACCGCTTACGTCCCGTCCCGGCGGCTGCGTTTGGCGTTTCGAACCCCGAGTGCGCCGCCCAGTTGGCCGCCCGACGACGAATCCTAAAATGCAGCGGATTTTGTCCCGTCCATCACGAGTGCGGATAGAAGCGAGACCTCCCGGCGACCAACGGGAAAAGCGGTCTCCGCCAGGCGGAGGGCCTTGACAAGCCGTCTCATAGAAGAACGCAGAGGAGTGCAAAAATTGTTTTCGTTGTGGATTGAACCACGAATGGCAAACGCAACCACATGACCATGCACACATAGAAATCCGTGGTTATTCGCGGTCATTCGTGGTTCCAAATTTTCATTTGCCCTGTTTTACGCGGCGTTCGCGCTTGCGCCGCCATTAAATCTTTGGTATAAAATGCGGTTTTGCTTTTGGGGATCCCCAGGCAAAATCAGGCCAGGATTGTCCCGCCGTGTGGCGGGGGCGCAATCGCGGCGCAACGTCAACCTTCCCTGTTCTCCGCTTATACGGGCCGGCAAAAAGGGGTCGGCATGGATACACCAAAACCGTAAAGGCAAAAATCAGAGTAATTCAATTATGGCAAAACGCAAACCGGTCACCTTCTCCCCCAAGTCCGGCGGGGATTACGATATGCTCGCAGCGGCGCTGCAGGGCACCGTCACACAAAAGCTCGAACCCAACACGATCGTCAAAGGTACGGTCACCAGTGTGACGAATGATGATGTCTTCCTCGACATCGGCTACAAATCCGAAGGAGTGGTGGCACGGAATCAATTCGAAAACCCGGACGAGGTGAAGCCGGGCAATGAGGTGGAAGTCTACCTCGAGTCGCTCGAGGGCGAGGACGGCATGGTGCAACTCAGCAAGGCGAAGGCCGATGAGAAGTTGCGCTGGGACGCGATCCTCGGCAAGTACACCGAGGGCGCGGTGGTCACGGGTACGGTCGCGGCGAAAGTGCGCGGCGGCCTGATCGTTCGCGTGGACGGCGTGGACGCGTTTCTGCCCGGTTCGCAACTGGACGTCTCGCCGGTGCACGACCTCGACGCGTACCTGAACCAGGAGTTCGAGTTCAAGGTCATCAAGATCAGCAACGAGCGTCGCAACATCATTATCTCGCGTCGCGAGCTGCTTGAGTCGCGCCTCGCGAGCAAGAAGAGCGAGTTGCTGTATTCGATCGCCAAGGGCCAGGTGCGCATGGGCCGCGTGAAGAACATCACGGACTTCGGCGCGTTCGTCGACCTCGACGGTCTCGACGGTTTGCTGCACATCACGGACATGAGCTGGGGCCGCATCAAGCACCCGGGCGAAATGCTCAAGGTCGGCCAGCAGGTCGAGGTCATGATCCTCGACGTGGACATGGAGCGCGAGCGCGTTTCGCTCGGCCTCAAGCAGGCGCAATCCAATCCGTGGGAAGGCATCGAAGAACGCCTGCCCATCGGCAGCCGCCTGCGCGGCAAGGTCGTCAACCTCGTCCCCTACGGCGCGTTTGTCGAAATCGAGCCGGGCGTCGAAGGCCTCGTGCACGTCTCCGAATTTTCGTGGACCAAGCGCGTCTCCCGCGCTTCCGACATTCTCGAACTCGGCCAGGAAGTCGACGTCGTCGTCCTCAGCATCAACCGCGAGGAGCAGAAGATCGCCCTCGGCATGCGCCAGACCGAAGCCAACCCCTGGGACACCGTCATCGACCGCTATCCCGTCGGCAGCCGCGTCGCCGGCAAGGTTCGGAACTTCACTTCTTACGGCGCGTTCGTCGAGCTTGAGGAAGGCATTGACGGCATGATCCACGTCTCCGACATGAGCTGGACGCGTAAGATCAACCACCCCAGCGAAATGCTGCAAAAAGGCCAGCACGTCGAAGCCGTTGTGCTTGACATCGACGCCGCCACCCAGCGCATCAGCCTCGGCCTCAAGCAGGCTTCCGACGATCCGTGGAGCAACATCTCCGCGCGTTATCAGATCGGCCAGATCGTCAAGGGCAAGGTCTCCAAGATCGCCTCCTTCGGCGCGTTCGTCGGTCTCGACGACGGCGTCGACGGCCTCGTGCACATCTCGCAGATCAGCGACCAGCACATCGAAAAGGTCAAGGACGCCGTCAAGGTCGGCCAGGAAGTCGAAGCCCGCATCGTCAAGATCGACCGCGACGAGCGCCGCATCGGCCTCTCCATCAAGGCCGTCAACATGAACGAAGAGGAAATCGCCGAAATGGCCCGTGAGCTCAACAACCCGGATCTCAAACCCGGCGAACATCTCGTCGGCCTTGCCGCCGCCTTCAACGACGCCTTCGCGCAAGTTGAGGAATGGCAGCCCGGCTCCGACAACGAATAACCAACCCTTCATCGTGGCGTGGCAGAACCCCTGCCACGCCACGAATTATTTTACGCCATGAACGTCCTTGCCACTCTGAAAGAACGCTTCCTCTTCGAAGCCAGCACCAGCGAAAATCTCGGTCCCGCGCTCGACAAGCCCCTCACCATTTACGCCGGGTTTGATCCCTCCAACCATTCGCTCCAGGCCGGCAACTTCGTCACCATCATGGCGCTCTCGCACTTCCAGCGCGCGGGCCACAAAGTCATCGCGCTCGTCGGCGGCGCCACCGGTCTCATCGGCGATCCTTCCGGCAAATCCGAAGAACGCAACTACCAGACCGAAGAGCAGGTTCGCCACAATCTCGAAGGCATCAAGGAAAATCTCTCCCGCTTTCTCGACTTCGGCAAGGGATCCAATCCCGCCATCCTCGTCAACAACTACGACTGGTACAAGGATGTTTCCTTCATCGGCATGTTGCGCGACATTGGCCGCTATTTCCGCGTCAACCAGATGCTCGCCAAGGACTCTGTCCGCAAGCGCCTCGAATCCCAGGACGGCATGTCCTTCACTGAATTTTGCTACCAGCTCCTCCAGGGTTACGACTACTACCATCTTTACAAGACGCACAACTGCCGTCTGCAAATCGGCGGTTCCGATCAGTGGGGCAACATCACCGCCGGCACCGACTACATTCGTCGCATGGGTATTACAGATGAGTGCTTCGGCATGACCTTTCCGCTCGTCATGGATTCGCAAGGCCGAAAGTTTGGCAAGTCCGAAGGCAACGCCATCTTCCTCGACCACAACAAAACGTCTTACTACGACTTCTACCAATTCTTCCTGCGCACGCTCGATGCCGACGTTATCCGCTATTTGAAAATCTTCACCTTTCTCCCTATGGAGCGCATTGCCGAACTCGAAGGCGAAGTTGCCACCGCGCCCGAAAAACGCGAAGCCCAGCGCATCCTTGCCGAGGACATCACCCGCCGCGTTCACGGCGAACACGGCCTCGCCATCGCCCAACGCGCCAGCGACGCCTTTTTTGGCGGCTCTCTCGATGGCCTCACCGCCGCCGATCTCGAAGGCGTTTTCGCCAGCGTTCCCAGCAAGGAAATCCCCAGCGTCATCGGCCAGCCGTTGCTCGACATCGCCGCCGCCTCCGGCCTCTGCGCCAGCAAAAGCGAAGCCCGTCGCCTCCTCCAGCAAGGCGGCCTCTCCATCAACCAAATCCGCGTCACCGATGTCGCCGCCACGGTCACCCCCGACATGCTCATCGAAGGCCGCATCATGGTGTTGCGCTCCGGCAAAAAAACCTATTGCCTCGTGAAGGCCGTTTAGAGATCCCGCCATCAGCGCTCAACCCTCAGCCCTCAGCCTTCTCTCCGGCGGCCTCGACTCCATGCTCGCCGTTTGCGTCCTGCGCGCCGCCGGCGTCCACGTCGAGGGCGTTGTTTTTGCCTCGCCTTTTTTCGATGACCGCAACGCCCGCCGCGCCGCCGAAGAGCTCGACCTCAAGCTCCACATCGTCGACTTCACGGACGACATTTTTTCCCTGCTCGACCATCCCCCGCACGGCTTCGGCGGCGCCATGAATCCCTGCATCGACTGCCACATGCGCATGATCCAGCGCGCCGGCGAACTCATGCAGCAGCTCGGCTTCGACTTCATCGCCACCGGCGAAGTCCTCGGCCAGCGTCCCATGTCCCAAAACAAGCAATCCCTCGGCGTCGTCAGCCGCGGCTCCCACTTCGACGACGTGCTCGTCCGCCCCCTCTCCGCGCAACTCCTCCCGCCCTCCAAACCCGAACGCGACGGCCTCGTCGATCGCGCCAAACTCCTCGCCCTTTCCGGTCGCTCCCGCAAACCCCAAATCGCCCTTGCCCAACAATTCGGCCTCACCCATTTTCCCGCACCCGCCGGCGGCTGCCTCCTCACCGAAAAAGGCTTCTCCCGCCGCCTCGCCGCCATCCAGCAAAAATTCGGCCTTCAGCGCCGCTGGACCAAACTCCTCCGCGTGGGCCGCTGCTTCCGCCTCCCCGAAGGCGCCCTCTGCTTCTGCGGCCGCGACGAGCGCGACAACGAACGCCTCCGCAAAATCGCCGACCATCCCGCCGGCGACATTCTTCTTCACTCCGTCAACGTCCCTGGCCCCACCCTCCTCATTCCCTGCGCCGCTTCTCCCGCCGACCTCGCCGCCGCCGTCCAGCTCTGCGCCGCCTACAGCGACTCCCGCAACTTTTCCGCCGACCTCACCATCAAATCCATTACCGCCGCCGGCCCCACCCTCTACACCCTTCCCCCGCCGCCCCGCGAACCCTTCGCCGCCTGGCTTGTATGATGTGCAGGTCGATTTTTCAAATCGGTGCTCATGCAAAAAAGTGATTATTTTGTATGGACTTTGTTATACTGTGGAAAATATGAGGAGCGGCAAGCGACAATTTGGTCGCAATTTTCGTGAAGTTGCACAGCAGGAAAAATCATGGCGTCAAAATTTTTTACCAACCAAGACAACAACTCACTTTTTGTGAAGTTCACAGGCATCGCCTCCACCATGATAAACGTCGCATCGTTTCATGCTGTCTGTGGTTTTTTCAGATCCTCGGGTTATTTCAAACTCCGCGCCGAATTATCTGCCGTCAACAAAATTCAAATTCTTGTCGGCATCAACATTGACAACATTTTTCGCCGTCATGACGCATCGAAACTGTGGTTTGGTGACCAGCAAAAGGCGAAGGAAATTTACACGCAGGAGTTCATCAACGATATCCGTGACGCCCGTTATGCCGAGGAAATTGAACGCGGCATACTCCAACTGATTGAAGATGTGAAAGAAGGGCGGCTTGAAATGCGTATTCACCCTTCAAAGCGTCTTCATGCCAAGTTTTACCTGTTTCTTCCCGATGATCACAACGAACATTCTGACGGCTGGGTCATCATGGGCTCGTCGAATCTCACCGACGCTGGGTTGGGCATCACGCGCGCGCCTCAATACGAATTGAATGTTGCGCTAAAAGATTTTGATGACGTTGCATTTTGTAAAACGGAATTTGAAAAATTGTGGGCGGATGGCATTCCCCTTTCAACGAAAGATTTCGCCGCTCCCATGAAAAAGACCCACCTTGGCGTCCAGCCAACACCGTTTGAACTTTATATGAAGGTGCTGATTGACACGTTTGGTGAACAAATTGAGGATGACTTTTCGCTGGCGTTGCCGGATGGCTTTAAGGAATTATCTTACCAAAACGAAGCGGTCATTCAAGGTTATCAGATGCTTTGCCGTCACAATGGATTTTTTCTCGCCGATGTCGTCGGTCTTGGGAAGACCGTTGTTGCCGCCATGATTGCCCGCCGATTTTTGGAAGCCAACGGGCCTCAAACCAAAATTCTTGTCGTTTATCCCCCGTCCGTTACAGCCAACTGGAAGGAAACGTTCAAACGCTTCACCCTTTCGCGCAAAACGCAGTTCGTCAGCAATGGCAGCCTCTCCAAAGTGCTGAACGAAGACGGGCACTATCATCACAAAGAAGAGTTTGATCTTGTGATTGTGGACGAATCCCATAATTTCCGCCACACACAAACCAACAGTTTTAACGAGCTTCAAAAAATTTGCAAGTCCCCGCGTGCCAATCCCGGCAATCTCGGCGTGACGCACGGCACGCGCAAAAAAGTCATGTTACTTTCCGCGACCGCCGTGAACAATGAACCAGATGATTTACGCGCCCAAATCCTACTTTTTCAAGACGCCGCCCGCTCCACGATTGAAAACATCCCCAACATCGCCGCCTTCTTTGCCCCGCTTTCCGAACGTTACAAACGTGCCATGAGCAACCGTCGCGATCCACAAAAATTTAACCCCAAGGAGATCGACAACATTTACGAGGTCATCCGTCGCAATCTTCTTGAGCGCATCACCGTCCGCCGCACCCGCCAAAACATCCTGAATGACTCCACCTATGCCGCCGACTTGGAGAAACAGGGCATTGTCTTTCCTAAAGTTTCCGCGCCGGCCATTTTGAAGTACAAGCTGGACTCGTCCCTCGAAATCCTTCTGTTCACAACCCTCTGGTTCCTCACCGGCGAATCGGATTATCGCACAAAACTCATCGCGCACAAGATGCCACTTCCCGCCGGTGCGCTTCCCGCCACGTACGCGCGTTACCGCGCCATTGAGTTTCTCATTCCGCAATATGCCGCGCGCTATCCCAACGCCAAACAAATTTCCGCCACCCTCCAAGGTATTTATCGCGTCCTGCTGGTCAAGCGTCTGGAAAGCTCGTTCCATGCGTTCCGTTGCTCCCTTGATAACGCCATTCGTGGCATCGACCAAATGCTCGGCATGTTCGCGAACGACAAGGTGCTCATTGTCCCCGACATCGACATCCGCACATGGCTTGACCAAGGCAGGGAACTCGACGAGGTCATCCAAAAATTGGTCGATGAAAAAGGATATGACGCGTCCGAATTTCTGTATCACGCCGCCGATTTTCAGCCGGAATTTTTGGGCATGCTTCACGCCGACAAAGCCATCTTTGAGTCCCTCAAGGCTCAATGGAATTCTATCACGGTCGATCCGAAGCTGGACATCTTTCTTGACGCCCTGCACAATCGTCTGACCACCAAATCGGACAACCCCTCCGGCAAATTGGTTGTCTTTTCTGAAAGTCTCGATACCATTAATTACCTGCGGGACGAATTGACAAGCCGTCTAAAACGTCAAGACATTCTAGCCATCTCCTCCTCAAACCGCGAGTCGCAGAAGGACAATATCCGCAGTTCTTTTGACGCCAATCTTCCCGTCGGCGCACAAGATAACCAATATAACATCCTCTTCACCACCGATGTCCTTTCCGAAGGCATCAACCTGCATCGCGCCAACACAGTCGTCCACTACGATACCCCGTGGAACGTCGCCCGCCTCATGCAACGCATTGGTCGCGTCAACCGTATCGGCTCCAGCGCCCCGGCCATTCGTAATTTTATGTTTTACCCTTCCGACCAGGGCAATCGGATCATCGGCCTTTACGAGAACGCCCTTATCAAAATGCAGGGCTTTCACTCCGCTTTGGGCGAGGATGTGCAAATTTTTTCACACGATGAAATTATTAAACATTTCAAATTGTTCGAACGCCCCGCGCATGACGATGTTGATGAGTCGCTCGCTCTGCTGCGTGAAGCCCGCGATTTCTATCACAATCACCGGGCCGAATACGATCTCATCAAGGCGCTTCCTTTGAAGGCCCGCTGCCTTCGCGCCGGAGTAAAATCCCACTCCGTCGCTTTCACTAAATCAGCGGGACGACTGCAATTCTACGATGTTTCCGCCAGCGTTCCCAAACGCATCTTGTTTCTCGATGCTGTAAAATTTCTCCGCGCAGACCCTGCAGAAAAGCCCCTTCCATTTCTTTCGCCCGCAACTCAGGCACATTATGCGGATGTTTCCGCCGCCCTCGCCGCCTTTACCGAAATTAACCCGGATGCGGATGACGCCGATTCAGCCGCATTCACCCATCCTGTCACCAAAGACAAAAATGTCCTAACCGCCGCCTTCATCCTGCGCGCCTGTTTACGTTGGGCAACCCGCGGTGATCTCCCTGGCGACCTCGCCCCTGGCATCATCGCGCTTCAACATGATATTGCCAACGGCGTCCACACCCAACTTCCCACAAAACTCAACGCCGCGACCAAAAAACTGGGCAAATTTTCCGATTGTCCCACCACCATGCAGGTCGACGCTCTTCCCGTTATTCTCAAACACCTCCGCGACGAATTCGCGCCCAAACAACGCGCCGTTTCCATCGTTGACGAAACCTCCAACTCCCTGATCGTCATTTCCGAAACCTTCATCCCCGTAAAAGCCATCCCATGAAATACTCCGCTGAAACGCTCGAATCCCTTTTTGCAAAACCCTTCCATCCTGGCGAATGGACGGGTTTTCTACACTCTTTCTTTGGCGCGGACACGCTTTATGCCAAGCCCCAGCCACTCGGTACAATGAATGGCGACAGCGGACACCTTCTCGGTGAATTGACAACGAAAGATAAATACCGTACCGGTCTCTTCCGTTTCGAGATTGCCTCCGGCTCTGTTTTGCGTCGTAAATCCGGACTCCGTTCCCTTGTCCAAAAATACCTTACCCGCGAATACGACGCGGCCATCGCCGTCTTCAATGAAGCGGGCGGATCCGACTGGCGTTTTTCCTATATCTGCGACATCAGCGCCACCGCCACCGCGCCGCGACGCTTCACCTATGTCTTTGGCGGATCGGCCAGCCAATGCCACACCCCTGTCTCACGCTTCCTCAAGCTCCAGTCCGTGTCCGACGTCCCGCCCACACATGCCGCCATGCTTGACGCCTTCTCGGTCGAAGCCCTCACCCAACAGTTTTACAACGAGCTTTTCAAATGGTACGAATGGGCGTTGCGTGAAGTCCGTTTCCCTGCCGACATCATCAAGGTTGACTCGCGGCGCAACGCTGAGATGACCATCCGCCTCGTCTCCCGTCTTCTTTTTTGCTGGTTCCTCAAACAAAAAAATATCGTCCCTGCCTCTCTCTTCCAAGACGGCTGGACAGACCCCGCAACCGACGCCTCTGGTTCCGCCTACTACAAAGCCATCCTCCAAAACCTTTTCTTCGCCACCCTCAATCTTGACCCTGCCGAAACCCCCCGCAAATTTCTCGCCAAATGGGGGCAGAAAGGCGTCGAAGGCTACCGCTACCATCGCTTCTTCAAACCCGGCAAAGCCGACGAATTTATCAAGGTGTGCGAAACCATTCCGTTCCTGAACGGCGGCCTCTTCGAATGCCTCGACAAAGATCGCGAAACCCAAACTCCCAAGCGTCTGGATTGTTTCTCTGACTGCAAAACCAACGAGCCGCTTCTGGCCGTTCCTGACAAACTTTTTTTCGACGAAGCCAACGGCCTCATTCCCCTCCTCTCCCGTTACAACTTCACCGTCGAGGAAAACACCCCCCACGATCAAGAAATCGCCCTTGATCCCGAACTCCTCGGCAAAGTTTTCGAAAACCTCCTCGCCTCCTACAATCCCGAAACCGGCGACACCGCCCGCAAGTCCACCGGCTCCTTTTACACCCCGCGCCAGATTGTGGATTACATGGTGGACGAAGCGGTCAAGGCCGCGAATCCCGCCGACGTGTTCAGTCTCAAAATTCTCGATCCCGCCTGTGGCTCCGGCGCCTTCCCCATGGGCGTCCTTAACAATCTTCTCACCCGTCTTGAAACCGCCGACCCCACGCTCGACCGATATCAGGCCAAACTCCGCCTCATCGAAAACTGCCTTTACGGCGTCGACATCCAGCCTATCGCAGTTCAAATTGCCAAACTCCGCTGCTTCATTTCCCTTGTCTGCGACTGGCCCGGTGGACAAACCCCGCCCCTACCCAACCTCGAAAACAACTTTGTTTGCGCCGACACGCTCATCGGCATAAAAAAAACATCTAGTGAAGCCCTCGGATTTTCCACCACCGATCCCAAGCTGGATGAACTGCGCAGACAACTGAAAATGATCCGCCACGAGCACTTCAACGAACGCAACACCTTCCGTAAAAAGGAACTTCGCAAAACAGACGCCGAACTCCGTACCGTCATTCGCGATCGCCTTGTTGCAATCGCCACAAAACCCGATCCAATCAAAATCCAAACACATCAAAACGACATCACCCGTCTCCGAGCTGAACGCATGCACGTGCAAGACGAAAAATGGGTGGAGGACGCTCAACCCGAACAAGCCACCCTGTTTGCTGCGGAACCCCGTCAACTCCACCTTTCTCGATGCGACGCCAACAAACAACGCCGTGATGAAATAGACGCCCGCATAACAAAATTGGAAAAAGAACTTGCCATTGAAAAGGGAAAACACGCCCAAAAAGATTTGGAAGAAGACGCCGAAAAGTTAGCCGCATGGGAACCCTACGACCAAAACGCCATGTCTCCGTTTTTCGATCCCGAATGGATGTTTGGTATTAAAGGCGGCTTTGACATCGTCATCGGCAATCCGCCGTTCGTACCGCTTCAGAATCAAAAAGGCACGCTTGCGAACAAATATGAAATTTGCAATTTTAAATCATTCGAAGGTGCCGGCGATATGTACATTCTTTTTTATGAGCGTGGCTGGCAACTGTTGCGCGATAATGCGCATCTTTGCTTCATTTCATCAAATAAATGGATGAGAAATGCGTATGGGAAAAAATTGCGTCATTTTTTTTCAATGCAAAACAATCCAATGATTTTAATAGATTCGTTATTTGTTTTCAATGCAACAGTAGAAACAAACATTTTATTGTTTTCCAAGTCAAAACAACAGCATCAAACAAAATCATGTATTATTGGAAAACAAATAAGCAAGGATATTATCTGCGGCTTAACAAAATTGAGCCTTTTTGTTGGGCAGCACGCCGTGCCCATGACGTTCAAGGATTCCGCGAGCTGGGTCATCCTCTCACCTATCGAGCAAAGCATCAAAGCCAAAATCGAAAAAATCGGCATCCCGCTGAAGGATTGGGACATCAGCATTAACTACGGCATCAAGACCGGATTTAATGGACAACCTGAAAAAAATGCAGGGTGTTTTGTTGTTTCCGAAAAACAACGTAATGAAATCCTTTCCAACTGTGTCGACGCCGACGAACGCGAACGCACTGCCGAACTTATTCGACCCATTCTAAGAGGCAGAGATATTAAGCGATATGCTTACAAGTGGGCACACCTCTACATCATCGCAACGTTTCCTGCATTGCACATTGATATTGAAAAATATCCCGCCGTTAAAAACCATTTACTTTCGTTTGGGATGGAACGCTTAGAACAAACAGGCAAGAAGTACATAATTGATGGCAAAAAAATTTCCTCTCGAAAAAAAACAGGTAACAAATGGTTTGAAACCCAAGACCAGATAAGTTATTGGAAAGATTTGTCGAAATCAAAAATCATTTGGAAACGTGTCGGATCTATTTTGTGCTTCAGCATAGACAATGGCGAATATTTTGCGCTAGACAGCACGTGCTTTGCAACAGGAAAAAACATTAACTTTATACTCGCGGTTTTAAACTCAAAAATGGGAACCTATTTACTCCAAAATTCTCCCAAAACTGGGACAGGAGACTTGTTAATTAGCGTGCAGGCCATCAAACCTTTATATGTACCAAAACCAAATTGTCAACAAGAAAATTTAATTTTAGAACTAATTTAAAAAATGTGCAAAAGAAACCACAAAAAATTCAAAATGAAATTAATAAATTGACTTACGAAATGTATGGGTTAAGTGATAAAGAGGTCGAATTTATTGATTCAATGGATTTTAATGCTTCATCGAACAAGCTTCGACAATAAGGATTTCATCTGGTGTTAAATTGCAAAACTCATAAATACGACGGTTAATCATAACTTCTGTAACTTTGCCAAGGGAATAGTCATGAAACAAATCGCACCATTCTTTTTGTTTCGTGCTATTCAAAGTTGGGACGGCTAATTGCTCAATGGTAAATTTAAGCCAGCGTACAGTTCCTACGCCGCTGGTAGAACCAATTTTCGAAAACAAATATTCAGAAAGTGGTGAATTTAGAAAACAAATTAACCACTCAAGATTTTCACCAGTCATCAGAAAGGTCGTGTTTGTTGAATAATATTCGCCCTTCGAATCGAATACAAATTTTGCTTTATCTGATAGTTCACCCCATATGATTTTTGGTTTAGAAAAATCCTCCCAATACGCACAGCTACGAAGATTGTAAGGTGTATCACCTTGATCAGCGCGGGCTTCAATTGTTACCCAGTGAGAATCGAGATGTTGTTTAACGGCAGGATATTTTTTGATGTCAATTTTTGGAACACCTTTTTCGGAAATTCCGTTGTGTGTGGCAATCAAATACATCCCTGCCCACTCGTGGCTAAACCGCTTAATATCTCTGCCTCTTAGAATGGGTCGAATAAGTTCGGCAGTGCGTTCGCGTTCGTCGGCGTCGACACAGTTGGAAAGGATTTCATTGCGCTTAGTTTCGGGGATGATAAAGGCTTCATTGTAACCTGTGAGGATGCCACGATTGATGCTGACGTCCCAGTCCTTTAACGGGACGCCGATTTTTTCGATTTTGGCTTTGATGCTTTGCTCGATAGGTGAGAGGATGACCCAGCTCGCGGAATCCTTGAACGTCATGGGCACGGCGTGCTGCCCAACAAAAAGGCTCGATTTTCGTGGTCATGTGTTCTATTTACATGACGGCAACCAAACCAAAGGACAACCCCATGATCTATGGCTACATTCGCGTCAGCTCCGACAAACAAACCGTTGAAAACCAGCGGTTCGAAATAAATCGGTTTTGCAGGCGAGAAAAAATCACCATCGGCGTCTGGCTCGAGGAAACCATCTCCGGCACCAAGGAACCTGAAAAACGCAAACTCGGCCAGCTCCTCAATGGATTGCAAAAAGGCGACACGCTCATCTGTGCCGAACTCTCCCGCCTTGGTCGCAGCCTGACGATGATTCTTAACATCCTTAACCAGTGCTTGAAACGCGAGGTCCAGGTTTGGACAATCAAAGACAACTATCGTTTGGGCTCGGATATCAGTAGCAAAGTTTTGGCAATTGCCTTTGGACTTGCCGCCGAAATCGAACGTGACCTCATCTCACGCCGCACGAAGGAAGCCGTGGATCGCAAGCGCGCCGAAGGCGTCATTCTTGGCCGTCCGCAAGGCCGCAAAAGCGCGCGCGTGAAACTCACCGGACGCGAAAAGGAACTTGCCAAATTTCTCGCTCTTGGCCATAAAAAAATCGCCATTGCCGCGCGAATGGGCGTCAACCGCAACACGCTTCGGAAGTTCATGTGCGAACGCTTTGACTGCTTGGATAATGTTCACGTATCACCTCCTGTTCGTCGTGCTGGCGGAGGAAATGGCGGAGCAAATCATGTTTTGGTGTATGTCCGCAAACACCCGGGATGCCGTGCCGGCAAGATTTCACAAGTGTTGTCCATGTCGCTTCGCAATACGCAGCGCCATCTTGCCGTCCTGAAAAACAACGGGGAACTGGAGTTCCGTGGCGCGTCCAAAAACGGTGGCTATTGGCCATGCCGCCACAACGGTTCTTGCTAGACCGCGCGGTTTTTCTCATAATACCCCTCCCCATGTCCTTCTCCCCAGACCTCTTCGACGGACTCCTTCTCGTCGACAAACCCGCCGGCTTCACCTCGCACGACGTGGTCGCCAAAATCCGCCGCACCTTTCGCATCGCGCGCGTCGGGCACGGTGGCACGCTCGACCCCGCCGCCACGGGCCTGCTGATCATCATGCTCGGCCGCGCGACGAAACTCTCCGACCGCCTCATGGGCGGTGACAAAACGTACAGCGGCGCCATCCGCTTCGGCGTCACCACCGCGTCGCAGGACCTCGACGGCGAAATCCTCAGTCAGGCGCCCGTGGCAGAGCTCGACCGTTGCCACGTCGAAGCGGAAATGCAAAAGCTTTGCGGCGACATTTTCCAAATTCCGCCCATGGTTTCCGCCATCAAGCTCAACGGCGTGCCCCTCTACAAAATGGCGCGCAAGGGCCAGGAAGTCGAGCGCCAGCCGCGCCTCGTCCACATCTACAAATTTGAACTCACCGCGTGGAATTTTCCCGCCGAAGATCCCGCCTTTATCGTCGAATGCACCAAGGGCACCTACGTCCGCACACTCGTTCACGACATCGGCCAGGCGCTCGGTTGCGGCGCCGCCCTCGCCTCGCTTCGTCGCCTCGCCTCAAGCCATTACACGGTCGCGGACGCCGCACCGCTCGACGAACTCCTCGCTCTCTCTCCCGACGCGTTGTGCGCCCGCATGATCCCCTTTGCCCGCGCCGTGCAGCAACCTTGAACATGCTCCTCCTCCGCACCACTTCCGACTTTCGCAACACCGCGCGCAACGTCGCGTTTGCCGCCGGCTTTTTCGACGGCGTCCACACCGGCCACCAGCGCGTCATCCACGCCGCCCAGGCCGCCGCCCGCGCGCGCAACGGCGAGGCGTGGGCCTTCACTTTCGCGCAACACCCGACCACGCTTCTCACGCCAGGCCGCCACCGCAAGCTCCTCACGCCGCTCGACATCCGCCTCGAGCTCCTCGCCGAAACCGGACTCCACGGCTGTCTGCTGCTCGACTTCAACGCGCAACTCGCCGCGATGACGCCCGAAGATTTCGTGGCAGCGCTCACCTCCTGCCACGGACCGGTTCGCTCCTTTCATTCCGGCGACAACTGGCGTTTCGGCCGTGGCGGCACCGGCACGCCGCCACGCCTTCGCGAACTCGGCGCATCGCTCAACTTCGACGTCGAAACCGTCCCCGCCGCGCTTTGGCGCGACGAGCCCGTCTCCAGCACGCGCATCCGCCACGCCATCCTCGCCGGCCATCTCGATGAAGCCGCCCACATGCTCGGCCGCCCCTACCGCATCCGCGAAACCATCGTCCACGGCCGCGCCATCGGCCGCGCCATCGGCGTGCCGACGCTCAACATCATGCCGCGTGCTGAAGTCCTCCCGCCCCTTGGCGTCTACGCCGTGCGCGTCCAGCTCGACGATGACGCCGCATGGCACGACGGCGTCGCCAACTTCGGCTTCCGTCCCACCTTTGCCGACCGTCCCGACGCGCCTGTGCTGGAGGTTCATCTCCTCGCGCCGCCTGACCGCGACACCTATGGCCTCGCCGTCGAAATCGCTTTTGTCACCTACCTCCGCGAGGAGCGCGCTTTTGCCTCCCCCGCCGCGCTGGCGGACCAAATTCGCGTTGACCGTAAAAACGCCGAAACCGCCCTCGCGGAATGAACGTCAAAACGACGGCGTGGCAGAGGTCCTGCCGTGCCACAGTGCGCCCTTATCAGAGAAAAACCGTTGAGGTTTCGCGGCTTGTGTTTGCCGCTGAAAAAGGCATACCGTTTATTCGTCAGTTCAGCGCGCTTTGGCATGCGGAACTGTGGATTTTTTTTCCGTGATTTTCGCCTTAAGGGCGACGAGGAGAATGGGATGACACGCAACACCATGACACACACGCGCCGGTCGGCGCAACGGTTTCTTTTTGGCGCGATGCTGCTGGCAGGCGCCGCGCTCACGCCCCTCGCAACGCAGGCGGCGTTTGAAACTATCAATGGCATTCAATATGAGTATATCCTCATCAACAACGGCCTTGCAGTGAAGATTGGCGATGGGAATGATTCGGCGATCGACAAGGGCACGGCGGGCACACTGATATTGCCGGACGTGCTGGGGGGTATCCGGTGGTGGAGATCGACGGGTGGGCGTTCCGCGTATGCACGAATCTGACGGAGGTGGTCATGCGTGACACCATCGAGTCAGTCGGCGTGTATGCGTTTACGCGATGCACGGCTTTGGAGTCCGTGACGATTCCGAATTGCGTGACGAATTTTGGGTACGGCATGTTTTACAATTGCCACGAGCTGGATGGCGTGGTGTTGCCGCCAACCTTAACGGTTGTGGGCGAATATACGTTTTATGCGTGCAGCAACCTCACCTCAATCGACATACCGGATGGGGTGACGGTGATTGGGAGATATGCATTTGCGGGGTGCACGAATCTGACCGCCATGACGCTGCCGGCAGGCCTGACGGAATTGGGCGAGGAGACTTTTGCCGACTGTGTAAACTTGACGACGATCGGAGCGCTGCCGCCTGCGGGGCTGACGGTCATCGGCATGGACGCGATGAAAAATACCGCGTGGTGGGCCGCACAGCTCAATGGACTTGTCTACTGGGGGCAATGGCTGATGGGTTACAAGGGCGCCATTGCCAACGCGCAGACGTTTGGAACAGATTTGGTCGGGATCGCTAATGGTGCCTTCCAGAATTGCCCGGATCTGACGGCGGTCACGCTGCCCGCCTCGCTATCGGCTGTACCCGACGGCGTGTTCCGCGGATGCAGCAACCTGACGGCGGTCACGCTGTCGAGTACAATCACTCACATCGGCTCGCATACCTTTGCCGAGTGCGTGTCATTGCCCACGCTGAGTTTGCCTGCCGGCATCCAATCATTCGGCGTTTGGACGTTCTCCGATTGTTCGAGCCTGTCGGACATCGTCCTGCCAAGCGGTCTCACGCAGGTCGGGTACGCCATGTTTGCGAATTGCAGAGCCCTGACGAATATGACCATTCCCGCCAGCGTGACAACCCTGGGTGATGGAGCGTTCCTTTATTGCAGTTCATTGGCAAGCGTCCGTTTCCTGGGCGATGCGCCGCCTATTACCGGCGCGACCGTGTATGGCGGCACCGCCCCAGGCCTCGTCACGTGGGTGCAGCAAGGCAGCAAGGGGTGGAATGGCGCTTGGACGTCCACCAATTTGCCCGTATTGTGGCCGCTCAACGGCAATCACAAACGGACGATCCAGCACGATCCCACGCCGTTGGTGACGGTGACGTGGGATGCGTGCGGCGGCACGGTCTCCCCGGAAACGGTGACGTGTCCGGCCGATGCGCCGTATGCCTCGGTGTGCGGCGAGCGGCCGGTTCCCACGCGTACGGGTTACGAGTTCATCAACTGGCTCGATGCCTCAAGCAACCGCATCGACTCCGTCAGCCTCGTCACGACCGCCGCGGATCACACCCTCACCGCACAGTGGCAGGCCAACACTTACACCGTCACCTTCGATCCGACCGACGGCACCGTCTCCACCAATACCTTCGACGTCACCTTCGGCGCCCCGTACGGCGAACTCCCCGTGTCAACGCGCACCGGCTACCGCGTCAACTGGCTCGACAGCGCGGGCAATGTGGTGAACTCCACCAACATCGTCACGACCGCCGCCAACCACACCCTCACCGCGCAGTGGCAGGCCAACACCTACACCGTCACCTTTGATCCGGCCGGCGACACCGTCTCCACCAATATCCTCGACGTCACCTACAACACCGCTTACGGCACGTTGCCCACGGCGACACGCATCGGCTACAACTTCCTGGGCTGGTTCGACAGCGCGAACAATCCGGTCACCTCCGCCAGCATCGTCGCAATGACCGAAGACCACACCCTCACCGCACAATGGCAGGCCAAAGAGGCGGGCGAATTCTTCCCCTCGGAGACCAGTGGTTCCGATTTTCCCCTCGCCTCCATTTACAACGGCTTCATCTACGCGCCCGACGACGACGGCACCAACCTCCTGCACGCCGTTGACGGCACCCTCACGCTCACCGTCAACTCCCGCACCGCGCGCGTCACCATCGCACTCATCACACGTGCGCATCTCCTTCAGCGCCGCCACGCTCACCGCGGACGACGCCGGACACCCTGTCGTCCGCCTCTCCACCCGCACCGGCTGGATCCTCAACCTCGCCTTCCACCAAGGCATTGCCTGGAGTGAAGTCCTCGCGCCCGACGGCACTGTTTACGCCATCGACGCCCGCGCCAACCGCTTCGCCGACAAGACCGATTTCGCGGCCCAGAACGCCCTTGCCCGCTTCCAAGGCGCCTACACCGCCGCGATGTTCGCCGATTTCACGCTCGGCACCACCACCAACCGCCTCCCCGGAGGCTTCGCCAGCATGACCTTCCGCGTCGACACCCGCGGCAACGTTCGCATGGCCGGCATCCTGCCCAACGGCAAAACCTTCTCCCGCTCCGCGCCCCTCCAGCTCTACGCATTGGATGACGGCACGCCGGCCGCCGGCGTCCCCCTCTTCGCGCCCTTTGTCAACGGCCGCGACCTCCTCTCCGCTCTCGTCTGGTTCTCCCCTGTCGTGGACTTCGTGGAGCTCTCCGTCGACACCGGTAACGGGTGGTTCGTGACCTGGGAAGACAACGCCCCCGGCGGTTACGGCACCGTGCGCCTCGCGCTCGCCGGATACCCGTGGCGTACGCCGCCCGTGTTGCGCAACCTCGCATTGCTCGCCGATCCTGGCGACATCCCGTGGTACGAATCCCGTGCCGCCGTTGCCTCCGGTTTCCTGCGTTGGGACGCGATCAAGCGCGGCATTCCCCTCACCCTCAACACCCGTGGCACAGGCTTCACCCTGCCACGCGGCACCGCCCCTGTCCTCAACGCTGGCGACTACGACTACAGCGCCGCCAACAGCGCGCGCGCCACCTTCAGCCTCTCCGCCTCCACCGGCGTCTTCAGCGGTTCCTTCAACGGCTACCTCGGCGTCACCGGCGCGCGCGGCCCCGTCCTGCGCACCGCCCGCGCCACCTGCAGAGGCGTTCTCCTTTGCCAGCCCGACGGCACCCTGGCCATCGGCGCCGGCGCGGGTCTCGTCGCCGAGACCGAACCCGCGCTCAAGGCCCTTCGCCTCAAGCGTTCCTTCCCGGTGATGCTCAGCCCAATACCTTAATCAGCGATAACAAAAAGGGCGCGCTCATCGGGCGCGCCCTTTTTGTTTCGCGTTGGGCATCTACGCAACCGTCTGTTCCGCCTGTATGGTGTGCGGCGATTCATCGCCGCACTCCATAATCGACGATAACCGTTATGCCCCAACCGATCTAATACCTGCACATGGAGGGCGAGCGTCCTCGCGAGCCG
>JAVBOU010000097.1:0-7199 GCA_031550185.1 Kiritimatiellia bacterium | reverse complement strand
AGACCTGTCAGGACGGCGATTTGCACGGCGTTGAGGTCGAGCGCAAACTGCTTGGTGAGGGCTCTGAAATGAACCTCCGAAATGTGAGAATGTTTGAGATACTTGTTTTTCATGGAAATCACCTGTGTTTTACCACGTGTTGTGAAGATTTCCACTCTAAACTAGTCTTGAACCTTTTTTTTTGTGCCGCGTGGCGTGGCAGAGGTCGTGCCACGCCACGGGACGCGGGTTCGTCTCAATCGTCGCAGCCGTATCCGCAGACGCCGCTGCGGGGGGAGTTGAGGATGGGGCTGTGGGCGTAGCCGTCGATATTCTTTTTGGCGCAGGCGGCGCAGAAGACGTTGTCGTCGGAGAGGCCGAATTCGATGGAAGAGACGATGGTAGCGGGTTTTTTACAGACGGCGCATTTCCATTCGGGTGGAAGGTTGCGCATGAGGAGGAGGGGTTTGGCGGGAGGCTTTTCGGTGGTCTCGCGGATGTCGGTGACTTTGAGCTCGAGGGCGGTGGTGGAGCCGAAGTCGTATTCGTGGCCGAAGACGTCGCCTTTTTCGAGGATGCTGGCGATTTTGACGTTCATGGTTTTTTCGTCGGGGTAGCTGATGTCGGGGTTGAGCTGACTGACGTATTGGTAGTTGCCGATGAAAAAGGCGGAGAGGTGACCGCAGCATTCGAGCCAGATGTCGCGGAGGAAGTTGTCGAGCTGGACGAGGGTTTTGTCGCCGGAAATTTCGACGTAGAGGAAAAAGGCGGGATAGTCGGGGCTGGTGACGGCGAGGGTGTAAATGGCGGCGGTTTTTGTGCCTTGCGGAAGGGGATGGGCGGCGCGGCATTTTTGGAGGTGTTTGGTGGCGGTGCGGCGTGTGAATGTTTCGCCGCAGAGTTCGCATTTGCCTTCGGGGCTGGGGTTGGTTTGTTTGGCCATGAGGGAGCTCCGTGTGTGAATGGCGTGTCGTGGCGTGGCAGAGGTGCTGCCACGCCATGGGCGCGGGTTGGGGTTTAGGCGACGGTGAAGGGGAGTTTGTGGAGGTCGCCGTCGCGGGAGGAGGAGCCGACGAGGAGCTCGAAGTCGCCGGGTTCGACGACGCGTTTGCCTTCGGCGTTGACGATGGCGAGGGCGTCGAAGGGGATTTTGATGGTGATGGTTTTTTGCTCGCCGGATTTCAAAGGAATGCGGCGGAAGTCGAGGAGGTTTTTGACGGGCCAGGTGACGGAGGTGACGCGGTCGCGGAGGTAGACCTGGAGGATGTGGAGGCCGTCGCGCTCGCCGGTGTTGCGGATGTCGAGGGAGAGGTTGAGGGTGTCGCCTTTTTTGAGGGTGGTTTTGCTGAGCTTGGGGTTGAGCTGTTTGAAGGTGGTGTAGGTGAGGCCGAAGCCGAAGGGGAAGAGGCCTTCGAAGGTGGTGCCGGGGAGGTCGGGGTAACCGTGATGGTGGGCGCCGGGGGTTTGGTTGTAGTAACAGGGCTGCTGGCCGACGTGGTGAGGGAAGGAGAGGGTGAGCTTGGCGGAGGGGTTGACGGCGCCGGAGATGATTTCGGCGATGGCGGTGCCGCCTTCCATGCCGGGGTTGAAGGCGCAGAGGATGGCGTCGGCGTGTTGGGCGATTTGGGGGATGGCGAGGGGCTTGGAGGAGATGAAGGTGACGACGAGCGGGGTGCCGGCTTCGAGGAGGGCGTCGAAGAGTTCTTTTTGGCCGCCCATGAGCTCGAGGGTGGCGGTGGATTTGCATTCGCCGGTAAAGGCGAGCTGGTCGCCGAGGGCGAGGATGACGAGGTCGGCGGCGCGGGCGATGTCGACGGCGTGCTGGATTTTGTGGGTGTCGGCGGTGCGGACGGAGCAACCGTCGGCGTAGGTGATGTCGTAACCGTCGCGGAAGTGTTCGACAATGCCGTCGAGGAGGGTGACGGTTTTGTCGCGCAGGTGCTTTTGCATGCGGCCCTGACCTTGGCCGGCGCCGAGGGACCAGTCGCCGAGCTGCTCGATGTCGTTGTCGGCGTTGGGGCCGATGACGGCGATGGTTTTGACGCGCTTGGGATTGAGGGGAAGGACGCCGTTGTTTTTGAGGAGCACGGTGGACTCGCGGGCGGCCTGGAGGGTGAGCTTGCGGTGGGCGGGTTTACCGATGACGGCGGCGGCTTTTTGCTTGTCGTAAACGCGGGGATTTTCGAAGAGGCCAAGCTTGAATTTGAGCGTGAGAATGCGAACCACGGCCTGGTCGATTTCGGCGACGGGGATGCGGCCGGACTTGACGCCGTCGAGCGCGGCGTTGTAGAAGCCCTCGGTGGTCATGATCATGTCGTTGCCGGCGTGGAGCGCGCGGGCGGAGGCGTCGAGGAGGTTGGGCGAGACGCATTGCTCATTGACCATGCGGCTGACGTTGTCCCAGTCGGTGACGACGCAGGCGTCGGAGTTCCACTCGCCGCGGAGGATGTCCGTGAGGAGCCAGCGGTTGGCGGTGCAGGGCGTGCCGTCGATGACCTGGTAGGCGGTCATGAACGTCGCGCAACCGGCCTCGACGGCCTTCTGAAAGGGCGGCAAAAAAATCGCGCGCATCTTGCGCGGCGTGTGGTCGGATTCGGAGGCCTCGCGTCCGCCCAGCGTGTCGCCATAACCGGCGTAATGCTTCGCACAGGCGGCGACAGAGGTTTCGTCGCTAAGGTCGTCGCCCTGATACCCGCGCACCATCGCGGCGCCGAAACGGCCGATCAAAAGCGGGTCTTCGCCAAATGTTTCGTCAACGCGGCCCCAACGCAAATCGCGCGGCAGGCAGAAGACCGGGCTGAAGGTCCAGTGGCAGCCGGTGTACGCCATTTCGACCGCGGTGGCCCGCGCGACGGATTGCATGAGGTCTTCGTTCCACGAGCAGGCGAGCGCGAGCTGGCTGGGGAACATCGTCGCGTTGTACTCCATCGAGTGGCCGTGAATCGCGTCAATGCCGAAGATGAGCGGAATGCCGAGGCGCGTTTCGTTGAGTGCGATCTCCTGATACTTCGCGGTGTCCTCGTCGACCACGCAAAGCACGGAGCCGAGGAATTTGTCGCGCACTTGATTGGAAAGATCCGTGAATCCCGGCAGTTGCAGCATTTGCCCGACCTTCTCCTCCAGCGTCATGCGGCCCAGTAAATCGGCGACGCGTTCGGCAATGGGTTTCTTCGGATTTTTGTAAAGCGGTGTGGCCATGAAAGACTCCAAGTGTTTGAAAAATGTCCCAAAATAATAACAGTGTTGCGCTGGAACTTCAAACCATAACACGCGCATGATGTTGTTCGCATGGCATGTGGAACTGCCTGCCACGGCGATTTTGAACCACGAATGAATACGAATTGCCGATGTGTGCAATTGCGGTCGAGTCTCCATATTAGGCATTTTTCCTCGTCACAATGTTGTGCGAGACACGTCGGTGAAGTTGGGGCATAACGGTCACGATCATGATGACATGCGGCATGAGCTTACATTCCAACGAGTCTAATGTGCCGTTGTGGCGTAGCACGACCTCTGCCGCGCCAGGGGCGCAGGAGAATTTTTGCCTCCCAACAGGGGAGTCCAATTGGGACGCAATTTGGGATGTCCAGAAGTTTGGCAGAAATTTGTGGTCGTATCTCTACATTCGACATTATAGTCAATACACTCTAAAACAGTCCTATATGACGCTATCGAAAACCGCTTTGAATTGTGTAAAATATACATGGCATTGTGCTAAATTAAAGTGATTTCACTATACGTTTGCTTTGCGCAAGAAAATATAATCATGATCCGATGACAATCAGTTTCCTTTTTCGTGTTCAAGGCCATGGAGGCTTTGGACGCCTTTGCGAGCGACCCGCGCGCCTCACAAATTCTTCTGCCCAAAGATGCGACAAAGGCTATGTGGGGGGGGTTACAATGGATAACGACAAAACCAGGCGTGGTGTTTTTGTTGAAGCAGGGATCAAACAACTTCAACAATTAAAGACGGCGTTTCTTGCCCAGAAGACCCTCACGGAAGAGCAACAACATCTTTTGTGGGGGATTGACGAAACATTTTACAACGCCAGTATTCAACGACTACTCACTACGACACAAAGGGAAACGATGCGTGAAAAAGTCCTCTTTTTCGTTACGTTACCGGATGCTTCCATTCAAAATGAAGTGGTGCGGAGCTTTTCCCAGTTGGCGGATGAAAGGGATCTTCCACTGATCCGCAAGTTCCTGCAGGAGGATTTACTAGACATACGTGAATGGACGTGAAATGCCTTGCGGCATTTCACGCCTGAACGTATTCGCAAGCAAAAGGATATCCTTGTCAAACTGATGAATGAAGACAAAAGTCAAAAAATTCAAATCAAAGCGTATGAAGTGTTGCGCATGGGGCTGGGTGAAAAAGATGAACTGATTTACTTGGATGAAAGATTCGAAAAAGAGAAAATGCGCATAACAAAATTGTATGCGCAGTAAAGTGGTCTTTCGTGGCGTGGCAGGAGTCCTGCCACGCCACAAAAAAATTGCAACAGCGCGCCAAAAAACAGCTTCAGATTTTCACCGCATCGCGGAAGGCATTGGCGTCTTGAAACGCCTCCGCCTCCAATGCGGCGTGGCCGATGTTGAGGATGACGCCAATGGCGATCATGCTCGCGAGAAGGTTGGTGCCGCCATAGCTGAGAAAGGTTAGCGCGATGCCCTTTGTCGGCAGGAGGTCTGTCACGACGCCGAGATTGAAACCCGCCTGGAAGATAAGCAGAAACGTCAGGCCAAAAGCGAGGAATCGCCCGAAGCGATCGGGCGCGCGCAACGCGATCAGCACGCCGCACGTCAGCACGGTCATGAAACCGAGCACCACGAGCGCCGACGCGATAAACCCAAATTCCTCGCCGGCGATCGCGAAGATGAAGTCCGTGTGCGCCTCGGGCAGGTAATATTTTTTCTGGATGGAGTGCATAAAGCCGACGCCGGTCAGCCCGCCATTCTTGAATGCCTCAAGCGACTGTTCGACATGGTAGCGCTTGTCATCCTGCTCCTTCTTCATCTTCTTCTTGTCCGCTTCGTCGACCACGAGGCCTGAATATTCCGTGCCCAGTTTGGCGTTGACAAAACTGAAAAATCGCGTGCGGCGGTTCGGGATGAGCATCATCACCGCGACCAGCAGCACGAGGCCCAAAACCGCAATGGGCGCCAAGTGTGCAAGCCTCGCGCCGGCGGCGAAGAGAATCACCCCGCACACGACGAGCAGCACCATGGTCGCGCCCATGTCCGTCTCCAGCAACAGCAGTCCGACAATGATGCCAATCGCGAGGCCGGGATACAAAATTCCCTGCTTGAAGCGTTGCACGTGCCAGCCCACGCGGTCAATCCACGCGCACGTCAGCGCCACCATCACGAGCTTGACAAACTCGCTCGGCTGCAGGTTCATGAAGCGGCAGTTGATCCAGCGGTGACTGCCATTGATGCTCGCGCCGATGCCCGGCACAAACACCAGCGACAGCAACACCACCGACACGCCGAACATGACCATCATCACGTCGGGCCGTTTGTAAAGCCGGTAGTCCGCGCGCGACACCAGCACTCCGGCGGAGAGCGCGACCGCCAGCCAGATCAACTGCTTGACCGCCCTGCCGCGCAACAGCTCCGCGAAGTTTGTGACATTCCCCTGTTCCGTCGCGCTCGCCACCACGACGATTCCAAAAAGCGACATCAGAAACACGGTCGTCGCCAGGGTGTTGATGATTTTTTGCATGACTCGCCCCCAAACAAAAAGGGCGCGGAATCAGCCTCCGCGCCCTGTTCATCGTTGATGCGTTGGCAATCAGAGCGCGGGCATGGGAGGCGGCGGAATCTTCAATTCCGTTCCTGGCTTCAGCACATTGCCTTCAATCTTGTTCAACTCGCGCACTTCAACCGGCGTCACGCCCCAGCGGATCGCCACGGAAAAAACGTCCTCGCCCGGCTGCACGGTGTGCGTGCGATATTCCGAAACAGTCGTCTCGATCGTCGTCACTTCTTTGTCAATCACCGGCGCGACGGGCGGCACCACGGGCGGGGCAACCGGCGGTGTCGGCAGCTGGGGAGCAACCTTCGCAGGCTCCGCGGGCTTGTCGATCACCTTCTTCTCCTCGACCTTCTTCTGAAGCGGTTGCGGTGCTGCGGGCGGCTTCACTGTCGCGCCGTCCTTCTTCGCATGTGCGGGGAGCGTCAGCTTCTGCTTCTCGCGGATCATGTCCGACGTCAGACCATTGACCGCTTTCAGCTCCGCGGTCTTCACGCCGTGCTTGTGCGCGATCTCGGAAAGCGTGTCGCCGCGCTTCACGATGTAAACATTGTCTCCGGCCTCGACCGCCTTCTCCGTCTTCACCGGCGCCGTCACCACGGGGCGCGACTGCACCTCGCGCTTCTTCGCCACATCCACAACACCCGGCAACTGGATCGTCTGGTTCAGGCGCAGCTTGTTCGCGTCAAGCCCCGGGTTCACCGCCGCGATGTCCTGCCAGCGCAAATCATATTGCAACGCGATCTTCGAGAGCGTGTCGCCCTTCGCGATCACATACGGCGTCGTCCGCGCCACTGCCGGCACCGGCAACGTCTCCGCCGGCACCCAGTCAACCCGCTTGACGCCCACAATCTCTTCCGTCTGCATCCACGACCCCGGCACCGGTCCCTGCGTCGAGACCGGCGTCGACTGAAGCACCGGCGCCGTCGTCTTCCGCGACGTGTTGCAACCCGAAACCAAAACCAGTCCGGCCATTGCCGGAACAACCCATGCCAACGCACGTTTTTCCATGACTTTCAACCTTCTTGCTAAACTTTATGTCCCTTTCGCGCCGCGGCCTCCCTGGCCAGCCTTGCGAAAACTTCGCCCCGTTCGTGATAACTCGCGAACTGATCAAAACTCGCGCACCCGGGCGACAGCAAAACCGTTTCCCCGGCGGAGGCGTCGTCGCTCGCCCGTCGCACCGCGGCCGCCATGTCGCCGCACATTTCACACGCGACCCCATCGCCCCACGATTGCGCCAGAAACTCCGCGCACTCGCCTATAAGATACACTTTTTTGGCCCGTCTTGTCAGCAACTCTTTTACAAACCCCACCTCCCGCTCCTTGATCCTCCCCCCCCGCGATCACCCGCACCGCCCCCTCCCTCATCCGCAACGCCGCCGCCACCGCCGCAAAACTCGTCCCCTTTGAATCATCCACCCCCCCCCCCCCCTCCCCCACCGCCACCCGCCCCATCCCC
>JAVBOU010000207.1:0-24202 GCA_031550185.1 Kiritimatiellia bacterium | reverse complement strand
CTGTCAGTGGCACCGCCTTCAACGCCGCGTCGCTCTCCGTGATGTTTTTCAAAAGTGCCAACGCGCCACTCAGATTGTTCAATTTCATGCGGCAGTACGCGGCCTTGCGGCTCGCCTCAAACGCCAGCGGATCATTCTTCAACGAGTTTGCGGCCTTGGTGAGCATCTTCTCCGCATCGACCCAATACCCCTTTTCATAAAGCTTTTCCGCATCCGTTAAAAAACCTTTGGTTTCGCCACCTCCTGCGCCATGAGCGGCAGAGCCAGCGATGCGAGCATGATCATGCCAAATCGAATCATCAAACGTAACATACCATCATCCCATTTTTTTGAAAGGCCGCGAAGGTTAACAGAACGCCAAACAGCACGCAACATTTTATTAATTGTTTGTTTTTGGAGAATATCCACAAGCCAATCATCCGCTTTGCGCGTCCCAACGAGACAGGTGAATCCTGAGCGGGTGCGTGAGATATATAGTAGACTTGTTCCCAAACCAGCTGCCAATTGGAGGGCGAGCGTCCTCGCGAGCCGCAACAGGAGGGTTGCAGCATAAAAAATGCGACCATTCAACAAATCAACCGGGCCTCTTCGTGCGGCTCGCGAGGACGCTCGCCCTCCATGTTCAAGTTTTGGAACAAGTCTATTATTCGAAATAACCGGGCGATGACGTATGGCGGCGGCGCGTATTACGGAACATTCACAGACTGCACAATCTCCAACAACACGGCTTCCGGAGGACTCGCACCAATGGGAGGCGGCGGTTATAACAGCACACTCATCAACTGCGTTGTGGCCGGCAACAGCGCCACCTCGACACTCGGATATACCACTTACGGCGGTGGCGCAAGTTCGGGCAAACTTTTTAACTGCACCATCGTCAACAACACCGCCAACAGCGGTGGCGGCACCTACTCCGGCACACTGGTCAACTGCATTGTCTGGGGCAACACCACGCCAACCGGCGGCACCAGCAATAACTCCGGCGGCACCTTCACTTACTCCTGCGTCTCTCCAAAGCCCACCGGCGCCGGCAACATCAGCAGCGATCCGCTTTTCGTCGATCCGCAAAACGGCGACTTCCGTCTGCGCACCAACTCCCCCTGCATCGACGCCGGCAACACCAGCGCCAACACAACCCTCACCGACCTTCGTGGAAACCCGCGCGTCTTCGGCGCCGCCATCGACATCGGCGCCTGTGAATACGCGCCCTTCACGATGCTCGCCAACAACGCCATCGAGCTCCCCGGCAAAGACGGCAACATCTACGCCACGGCCGACAACATCCGCATCATCCCCTCCCCCGCGACGCCCACGCCCGACATGGATTCCCGCGGCAACGTCATCGTTCCAGACGCCGGACGCGTCACCGACACCAACGGCAATCCACTCTTTGATGCCGACGGTCTTCTCATCCCCGTCATCCCCGGCACACTTGTCATCCCCAACGGAATCCTCGTCATTCCCGGTCTCTCCTCCGACCGCGCGGTTGTCAACGCCGACAACACCATCACCATCCCTCCCGGCGGCAAGGTCTACTACTGGCCGGCAGGCGAATCCATGACCCTTCCCAACGGCGGCCTCCTGGATCCGCTCACGGGCGTCATCGTGTTGAATCCCGATCTCCCTGATCCTCCCCGCATCACCGGCATCCACGTCACCGACGACTTCATCCACATCCGCGTCAGCAACCTCGTCCACGGCCTTTCGTACGCCATTCATGGTGCCACGACCCCTGACCGTTCCCGCTTCATCCCCTGCGAGCACGAACCTTACACACACGACGCAAAGACAAATCCCTCCGGCGAGCACACCTTTGACGTCACGCATCCCCGCACACCAGCCCACTTCTTCCATGCGCTGATACTCAAATAACCCCATCTCGCCGGATTTCGCCCGGGCATAGCCAATTCGGCGCATTTTCGCGGTTTTTGGACGGACGCAGACGCAATGGGCATTATTTTGCGATTGCGGATTTCCCGAAAGTTTGGTATTCACAACACGTGTTGAGGTGAAGTCATTGGTAAAACGTGAACGAACGCGAAGCATTTATCTTTCTGAATCAGATTCCTGAGTTGGGCGGCATGACGATGCGGCGGCTCGTGGAACGGTTTGGTTCGGCAACGGCGATTCCACAGCTCACGGCGGCGCAACTGACGGAGGTGAAGGGGATCGGGCCGGAGAAGAGCGAGTGGTTTGCGACGATGTTCGCGGAGGCGCAGCGCCGGGGCGACCTGGCGGCGGAAATGGCACGCGCGGAGACGTTGCAGGTGGAGCTGGTGACGTGGGCGGACAAGGCGTACCCGAAGCTGTTGATGGAGATTCCGGATCCGCCGCTGGTGCTTTATGTGCGCGGCGATGTGAAGTTGCTGAAGCGCACGTGCGTGGGCGTGGTGGGCACGCGGCAGGCGACGATATATGGAATGGAGACGGCGAAGCGGTTTGGTTACGGACTGGCGAATGCGGGCTATTGCGTGGTGAGCGGTTTGGCGCGCGGGATCGACCATGAGGCGCACGAGGGTGCGTTGCAGGCGCAGGGGCCGACGGTGGCGGTGATCGGCGCGGCGCTGGACAAATTGTACCCGCGCGAAAACGAGGAGCTGGCGCGCCGGATTGTGGAGGCTGGCGGCGCGGTGGTGTCGGAATATCCGTTCGGACGCGCGGCCGACAAACAGACGTTCCCCATGCGCAACCGGATTGTGGCCGGACTGTGCAAAGGCATTGTGGTAGTCGAGTCGCCGCGCAAAAGCGGGACGCTGATCACGGCCAACCAGGCGGTTGATTTCGGGCGTTCCGTGATGGCGGTTCCGGGCCGCATCGACGCGCCGGGATTTGAAGGCAGCCACAAGCTCATCCGCGACGGCGCGGTGCTGGTGACCGGCGTCGAGGACGTCATTGAGGAACTCGACAGCTTTTTCAACCGCCGCGCGACCAACACCCCCGAACCCGCGAAGCGCGAGGTGGCGTTGAACGCGGAGGAACAGACCATTTTGAACGTGCTGGAGATCGTGGAGGGCGGTTGTCCGGTCGATGTCATTGTCGAGCGTTGCGGCATCGCGGCGCACAAAATCACGGCGTTGCTGGTGGGGCTGGAAATGAAGCGCGTGGCGCGCGTCCATCCCGGCGGGCTGGTCACGCTCCTGCGAAACACTCTTTAAGAAAGCGAAATCATGGACAAAAAACTTCTCATCGTCGAATCCCCGGCCAAGGTGAAATCCGTTGGCAAAATTCTTGGCGCGGACTTCATTGTCATGTCGTCCGTCGGTCACATCCGCGACCTGCCCGAACACGCCCTCGGCGTTGATCTCGAGCACAATTTCGAACCCACGTACGTGCTGTCCGAAGGCAAGAAAAAGGTCGTCGACGGACTCAAAAAAGCCGCCAAAACGTGTAGCGCGCTTTACCTCGCGCCCGACCCTGACCGCGAGGGGGAGGCGATCGCCTGGCATCTCAAGGAGATCCTCGAGCCCGCGCTCAAGGGCAAGCCCGTCTTCCGCGTCAGCTACAACGAAATCACGCCCGCCGCGGTTCGCGCCGCGATGGTAAACGCCGGCGACATCCACATGGCGCGCGTCGACGCCCAGCAGGCCCGGCGCGTCCTCGACCGCATTGTCGGCTATCAGGTCAGTCCGCTTCTTTGGCGTCGCATTGCGCGCGGCCTCAGCGCCGGACGCGTGCAATCCGTCGCGCTCCGCCTCGTCTGCGAACGCGAGCGCCTCATCCTGGCCTTCATCCCGCAACCCTATTGGGTTTTCGGCGCAAACGTCGAAAAAAACAAAGACCCCTTCACCATCAAGCTCGCCAAAATCGACGGCGAAAAAACCAACGTCAGCGACCAGGCCACCGCCGACAACATCCTCGCCGAACTCGATGGACGCGCCCTCCGCGTTGCCGACATCAAGACGCGCACCGTCAACCGCCGCCCGTTGCCGCCCTTCATCACCAGCACGCTGCAACAGGCCGCGTCCAGCTTCCTCAGCCTCTCGCCCAGCCGCACCATGCGCATTGCCCAGGGGCTTTACGAAGGCGTCGAAATCGGCGGCAGCGCCACCGGTCTCATCACCTACATGCGTACCGACTCCGTCGCGATCTCGCGCGACGCCCAGGCCGCGGCCCGCGATTTTCTCAACCACGAATACGGTCCCGAATTTGTCCCTGAAAAGCCCAACGTTTACGCCTCCTCCGCGCACGCCCAACAGGCCCACGAAGCCATCCGCCCGACCGACGTCACACGCACGCCCCAATCCCTCCGCGGCGTGCTCGACCCCGCCTCGCTCAAAGTCTACGACCTCATCTGGCGCCGCTTCCTCGCCAGTCAAATGACGCCCGCGCGCATCCTCCAAAAAACCGTCGAAATCGCCTCCTGCCCGCCGCCCGCGCAGACGCGCAAATACCTCTTCACCGCCTCGTCCTCTGACGTCGAATTTCCCGGCTTCCTCAAGGTCATGGCGCTCGACATCAAAAAGTCGGCCAAACCCAAAACCGAAGAGGCCGACGAGGACAATCCCGACACCGATTCCGACCAGGTCGACCACATTCCCGCGCTGGCCGTCGGCGACGAGCTCCTTCTGCGCGAATGGCTTTGCGAGCGCAAGGAAACCAAGCCGCCCGCACGTTACAGCGAGTCCGCGCTCATCAAGGCGCTCGAAGCCAACGGCGTCGGCCGCCCCTCCACTTACGCCTCCATTGTCGAAACCATTGTCTCGCGCAAATACGTCGATCGCGAGAAGCGCATGCTCGCCCCGACCGCGCTCGGCTTCAAGGTCAACGACCTGCTCGTCGACAAGCTCAACCAGCTCTTCGACGTCGGCTTCACCGCCGACATGGAAGCTCAGCTCGACCGCATCGAAGACGGCAGCCTCGAATGGCACGCCATGATGCAAAAATTTTACGACCAATTCCAGCTCTGGCTCGAAAACGCCAAGGAACCGCCGGCCGATTCCTCGCGCGTCCAGGCCGTGCTCGACCTTCTCACCCGCGTCACCACGTGGGCCGAACCGGTCAAAATCGGCAAGCGCACTTACTCCGACGAAAAGTTTGTCGACTCTGTCCGTGAGCAGTTTGTCGAAGGCAAAAAGCCCATTTCCGAAAAGCAGCTCAACCGCCTTGCGCAGATCGCCACACGCTATCACGAGCAGCTTCCCGGCCTCTCTGAAACGCTCCAAAACCTCGGCTTCTCCGAGGCCCTTGCCGACGCCACGCCCAGCGAGGCCGACCCCGGCATCAAGCTCCGTTTCGACGCGCTGCAGGATGTCGAATTTCCCGGAGACCAACCCCGCTTCATCACCTCGCTCAAGCGTCAGGTCGACCAGGGCCGCAAGCTCACGGACAATCAGTTGCGCGCGCTCGACCGCATCATCGCCGCCAACGCCGCGCTCATTCCGAACTACGAGGAGCTTGCCAAAACCCTCAACCTCACCACGCCCGACGCCGCGCCTGACACCGAGTCCGGCCCCCTGCTCGAAGCCCTCACCCACGTCACCCAATGGCGCGAAGCCACCACCCGCGGAAAATTCACCTACGACGACAAGGCTTTTTACGAATCCCTCAACAAGCAGTTCCAAACCCGCCACTCTCTTTCCGACCGCCAGCGTTTCGCCCTCAAAAAAGTCATCTCCCGTTACGCCGCGCAAATTCCAAACTACGCCGAGCTCGCCCAAAAATTCAGCATCATCACGCCTGGCAAAAAAGAAAAAGGCAAGCCCGCCGAATAACATGGCTCTCCGTTCAAACACTCAAAAGCGCCTCGTGGCGTGGCACGACCTCTGCCACGCCACGACCAAGTTGGCATTGATAATTTTGGCCGCTTTCGCCATGACCGCCTGCTCGCGCTCGTCGTCGAAACCGCCTTCGTCGCCGCCGCCCCGTTCAGCGGTCGCGCCGGTTGAGACCGAACCAGCGCCGCCGCCCAAACCGCCGGGACTCCGCTTCATCGTCCCAACCGCACAAACGCCGCTCGACGGATCTGTCACCACCAACGTTTTCATGGACACCGGCACCGGACGTCCTGAATCCGGCATGTACGGTTCCAACCGCACCGCGAGCGACGGACGCCCCCGCTATCACGAAGGCCTCGACATCGCACCGCTCAAGCGCGACCGCCGCGGCAACGCGCTGGACACGGCTCACGCCATTGCCGACGGTCGTGTCGCCTACCTCAACCGCCGTCCCGGCGCGTCCAATTACGGCAACTACATTGTCCTCACCCACCGCGATCCCGGCGTGGGCGAAATCTATTCGCTCTACGCGCATCTGGCCTCGGTCGACGCCGGCCGTGCCGTGGGGCAGACCATTTCGGCGGGTCATTTGTTGGGCATCATTGGCCACACGCCGGATTTGCCGGTTGCCCGCTCGCACCTGCATCTCGAAACCGGATTGATCATCAACTCCCGTTACGCCGATTTTGCCGCGAGCCGCAAACTCACCAACGACCACGCCAACTGGAACGGCGGCAATCTCCAGGGCTTTGATCCCGCCGATCTCTATGCGCGTCTCGACGCGGGCGGTTGCTTCGACCTCGCCGCGTATCTGGCCACGCTTCCGACGGCCTTCCGCGTGGCCGCGCAAACATCGAAGCCGATTGACTTCTTCAAACGTTATCCCGCCTTGTGGCACGGCCCGACCCCTGCCACGGGTGCGGCGGTTTGGGTGGTTCTCGATTTTTCCGAAGAGGGGCTTCCACTCTCCGGCAGGCTGGCCACGGCCTCCGAGCTTTTCACGCGCTCCGGCCAGTTAATTGCGGTTGACGAAGAAGCGCTCGACCGCAACGGGCGTCGTCTTCTCACCCGTCAAAAATCGGTCTGGCGCCTTTCCAACTCCGGCGAAGACTGGCTCGCGTTGTTGTTGTATTAAGCGTGTTTCAATACCCAAGCGCAACAGCATTTTCCAAGGCCACATTTCGCATAAAACAAAACAGGGATATTTTGTGCGAGCATTTATTTACACAACCGTTTTGGCGGGCATGATGTTGTCTCACGGCGTTGCGTCGGAGGCAAGCGAGGCGGTTGAGGCGCGTCTCAAGGCAGAGTTCGATGACTACATGCGCAACAAACGTGTGGACACACACATGTTGTTGTTGGACACACTGAGCGGACGCTACGTCAGATTCTTTGTCGCGGATGAATACATTCCGAGAAACAACAAGAGGCGAGTCATCGAAGGATCGGATTTTTTAACTTGTCTTTCCCCTCCGCACGATTTGACAGAAAAACCTTTTAATTTTTCAAGCATGCGATTGGATTTTGGGGTTTTCACTGATCAGGAGAACCTCACTCCCCGTGAAAAGTTTTCATTGGCTCCTCCGTTTTTTCACGGTCTGGCATGCCATGTCTGGGAGTTCACCGAGTGGCCGAAACTGCGCGGCTATTTCAGCAGGCAAGACCCTCTCCCGTTGGATCACGGAGGGGTGTATGACGCGGATGATCCGCGTTTTTCCATCACGCTTGACCGCCGGACATACGAGGCGTTGGACAGGCGGTCAAGAACTGTGCCCTTCCAACGGTTCACCGACGATCCCAATAAGGTCTATAACTACGACGATCGCAATTACCGCGCGGAAAGCATCGCCTTTGCCACGGCTCCGGACGGGTCGTTGAAGACCAAGGGGGAGGGCTACGCCTTTGAGGTGTTGCTGGACCGCAAGAGCGGGGTGCTGGCCACCTATCTTATTTACCAGGACACCAACACGCCGCGCGACGTCACCATGGAGGTTCTGCTGCCGCGCATTTCGCCGGAGATGCTCAAGGCGGCGGCGTGGACGCGCTGGGGACGCGGCAACACGGATTCCCCGCTGGCCGCGCCCGCCGCCGTGCGGGAGCGGGAACTGGGCAAGATCGCGGAGTTGAAGCGCAAGCACCCCGACTTTGACAGCGCGCTGACGATGTTCCGCGACATGGTCTTTGGCGAGTGGCGCTATGTCTGGCAACTGGCGATCTGGCGGGAACTTGGTGAGAGGTTCAAGCGGGAGCGGACGCCGCACGTCCTCTATTTCAGCGAGGAGGACGTCCCGCAGGGCCGTGAACCGGAGATTTCACAGCACTACCTGGTGGTCACGCCCGCGTTGTACGAGGAGATGGAGCGCCTCCGCAAAGACCGCGAGGCGAGAGAACGGCACGCAGACGAAATCCGCCTGCTCCGCGAAACCGGCGGACAATAATGAACAAAAAAACGGGACAAACGTGTCGTCTGTTGTTCCCGGTTGACAAACAGCACGCATCATGACACCATGTTATTTCTTGCGAATGGTTCCGCAAGTTAAAGGAAACGCTTAGGGAACGCTTGGGGATATTTATGAGCAACAGAACAACAATGGGCAGGGGATTTTGGGTGCTGGCGGCCTTGATGGCGACGGCAGTGGCGGCGCATGGCCAGCACCATGTTGAGCCGCCCATAACGATTCCGGCGTATGTGGCTGGAAATCCGGAGAAAAGAACAGTAACACCGCCAAATGGAACGGTGATTTCCGGAACCCAAGTGATTGGTTCCCTCGATTGGGCGTGGAGGGGCTCACAAAATGGCGCGCATTGGGAGACCGAAATCCCCTACGAACCAGAGTGTTTTCATCTCACACGGTTTGAAGGGATATGGAAGCCCAATCCCACGCAAGGAGGCGGGCAAGGCGTGCCGCCGCCCACCCCAACTTGGGAAATGGACGTTCCTGTGGCAGAAAAATGCAACTGGTACAAAATAGAGATTGGGCCGTTGACTCCTCCTGCGCCACGTCTCGAACCAACTTACAGCGGTCCCAATGAAAAGATTATGAGTTATGCACCGCCGCAGCCGCCTGCCCTACGCAATCAATCATGGATTGACCTTTTAATGAATGTTAACCTAGGCTTCTCAGAAAACGGCAGACCTATATCGGGTGAGTTTCGTACGCGTGGGGCGTTTTCTCCTACTTACGAGAAAAACGATGTGCAAGGTGTTTTATGTGAAAAATGTCAAAACCCCGCGCGAAAGTCTTCATTGCCTGTGAAAGCAAAATGTCAGCCGCCATGGACGGCTGAAATAAATTTAGCGCAATGGGCTGAACGCGAAAATCCTGATGTGACCGAGGAAGCCAAAGCGGCGTGGAACTTCGACTATGCAAGCACCATAACTCATGAGGAAAGACACAAAACAGATTATGAACCATTTTATGTGCAACCTGTGAACCTCGCATATTCCAAAGTGCACAGGATCTACACATTTACTTTTTGTAAAGCAGCTTTCCCCGATGGAGTGTCCAATATTATCGATATGGAGGGGTATATTTCGCGTGAATTTGCTACATTTCAGGCTGAAGTGAAGAAAGCGGATGAGGCGTGGAAAAAATGTTCCGATGCCAGGGATGCAAAGGATTATCCGGACATGCTCGCCGAACTCAAAAAACATGTTGGCATGCCCCTTGGTCAAATCAAGATATTCAAATGAATCCCCAAAAAAGAACGGCAGCGCAAACGTGTTTAAAAGTTTTTTTTAGCGTGTTCAGCCTTTTTTTTCATGCCGCGCCATGCGCCGGCGAAGAACGCGACATAACGGCAGAGTTCGACACCTTCATGCGCCGCAAACGTGTGGATGCTTTTGTGTTGCTGGACACACTCAGCGGACGCTACACTAGATTCTTTGCCGTTGATGAATATGTCCCGAAAAACGACACGGATCGGTGTTTTGAAGGATCGGATTTTTTAATACGCCTTGCCTCGCCACACATCTATGAAAGACATGAACAAGCGGGGACATTCCCTTTTCCAAGCATACGGTGGGGCTTTTCACATTCCACGGGTAAAAAATGGCACGAACCTCGTGATAAGTTTTCACTTGCGCCTCCCTTCTTTCATGGCTTGGCGTGCCATATCTGGGAGTTTACAGAGTGGCCGGGATTGCGGGGGGAGTTTGCCAAGCAAGACATCATTCAATTATATCACAGAATTGCATACAACAAAAATGACCCGCGCTTTTCCATCAAGCTTGACCGCCGGACCTACGAAACATTAGGAAGGCGGTCACGCGCCGTGCCCTACCAACGGTTCACTGACGACCCCAATGAGGCTTACAACTACGACGACCGCAATTACCGCGCGGAAAGCATCGCCTTTGCCACGGCGCCGGACGGGTCGCTGAAGACCCAGGGCGAGGGTTACGCCTTTGAGGTGTTGCTGGACCGCAAGAGCGGGGTGCTGGCCACCTATCTTATTTATCAGGACACCAACACGCCGCGCGACGTCACCATGGAGGTTCTGCTGCCGCGCATTTCTCCGGAGATGCTCAAGGCGGCGCCGTGGACGCGCTGGGGACGCGGCAACACGGACTCCCCGCTGGTCGCGCCCGCCGCCGTGCGGGAGCGGGAGCTGGGCAAGATCGCGGAGTTGAAGCGCAAACATCCTGATTTTGACAGCACGCTCACGATGTTCCGCGACACGGTTTTTGGCGAATGGCGCTATGTCTGGCAACTGGCGATTTGGAAAGAACTGGGTGAGAGGTTCAAGCGGGAGCGGACGCCGCACGTCCTCTATTTCAACGAGGAGGACGTCCCGCAGGGCCGTGAACCGGAGGTTTCGCAACACTACCTGGTGATCACGCCCGCGTTGTACGAGGAGATGGAGCGCCTCCGCCAAGACCGCGAGGCCAAGACACGGCGTGCGGACGAAATCCGCATGCTCCGTGAAACCGGCGAAAAATGAAATTGTCCGGCCAAAGGTGGGGCGCACCGGAAGCCGGACAGATTTTGTTGTTTTCCGCTTGCGTTTATGATTCATGTTTGTCGTGAGCCCGGCGCGCCCGGCGGTCGCGCCCCACCTTGGCCAATTTCGAAGAAAGTCTATGAGCAAAACCATGACGAGATTTTTCACGACGCTTTTGGCGACGGTCGTTGCCACCGTCTCATTCGCCGCCCCGGCGTCGGAAGAGGTTTGGCTGGCGGAGGCGTGGAGGCGGCTGGACGCGGAAACCTTCGCCCCGCAGGACCGCACCGCGTGCGAGCGGCGGTTGCGCGGCGACCGGGGCGGCGATTACGCCCTGCTTTTGTGCACCCATTTGCAACGCGACCTCGGGATGCCGGAGAAGGCCATGTCCATCGCCGCCGGGTATTTTTTGCCGCAAGAGGAGCTGCCGGCATGGTTGCAGAAAAAGGTTCTTCCCGACAGGACGCGCTGGAACATCTCCTCGGAAACCGCCCCGCTGGCGGTCCTTGGCGCGCGCGAATTGTCGCGTCAGGGGCGCGGCACGGAGGTGTTGCAACTGCTGGACGAAATCGGCCGCAAGGCGGATGGTGTCGGCAGGGCGCTGGCCGCGGAGGGCGCCTGCGACGCTTTCGCCGCCTCGCGCATGCACAGGGAGGCGTTGAGGATGCTGGAGCTTGGCCTGCAATTTGTGACGGCGTGGCGCAAGGCGAACGAGACCGACCTCGCGGCCGGCAACCAGCCGCTCAACAGCGCCATTCTCGCGGGGGTGGAGCGGCGCCTGCAGGCCAGGCGCGTTGACCTTCAGCACCAACTGGACATCGAGGCCTACGGTGCGGAATGGCTGCTGTTCCGCGCGGCGGAGCAACGGCGCCTCGACAGTAAACTTTTGCAAGCCGCCCTTGATTACCGGCAGTTGATGGAAATGGCTCCTGAAACAATGTACGGCGACGCGGCATGGTGCGGGCTGGTCAAGACGCACCTGGCGCTTTCGGAAGAGACTGCCCGCGCCATCATGGCGGCGGAACTGGACACGCAGGCGCAAAGGGTGAAGGCGGCCAAAGACAGGTTGGAGTGGTATAGACAGGCCAAGGCGGCCCCGGAGCGGCTGGCGGAGTTGCAGGCATGGCATCAGGCGACTGTCTCGAATCAGACGGCCATGGCGGCGTTTAAAACCGGGAAGGCGGCGCTGGCGGAGGCGCAAAACCAACTGGAGGCCTTCATCAAAAAGAATGAGTTCGGACTTTACCGCGGCGAGGCGCTTTTGGCCATGGGCAACACCCTGTTGGAGGGGCATCTCGACGCCCCCCAGGCCATCGTTTATTACCGGCGCTGTTGCGACTGGTTGCTGGGCGCCTTCAAACTGGACAAGGAGTTGCAGGCGTTCCCGATGCCGGAAAAGTCGGCCAAGGTCGCCGCGCCCCCGAAAACCATGCGGCGGACGGATGTGTGGGGAAACGTGGACTGGTTCAAGGAAACCCCGGGCATGTTGCTGAACCGCCGGACGGCGCCATGGTACCTGGGCTACCTTCGTGTCATGACGGGCATGAAACTGTCGCTGGCGTATTTCATCAACGGGCAGCGGAAGGAAGCCATTGACGAACTGTGGGTGATCCCCGAATACGACGCCATGGAAAAGCAGTGGATGAACAGCAACATGCCCAATTCCCATGCGCGCCTGAAGCACGGCTACGAGACGGGCGCCTTGTTCGCGCGCCCCGAGGACATGGCCGCCTTCAGCGGCAAGAGCAAGGTCAAGCTCCTCATCGCCGACTTTTACTTTGAAATCGAGCAATGGGCGGAGGCCAAACGCCATTACGAGGAACTCCGCGCCGGGTGGTACGACCGCCTGGGCGCCAAGGGGCAGGCCTATCTCGATCTTGTCCAGGCCCAGTGCGTCCTGATCACCGAGGGGCGCGAGGCGGCGTTCCCGTGGTTTGAGCGGTTTGAGACGCGGCACAAGAAAACCCCGTCCTGGCCCCGGGCCATGCTGACCTACGCGAGTTATTTTGAAAACGACCCCGCGACGCATGAAAAGGCCGACGCCATCAAATGGGCGATTTACAACTTCGACCCCAAATCCGACCTGGGCCAGCGGACGTTGATCAGCATCGGCAGGGTTCTTTACCAGCGCGGCGAACACGCCGAGGCCATGCGGCACTTTCAGCGATGCCGGAAAGAGGCGCCTTTTTACGCCCCCGCCATTGACCATTATCTCGCCGAGTGCGAAAACGCCTTAAAAATACCCGTTGCGCCGTGATGCCAACTACGGCAACGCCATCGTCCTCATCCACCGCGATCCCGGTGCGGGCGAAATCTATTCGCTCGCCGCGTATCTGGCCACGGCCTCTGAGCTTTTCACGCGCTCCGGCCAGTTAATCGCGGTCGACGAAGAAGCGCTCGACCGCAATGGCCGTCGTCTTCTCACCCGTCAAAATCGGTCTGGCGCCTTTCCAACTCTGGTGAAGATTGGCTCGCGCTGTTGTTGTATTAGTTGACGTAGGGCGGTTTTTTTTGTGGTGTTTCGCTAGATTTTTGTTTTTGGCGGTTGATCCCGCCCCGTTGGGGCTTGTGTGATGTGCGTGCCGGTGACGTAGGGCTGCGGGGCAATGCCCCTTGCCCTACGCTAATGATGCAAGGCTTTCAGCCTTTGAAATGCGGTGGTGTGGCAGAGTACCAGCTCTGCCACGCCAGACCAACACATTGGCAACCTCGGAGAGGTTGAACATCAAAGCCCATGGTTGCGCGTAGTCGCGCTACCATGGGAACGTGAAGGAAATAAATTCCAATCCCGGAGGGGTTGAACAATCTTTTTCCGCTAACCAATTTCCGGCGTGTTGTTGGCATGATTTTAATAATTTCATGTGCAACCCCTCCAGGGTTGATGATGGTTTGATGCGCTGACCCAGGGTAACGCGAATACGCGTAACCCTGGGCTGTGTTGCTCAACCTCTCCGAGGTTGAAGAGGCGTGTGTCAATATTGAGACCTGTTCGGAAATCCGCGTGCATGGAGGGCGAGCGTCCTCGCGAGCCGCAACAGGAGGGTTTCAGCAAAAGATATGCGACCATCCGGCAAATCAACCGGGCCTCTTCGTGCGGCTCGCGAGGACGCTCGCCCTCCATGTTCAGGTATTGGAACAACTCTATTTTTTATAGTGTTTTCCCACAACATTGTTACATGCGTCTTCAACCCCAACGGGGTTGAGGACACATGTCGCAATGTGTGCGAAATCTCTATATGCTGTTCCGCCTTTTACGGAATAATGCCAAACGCCGCGTCATCCCCGCCGTCCCGTTAGGGATGGAATGTCGGTAAACAACGCATCATGAAAAATGATCCCTCCCGTCAGGGACGGGAGGTTGCGTCGCGCAAGCGTCATCTTTTCTACTCACGGGACAACACCGTTGGGACTGAAAACGGTTTTGCAATGTCAACGAAAACCACTATATGACGCCTTAATGACAGAAAAGAAGACCTGCGGTGTGCTTCGCGTCGTCTGTCTTACCTTGGCCCGTGGCAGAGCACGACCTCTGCCACGTGAGGGGTTGGGTTTTATGCAAATTTCGCGGGTTTCTGTTGAAAAAACGCTTGATTTTTCAAGGCGTTTGTGATAAAGTGATTTCGTTTTCCAGAGGGGGAAAGGACAGGGAAATCGAGGATGAAATGTGAGTTGTGCAAAGTTCGGGAAGCGGGGTGTGTGCTGCATCGTGAGAAGGATGGCGGCGTGGAGGAGTTGTATGTGTGCAAGGCGTGCCAGAAGAAGGTGAAGGCGGAGGGTACCTCAAGGCAGGTGGATGCCGTTGAGCCGGAAATGCCGGATGCGGCGCGGGTTTTTGGCGAGGAGGACGGGCTGGAGTTTTTGAACGGGGGGCCGCATGAGCTGGGATGCCCGGTTTGCGGGATGACGCGGACGGAGTTGCGGAGGGGTCAGCGGCTGGGGTGTTCGGCGTGTTATCAGGCGTTTGCGCATGAGGTGGCGTTGATGATCCGGGACATGCACAAGGGAGGGGGACATGTGGAGGAGGATGAACATGGAGAATGAAAAGTGGCGAACCAAAGACGGAGGGGTGACGAATGGAGACGCGGCGGGTGATGTGGTGCTGTCGTCGCGGGTGCGGTTTGCGCGGAATGTGGAGCCGTATGCGTTTCCGGGATGGGCGTCGCGGTCGAGCCGGCAGGAGGTGCGGGGGAAGGTGCGCAAGGCGTTGAAGCGGCTGGGGCATGAGGAGGGCTGGCGGGATTGGGGGAAGGTGGTGGATGAGGAGCGGATGCGGATGGAGGAGCGGCACTGGGTGAGCAAGGAGATGGTGGAGGCGCCGGATTCGGCGGGGGTGTTTGTGTCGGGTGACGGACGGGTGTCGGTGCTGGTGAATGAGGAGGATCATTTGCGGATACAGGGGCTGGTGGCGGGGTATGATTTGCGCGGGGCGTGGGGGCTGGCGAAGGCGATGGAGCGGGGGCTGGCGGGGGAGTTGGAGTTTGCGTATTCAAAGACGCTTGGGTTTTTGACGGCGTGTCCGAGCAATGTGGGGTGCGGGATGCGGGGGAGCGTGATGGTGCATCTGGCGGGGCTGGCGTTGTCGGGGGAGGTGGAGAGTTGCATTCGCGGGATTGAGCGGATGGGGTATGTGGTGCGAGGGGTGAGCGGGGAGGATTCGGATTCGACGGGGGAGGTGTTTCAGATTTCGAACACGGGGACGTTGGGGACGGGGGAGCGGAAGGTGCTGGAGGGGTTGGAGGAGCTGGTGAATGAGCTGGTCCGGCAGGAGCGCTGGGCGCGGCAGTTTTTGCGGGAGGATGAGGACGGCGTGGTGGCGGAGGATTGCGTGGCGCGGGCGCTGGGCGTGGTGGGGGCGGCGCGGCTGATGACGTCGGCGGAGGGGCTGACGTATTTGTCGGCGGTGCGGCTGGGGGTGGCGATGGGGATGGTGGAGGGCGTGCGGGAGGGCGAGCTGGAGGAGGCGATGGTTTTGATTCAGCCGGCGCATTTGGCGCGGGCGACGGGTAATTCGAAGGTGCTGGCGCCGGAGCAGGAGCATGTGCGGGACGGCTGCCGGGCGGAGATGATGCGGAAGATGTTTTCGCGTTACAGGCTGAAGGAATTTGACAGAACAAGGAGTGGCTCATGAGTGCACAAAAATTTAACCGGTTCACGCCGCGGGCGCAGCGGGCGATTCAGTTGGCGGGCATGGAGGCGGAGCGTTTCAATCACGCGTATGTGGGGACGGAGCATTTGCTACTGGGTTTGCTGGCGCTGGGCGAAGGCATGGCGTATGACGTGCTGAGCGCGCTGGATGTGTCGCAGGAGTCGTTGCGGCTGGCGATTGAGAGCCTGGTGAATCTGGACAGCGGGGCGCTGAAGATTCAGGGCGAAAGGCCGTTTACGCCGCGCTCGAAAAAGGTGCTGCAACTGTCGATCGCGGAGGCGGAGGCGATGGGGCAGTCGCAGGCGGGAACGGAGCATATCTTGCTGGCGTTGCTGCGCGAGGGCGAGGGCGTGGCGGCGACGGCGTTGCTGACGCTGGGGGCGACGCTGGAGAACGTGGAGCGCGTGTTGAAGCAGATCATGGAGGATCAGGACGACGACGATGACGCGTTCGACTTTGATGATGAGATGGAGACCGCGCTCCCGGATCCGTCGATGGAAGCCGGGATGGATCGTCCCCCGGAGCATGGGCCGCATTCGAGGCCGGATCCCGGGGAAGCGCAGCAGCAGGAGCGTCCGCACATGGGGCCGAAGAGCAAGACGCCGGCGCTGGACGCGTTCGGGCGCGATTTGACGGAGCTCTCGCGTCAGGGCGAGCTCGACCCGATTGTCGGCCGCACGAAGGAGCTGGAGCGGCTGGTGCAGATTCTTTGCCGCCGGACGAAAAACAACGCGGCGCTCATCGGCGAGGCGGGCGTGGGCAAGACCGCGGTGGTCGAGGGCCTGGCGCATGCGATCGTCGCGGGCAACGTCCCGGAGCGCATGTTGAACCGCCGCGTGATCGCGCTGGACATGGCGCTGCTCGTCGCGGGCACGAAATACCGCGGCCAGTTTGAGGAGCGCATCAAGGCGGTGGTCGACGAAATCAAGCGCCAGAAAAACATCATTCTTTTTCTCGACGAGCTTCACACCATTGTCGGCGCCGGCAGCGCGGAGGGTTCGATGGACGCCGCGAACATTATCAAGCCCGCGCTCGCCCGCGGCGAACTCCAGTGCATCGGCGCAACAACGCTCGACGAATATCGCAAGTCCATTGAGAAGGACGCCGCCCTTGAACGCCGCTTCCAAATGGTCACGCTCAACGAGCCGAGCATCGCCGAGGCGCTCGACATCCTCAAGGGCATCGCCCAGAAATATGAGGAGCATCACAACGTCCTTTACGAGCCCGCCGCGCTCGAGGCCGCGGTCCGCCTCACCGCCCGCTACCAGCCCGGCCGCCAGCTCCCCGACAAGGCCATCGACGCGATCGACGAGGCCGGCTCTCGCGTGCGCATGGCCGCCTCCGCGCGCCCCGATTACCTCCGCGAAATCGAAAACAACCTCGCCGACGTCATCAAGAAAAAAGAGGGCGCCATCAACGCCCAGGACTTCGAGGCCGCCGCCAGTTTTCGTGACAAGGAAAAGCGTCTCGCCGAGGAGCTCGCGACCAAGTTCAAGCAATGGAAGAGCGACCACGCCGAGCGCCAGATCACCGTCACGGTCGACAACATCGCGGCCACGGTTTCGAGCATCACCAACGTCCCGCTCGAACGCATGAGCGAGGGCGAGCTCGCGCGCCTCCTTCACCTCGAGCGCGACCTCAACGCCGCCGTCATCGGCCAGGCGCCGGCGGTCGAGGCCGTGTCCCGCGCGCTCCGCCGCTCCCGCGCCGACCTCAAGGATCCGCGCCGCCCCATCGGCTCCTTCATCTTCCTCGGCCCTACCGGCGTCGGCAAAACGCTGCTGGCCAAAGCCCTTGCCGAACGCATGTTTGGCGACGAAAAGGCACTCATCCAAATCGACATGTCCGAGTACATGGAGAAGTTCAACGCCTCGCGTCTCGTCGGCTCGCCTCCTGGTTACATCGGCCACGAGGAGGGCGGCCAGCTCACCGAGCGCGTCCGCCGCCGCCCCTACAGCGTCGTCCTTTTTGACGAGGCAGAGAAGGCGCATCCCGACGTCATGCACATGCTCTTGCAGATCCTCGAAGAGGGCCGCCTTACCGACAGTCTCGGCCGCCACGTCGACTTCCGCAACACCGTCGTCATCCTCACCTCGAACCTCGGCTTCGACTATGGCCGCTCCTCCCAGGGTCTCGGCTTCACACTCCAGGCCGACACCGATCAAACCTACGAGCGCCTCAAGGATCAGCTCATCACCCAGGCCCGCCAAATCTTCAAGCCCGAGCTCCTCAACCGCTTTGACGACATCATTGTCTTCCGCAAGCTCGAACGCCACGATGTCGAGCAAATTCTCAACCTCGAACTCGCGAAAGTCCGCGGCCGTCTCGCCGACAAAGACCTTCGCCTCGAGCTCGACGCCGACGCCGCCGACTTCCTCCTCACCAAGGGTTTCGACGACGCACTCGGCGCCCGTCCGCTTCGCCGCGCGGTCGAACGTTATCTCGAGGACCCGCTGGCCGACGCCCTCCTTCGCGGCATCATCAAAACCGGTTCCCTCGTCGCCACGCTCAACGCCGACAAAACCTCCCTTGAATTTCACGGCGACGGACGCTCCGAATCGAGCGGCTCCGTCATCGACGTCCCGCCTGTTGAGTCTGAGGAAAAACCCGCCGACACGCCGCCACCCGAAGATCCCCAGGATCCGGAAAAACCCAAGCGCAAACGCAAGTCCGAATAACCGCGTTTCCGTTGTCAACTTTTCAGGTCATTCCCTTATGCCTTCCTTTTCCATGCGCGTCCTCTTCGTCGGTTCCGCTGACGTCTCAGCCGAACTGCTCGAAGCCCTTTACCAGGCGCCAGGCATCAACCTCGTCGGCATCATCACCCAGCCCGACCGTCCCGCAGGTCGCAGCCAGCACTTCACGCCCTGCCATTGCCGGCAGCGCGCCGTTGCCCTCGGTCTCAAAGACATCGTCGAAACCCCTGAAAAAATCAACTCTCCGGAATCCCTCAACCACATCGCCGGCCTCAAGCCCGACATCATCGTCGTCGTCGCGTACGGCCAATTCCTCGGCACCAAACTCCTCAACCTCCCGCCGCTCGGCTGCGTCAACATCCACCTCTCGTTGCTGCCCCTCCTCCGCGGCGCCGCGCCAGTCCAGTGGGCCATTGCCAACGGCTTCACCCGAACCGGCGTCACCGCCATGCTCATGGACGAAGGCATGGACTCCGGTGACATCCTCGACACCATGGAGACGCAAATCACCCCTGACGAAACTGCCCCCTCCCTCTACGTCCGCCTCACCAAAATGGGCGCCGCACTTCTCCTGCGCGTCCTCCCATCCCTCGGCCTTGGCATGACCCGCCGCATCCCGCAAAACCACACCGCGGCCACCTTCGCCCCCAAACTCAAAAAACACGACGGCAACGTCGACTGGGCCACGCACTCCGCCGCCGACATCGAACGCCGTCTCCGCGCCTTCCTCCCGTGGCCCGGCTGCCTCACCACCTTCGACACCGTCAGCGGCCACCCCACGCTCCTCAAAATTCTCCAGGCCCGCGTGATCCCCGATTCGAGTCCCCTCCTGCCCGGCCAGATCGTCGCCCGCACGCCTGAAGGCCCGGTCATCCGCTGTTGCGAAGACGCCCTCCTCCTGCTCCGCGTCCAACCCGAAGCGCGCTCCGTCACCTCCGGTTTCGAATTTAACTGCGGCCACCAGCACCTTCTCCCCGGCCACTGGCTTTCCGCCACGCACAACGTGGAATGCAAAATGTAGCATGACTTTTCCCGGATCAAAGCCCTCCACAAAAATTCGCGCGCAACACTCGCGCATGGGCTTTGCTTGCCGGTTTTTTTGCACGCTGCTTGCCCTTCACATTCTCCTCTCCGGTTGCGCCACCAATCCCGTCACCGGCAAGCGTCAGCTCCAGCTCTACACCGAGCGCGAGGAACTCACCCTCGACGCCGACCTCACCCCGTTGCAAATCGCCGCTGACCACGGTTCGTTCAACGATCCGCTTCTCGCCGACTACATCACCTCCGTCGGCCAGCGCCTCATTCCCTTCACGCACCGCCCCGGCCTTCCCTACCGCTTCATCCTCACCAACGACCCCATCCCCAACACCACCGCCCTTCCCGGCGGCACGCTCCTCATCACCCGCGGCCTCCTCGCCCAACTCCAAAACGAAGCCCAGCTCGCCGCGCTTCTCGCTCACGAACTCGCCCACATCAACGCCCGCGACGCCAACGCCCGCCTCGTCACCCACTCCCCTCCCCCCGACTCCTCTTCCTCCATTTGGGACAACCTCACCGCCGCCACCGGCGCCTCGCTTCCCGCCCGCCACACCCGCGAGCAGGAACGCCTTGCCGACACCTCCGCCCTCGCCTACCTCACCGCCGCCGGGTACGCCCCCGGCGCCCTGCCCGACCTTCTCGACCTTCTCGCTCGCCTCGGCGAAAGCCCTTGGGCGACCGCTCATCCCCTCACTCCGGAACACCTCGCAGAACTCCGCGCCCGCATCCCGACCAACGCCCCCGCGCATTTTGGCGAACCCGAATTTCGCCAGGCCACGCTGATTCTCCGCTCCCAAAAACCCGCCCTCCTCACGCTCGCCCAAGCCCAGACCGCGCTTCGCGACAAAAATCCCCAGCGCGCCAAGACCCTCGCCGAGCAAACCCTCCGCCTTCTTCCCAACGACTACACCGCGCTCCTCACCATGGCCAACGCGCTCAACGCCCTCGGCCAAATCGACGAGTCCCGCTACTACGCGCGCCTCGCCACGTCCGTCCATCCCGACGCGCCCGGCCTCCTTCTCACCTTTGCGCAATCCGACATCACCGACCAAAACTACCGCGCCGCCCTCACCCGTCTCGACGCCTACGCCGCCCTTCTTCCCCGCAACACGCACATCGCTTTTTTCCAGGGGCTTTGCCACGAGGCGCTCAACCAAATCCCCGCCGCCGCCCTTGCCTTCACCCGTTTTCTCCGCGGCCCCTCCGGCACGCCCTCGCAGGAAGACTACGCCCGCCGCCGACTCGCCACCTGGTCCCGCGAACGCAAAATCCAGTAACCGCTCGTGGCAGAGCCTACCCTCTGCCACGCCAGGCTTCTTTTTCGTTCCCCTAACTTGTGACGTCACCCGCATCCTGCTATACTTTCTCCCTTTCAGAAAAGGACCTTTCCCATGACTTTCGAGCAAGCAAAATCGTTGTTGGAGCAAAACGCGCAGGGCCATCTTCTCAAATTCTGGCCCACCCTTGACGAACCCCGGCGCGCAGGCCTTTTGGAGCAGATCGCAAGCCTTGATTTTGCCGCGATCAGCCGCATGCAAACGCTGCTCGACACGCTTTCCACCGTGGCCACGGAGCCGGCCAGCACCACGCCCATGACGCCGCCCAACGTCCTCGAACTCACGCCCGCCGAACGCGCCAAAGCCGTGGCCATTGGCGAGGCCGCGCTTCAAAAAGGCGCGGTCGGCATCATTCTCGTCGCGGGCGGCCAAGGCTCGCGCCTCGGTTTCGACGGCCCCAAAGGCGCCTATCCCATCGGCCCTGTCACCGACGCGCCGCTCTTCTATTATCACGCCCGCCGCATTCTCGCGATGTCCCACCGCTTCTCCGCGCCGGTTCCATTTTACATCATGACCAGCGAGGCGAACGACGCCGACACGCGCGCCTGCTTCGCGCAGCACAACTACTTTGGCCTGCCCAAAGAAGACGTCTTCTTCTTCAAGCAGGGCATGTGGCCCGCGCTCACGCCGCAGGGAAAAATCATCCTCGACACGCCGTCGCACATCTTCATGAGCCCCGACGGCCACGGCGGCACGCTCTCCGCGCTCGAAGCCTCCGGCGCGCTCAACGACATGCAGAAACGCGGCCTCACCACACTTTTCTATTTCCAGGTCGACAACCCGCTCGTTGACATCGCCGACCCCGCCTTCATCGGCGCCCATCTCCAGGCCAACGCCGATTTTTCGCTAAAGCTTTGCAAAAAACGCGATCCCAACGAGGGCCTCGGCGTGGTCGTCACGCGCGGCAAGCGTTTCGAAATGGTTGAATATTCCGAGCTTACGCCCGAACAAAAAAACCAGCGCACGCCCGACAACGAGCTCTACTTCAAGTATGGCAGCGTCGCCATTCATCTCTTCTCCCTCGCCTTTCTCAAGCAGCAGGCGAAGACGCCCATGCCGCTTCACCGCGCCCACAAAAAAATTCCGGTGGTCAACGACGACGGCGTCGCGCAAACGCCCGACAAGCCCAATGGCTTCAAGTTTGAAAAGTTTATCTTCGACCTTTTGCCCCACGCGAAAAACGTCGTCAATCTTGCCTTTGACCGTCGCGACGAATTTTCGCCAGTGAAGAATGCCAGCGGCGAGGACTCTCCCGACACCTGCCGCAAGGATCTCTCCGCCAAAGCCGCGCGCATGCTCATCCAGGCCGGATTCAAAATCCCTCTCGACGCTGACGGCTATCCCCCCTGCCCCATCGAACTCGATCCCTGCTTCGCCCTCACGCCGCGCGACCTCAAGGCCCGCCTTGCCACGCAACCCGACGTAACGAAAGCGATTCAGTTAACAGTTAACAAGTAACAGTAACAGTTTTCTCAAAAAAATCTGTTCCATCTGTGCAATCTGCGGATAAAAACCTCTTCACCTCAACCCACTCTTAACTTCCCCAAAACCATGACAAATACTCCCAAAAACTTCCGCCCCGTCGTCCTCATCATCCGTGACGGCTGGGGAATCAATCTCCGCTCCGAAGGCAACGCCGTGTTCGCGGCTGACACGCCTTGCACCGATCACCTTCTTTCCCGCTATCCCGTCACCCAGCTCCAGTGTTGCGGCGAAGCGGTCGGCCTGCCCGAAGGTTACCAGGGTTCCTCCGAAGTCGGCCACCTCAACATCGGCGCCGGTCGCGTTGTCATCCAGGAACTCAAGCGCATCGACGACGGCCTCACCTCCGGCGAAATTTTCGACAGCGACAAATGGCGCAACCTCATCAAAAATTGGAAGGCCAACAACTCCACCTTCCACCTCATGGGCCTTCTCCAGGACGAAGGCGTCCACGCCCACCAGGAGCACCTTTTCAAAATCATGCGCCGCGCCCGCAAGGAAAATCCCGGCGGCAAAATAATTGTCCATCCCTTCCTCGATGGCCGCGACACACCGCCCCGCTCCACCCTCGAATATCTCGCCGCGCTCGCGCCCGTGCTGAAGGAAACCAATGCCAGCATCGGCACCTTCATGGGGCGCTACTACGGCATGGATCGCTCTAAAAATTACGCACTCACCTCCGAGGCTTACCACTGCATCGTCAGCGCCAAAGGCCGCGCCGCCACCAACATCACCGACGCGATCAAAACCTCCTACGCCAACGACAAAACGCCCGACGCCACGGAGATGGTCGACGAATACATCCCCTGCCACGTCATGGCCGGCTATACCGGCGTCAAGGACGGCGATTGCGTCATGCACACCAACTACCGCCAGGATCGCGCCATCCAGCTCACCCAGGCCTTTTGGTCCGACAACTATCCCGGCCAGCGCGACCTCCGCCCCAACATCACCTACCTCGGCTTCACCCGCTATTGGGACGAATTTCCCGACTACCTTCTCGGCGTCATGGGCGAGGACGGCGCCATGGACAACCTCCTCGGCCAGGTCATCGCCAACGCCGGCCTCAAGCAGCTCCGCATCGCCGAAACCCAAAAATTCCGCCACGTCACGTCCTTCTTCAACGGCAAATCCACCAAGCCTTTTGCCAACGAAGACCAGTTCGACGTCCCCTCCCGTTTCGACCCCGCCACCTTTGCCTCCCATCCCGAAATGGAAGCCTTCAACGTCACCGATGAGCTGCTCAAGCGTCTCGAGAACAACCCCTATCACTTCATCGCCGTCAACTACGCCAACTGCGACATGGTCGGCCACACCGGCGACCTCGCCGCCGCTCAAAAGGCCGTTGAAATCGTCGACCAGTGTCTGGCCAAACTCCTCCCCCGCCTCTTCGCGCTCAACGCCCGCATCCTCATCACCGCCGACCACGGCAACGCCGAGCAAATGATCGACTATGCCTCCGGCATCAACAAGACCAGCCACACCCTCAGCCCTGTCCACTGCCTTTACGTCGCCGACGACGCCCCCGGCACCCAGCTCCTTCCCCTCGGCAAACTCTCCGACATCGCCCCCACGGTCCTTCACCTTCTCGGCCTTCCCATCCCCGCCGAAATGACCGCCCAAAACCTCATCGTCGCGCCGCCGCCGTGGAACTAAATTGAACATGCAAACCGGAAAATGGAAAACGATGGCGTTGCGCCTCCTTTGCGCGCAACCCCAATGGGACATTTTCGCCAACCTCCTCCCCGTGGGGGGGGGGAACCCCAGACACCCCCAAACACCGCGCGGACCAGGGCGAGGGGAATCCGAGTGGCCAGCCCCACCTAGAGTTTGTATTAGTTGTGG
>JAVBOU010000164.1:0-10202 GCA_031550185.1 Kiritimatiellia bacterium | reverse complement strand
GGGGCAGGTTATACCAGCCCAGGGCAACGCCCTGGGTTAAGGCATGAACACAAATTGCGCCCCAAAGGGGCAGGTCAATTTCGGCGACGCAATCCCACGCACCCGCTCAAAATTGACCTGCCCCTTCAGGGCGCGGTATGCTTGCGTATCATTACCCAGGGCGTTGCCCTGGGCTGGTATAACCTGCCCCGTTGGGGCGCAAAACGTCTCGTGGCGTGGCAAGACTTCTGCCACGCCACGAAAAGCGGTGCGCGTTATTTTAATTCGCGAATTTTAAAGGTGTAGGTTGTGGCGTCGTAATCCACACTCGCCGCGGGGCCGGGCGTGAAGGCAAAGTCCACCAGTGAATCGACGTTGACATCGACATCGAAATCAAAGGCCGCTTCCTGCGGATAATTTTTGCCGCCGGCGAGGATGGCGGCGGCCTGGATGCCGTCGACCAGCACGCGCAGTCCGACGCCGTCGCTTTTCGTGTCGTTGGCACGGACGGTGCCGGTGATTTTTACCTTGCCGGTGTAATCGCTCTTCCAACGCCGCACGACCCACACGGGCAGGCCGTCGCGCGCGCCGGGATGGGCGCCGGACGCGCTGAGGCTCATGTGCGGGAAACCGCTTTCCCTGGGACCCCAGTTGTAACCCCAAATGGTTTGCACGTGCTGCATCTCCACGAAGGCGTCGGCGCTGTATTGCTTCGCGGCGTAGTATCCGTAGTAATGCCGGTTTCCGCCTTGTTCCTTTGTGTAATCGGCTTCGGAGTCGGCCAGCACGCGGCCGGGTTCGAGCGGCTTCGCGGTTTTTTGTTGGATGGGTTCGAGAACGAAATCGTGCGTCTCATTCGTGGTCTTTGCGTTGGGATCGACAAAGCGGCAGACGTTAAAACCTGCGGGCGTTCGTCCCATGAGAAGGCCGGTACCCCATTCATGCCATGATTTGTTATCAGCGAAAGCAACAGCAAGACGGAATGTGTTGCCATGCTGGGGTGTGGGCAAATGCAACTGGCTCCACGGAATTTTGAGCACAAAGTTGCACGGAGCTGCGCTACCGTTATATATTTCCCATCCTCGCTCGGGCAGAAGCGGAGCGCCACTTGAATAAACGCCTGCGAAGGTCACATCGGACTTATTGGATAGTATGTGCCAAACCGTGTTGTCGCTTGACGCAATGCCAATATACAGAGGCCGGTAGACCCACGAAAATGCCAGAATCAAATCCTTTTCGTTATATCCAATGCAGACTTCTTCTTTGTCGTTCCCTGTGGCACCCCAATGTTGAGCGTGCTTGCTCATGACGATGGCCGATGGAATCCGAATAAAAAAATTATCCACGGTGTAGTAACACGGGTTGTATGACACTTCACCCTTCGCAACGACATCCGCGCGGTTTTCAAATTTGGCGGTGAGTTCGAGGTCGTAACGCTGGTAAGGCTCAAACTTTTTGTCGAAGCCGGCGAAGCGCATTGACAAAAGGTGTTCGGCTGGAAGCGCGAGATTTTTGCGTGTGGCAAAAGTTTTGCCGTTGCCAAGTTTCCAATCAACGCCGCGGAATTGATACGCAGGCGCGTCGGGCAGGCGGTTTTCAAGCTGAGCAAAAACCATCTGATCGGATTCGGCCTGGATGGACGGCAACACGACGACGGACTCGACCACTTCGTGGCAGAGCGTACCCATTGCCACGAGCGCGTCGCCTTTTTGCAGTTGGTAATGGCTGGTGCCGGAGTTTGGTTGAGTGGTGTCGAATGCGGGCAATGCGGCGCGGCCGGTGGCATCGAGCGTGGTCGTGCCACCGTTGATGTCGAGCGTCATACCCGCGGCGTTTTTGCCGCCGTCGAATCCGAGTTGGCCGAGCACGGGGCAGCGGATTTCCGCGGCGATGTTGAGGGCCGGCGTGGCAGAGGGTTCGGCATTGCCACGAAGAAAGAGGACGTCTTCGCCCAGCGAGAGCGTGACTTCGCCGTTGACCGGCGTGAGCGTGCGTTCGACGCCCATGATGTCGACGACCTTGCGGGCGGCGTTGACCTTGAAGCCGACGGTCGCGGGTTGCGTGGCCCAGCAGACCCAGACGGGGCCGCTGGCGGTGTCGAAGAGCAGCGCGTAGGTGAAGCGGCCAAGGTCGGCGCGCTTGACGAATTTCGCTCCGTCGAGCTGGCGGATGAGCGTGGCGTAGCTGACGTATGCGGGCGCGACGGCGTAGCGGCCCATGGGGTCGTCGACGTTGCGGAGAAGGCCCATGGAGACAAACTCCATGTAGTCGCGGCAAAGGTACCAGTAAATTTTTTCGACGTTGGAACTCATCATGAGCAGCGTGTATTGGCGCGTGAGGTAACGGGTGACGTATTGGCGGCCTTCCTCGTAAAGTTTTTTGCCCTTTTCCCACTCGGCCTCGCGGGTGTCGTGGCGGCCGGTTTCGGTGACCCAAATGGGTTTGGGTTTGCCGTTGTTGTATTGGCGGATGAGCGCTTCGAGATCGGCGACTTCCTTCTCAACGCCTTCGGGCGCGCCGCGGTAGGGATGGATGACGACGCCGTCCATATACTTCAATCCGTCGTGCTTGAAGATGCCCTCGATGAAGGGCATGGGAATGAGCACGGTGGCGCAACCAAGCACCTGGACGTCGGGGCGCACGGCCTTGATTTTTTGGTAAGCGTGCTTGAGCATCTGTGCGTAATATTTTGAACGGTCGGAGGCGGCGGGGCCGTCGCACCATGTGCCGTTGTATTCGTTCCAAATTTCGAGCCACTTGATTTGCCTGCCGTATTGCTTGAGGATTGCCTGGCCGTAGTCGCCATACGCGTCGCAACCCGCGGGTGTGTGGGGCGTCTTGCCAGCGTCATGCAAGGGGTTTGCAAAGGTCATGGCGATGAGCGGATCGAGGTTGCTTTTTTTGAGATCGGCCATGTAATCGTTGCTTTTGTCAGAGAAGGTGTAAACGCCTTTTTCCTTTTCAACCTGCGCCCAGTAATGCTCGTCGCGGACAGAGGTGATGCCAATACGCGAGAGGAGCGGCAGGATGTCGGTGGACATGTGTTGCGCGAAGTGCGTCATGACGCCGAAGGGTGACGCGTCGTGATTCGTCGGCGTGAACGGCGGGACAACGGCGAAGCTCACGTAACGCGCTTTTGCCTCGTCGCCGTTGGGCGTGAGTTTCAAGAGAAAATAGCCTTGTTGTTGGATGCCGGGGCGCAGCGTGGCGATGCCGTCCTTGAGCGCGAGCTTGCCGCTTGCCGCGGTGTTGCGCCAGAAGTCGGTGACGACCCAGTCGATCGACGGCGCCTGCGAAAGGATTTTGATGGCGACTTGCGCGGGCGTGTCGAAGAGGTGGCCGGTCGATGGAAACTCCCAGCCGAGCTCGGGGATAAAAGGTTTATCGGAGAGTTCAAAGGCCACGTCGTCGAGGGCGACGGTGCCGTGATGCTCGAGGATGAAGCCGAGGTTTTTGGGCGGGCTGTGCCACACCTTGTCGTTGGCGCCGCCCCAGTTTTGGCCCAGTGTGAAGTCAGTGATGCGGATGGTTTGCCACGCGCCGTCACTCTTGAACGTGACGCGCTGTTGAAACGTCTGGCCGGAGTTGTCGACGAAGCGCACGGCGAGATGCTGCACGTCTTCGGAACGCACGGAAAAGCGGAGAGCTTCGGGTTCGTGCGTAAACTTGTCAAGCTCCTTGCCGGTGCTGACCCAGCGCTGGTCTTTGTTGACGATGGTGGCGAAGCCCTGGCCGGACGCGGCCTTGCCGGTTTGCTGTTGCAGGGGTTCGGCGAAGCCGTCGCGCCCCTTTTCAAAATCGGCGACAATCATCCGCGTTTGCGCGGAAGCGCATGCGGCAAAGGCCAGGCAAAAGGTCAGAATTTTTTTCATGTTGCTCCAAGGTAAGACAGACACTCTGATTTGTCATGGATGGTTACACAGCGAGTCATGCTTCACGCTTTCGCGTTCGTGCAACGTCACGCCGACACGCACGTTTCGGGGGCGTTGGTGTTCGGGAAGGGCGAGCCAGTCAAAGGCGCGGTCGAGCAAGTCGCGCGCGTCGGTGGCGAGTGTCGTGAGCGCGGGCCACGTGTATTGCGTGAAGAGTCCGTAATGCTCGTTCGCCAACAGCGATATCGTGTCCGGCACGTCGACGCCCATTTCGCGCAGCGCGCGCAGGCCCGCAAACGCGCCGGGAAACGAATCGTAAATGAGTGCGGTGGGCTTGCGTTTTTCGAGCAACATGCGCGTGAAGCGGTAGCCCGCCTCCTCGGAGTCCTGCCACGCGGCAATGCGTTGGGGATGGCGGTAGAGATCGCGCAATTTCAGGCCGGCGTTGTAGAGCGCGCGCTTCATGCCCAGCGCAAAGAGGCGGCTGCCTTCGTGCGCGGGCTCGTTGGCGATATGGCCGATGGCGGTGTGGCCGCGTTGCAAAAAGTGGCGCACGCTGTCGTAGCCGAGCTGCTCGTAATCCTGCGTGATGAACCCGATGCGCGTGGCCAGCGCCGCGTGCGCGCAGGGGACGAGCACGGCGACCGGCACGGGCAGGTTGTCGAGGCAGCGCACGGCGGCTTCGTTGAGCACGGCGCCGGGCGGAATGAGGATGATGCCGCGCACATTGCGGCCGTTGTCCAGGAGCGTTTTCAGCGATTCGTACGTGGTGTCGGGACGGATGTGGAAATGCACGACGCGGTAGCCGTGACCCAGCGCGAGGCGTTCCGCCGCCTGGACCTTCTCCCAGATGTTGTACGAAAACCAGTCGGGATACGCCATGATGATGTCGCCCGCGTTGCCGGAGCGATGCTCGCGAAAAACACGCTTGTCGTGCGCGAGCACATACGTCCCGTAGCCGGGGCGGCGTTCCACATAGCCGTCGTGCTGCAGCTCCGACAACACGCGGTGCACGGTCATGCGCGAAACGCCGGTCTCGCGCATGATTGCCTGCTCGGTGGGCAGGCGCTGGCCGACGCCGAGTGTCGCCATCATGCCGAGCAACTGGTGGCGCAGTTGCTCTCGCAGCGGCTCTTCACTGGAGCGGTTCAAAATAAGTCGCGGCATACGTCCTTTCGTCATTTCAGGAAGAACACGCTGGTGGCGTACGGGCCGACGGAAACGCGTCCGGACGTGTAGCTGATGGTCCAAAAAACACCGTCGTCCAGTTCGATCCGCGTGCCTTCGGGCAGGCCGGCAAACCAACCGTCAACCGGCATTGCCGGATTGCCCCGGAGCAGGACGCGGCGGCTGGTCGGCCAGGGTGCGCCGTCATCCGCGCGGGTGATGACAAGCGTGGCGGCGGGGGCGATGGAGAGCGCGCCGGAGACGTTGACCGCCGCGGTTGTTTCGGCAACGCTCATCGCGAGCGACCCGTTCACGTGCAGGTCGCCGTCAATCGTCAGCCCGCAGGTTCCGGGTTCCACGCACAGCGCGCCGTCAATGACAACGCCGCCAGCAGTCGCGACCGTTCCTGTTCCACACAGCGCGGCGCCGGCCAGGACGCTGACTGACTCAGTGCCCGACAAGCCACCGTCGATGCGCAGTGTGCCGTTGCGAACTTCCGTCACGCCGGGCCAGCTGTTCGCCGCACCCGCGAGGGAAAGCACGCCGTTGCCGTCCTTGACAAAGTGCGCGCCGCTGTTGCCGGTAATGTTTCCGGCGAGGCGGCCATCAATGGCGGCGTTGCCTTTCAACGCGTTCACGAGGTTTGTACCACTGCGCAACGTGATATCGTTGACAAGCGTTGCGGTTCCATTGGCGCGGGCATGACCGAAGACCAGCGGACCGTTTGCCACAAAGTGCGGCGTGCTGCTCCATTCGAGCGCCGCGCCGTTGTTGAGCGTCACCGCAAGATCACCGCCATATCCGGAAAACCCGCCGGCATCGCTCCATCGGAATTGTCCGTTGGCCGTGCCAAGCGTCCATTGTTTTTCGCCCTTGCCACCAAATGTCGCGGTGTCGCCGAAAACGTGCGTGTTTATCGCGGATGGGTAATTGCCTGTCACACAGAACATGCCAGCGGCAATTCGCACATACGGCGAGCCGGACATTTCAATGTCGCCTTCAACAATGAGCGCGCCAGCGCCGCCTTTGGGAAATCTGGTCGTTGAAAGCACGTTGGTAAACGTCAGCTCGGAAAGTACCAGGACGGATCGCGCGTCATGTCCGCTGGTGTACGTCAGTCGTCCGAATTTCAACGTCCCGGTGTCCGCGGAACCAAATGTCGATTCCCAGTTACCCTGATTCAACGTCATGTCATTCATTAACGCATACGTGCGGGTGTCAAGTCCGCGCAATGTATGTCCTCCAGAAATGGTGATCATCCCGACTCCCAACGCCTGGTCACTTCCAATGACTGTTCCGCCGCCTTCAAGTTTTGTCGTGCCGTAATAGGTATTCATCCCTGAAAAGGTTTTCACATTCTGTTTGAGTGTTACCGACAAGGAACGCCCCTCTCCGCCATCTGTAATGACACCAGCATAATTTGACCCGCTGTTTTCGACTAAGCCTAGCGTGACGTCGCCTTCACACAATGTGGTGATCACACCGCCGGATCCGTTGAGTGATGTGAGCGACTGCGAATACCCGTTCAAGTCAACAATACCGCCGTTCACCGTCAAGACCTTGGCCTGATCCGTATTGTTAAAGCGTAGTATTCCGTTGTTCACTGTCGTGTTGGATGGCAAGGCGATGATTCCCGCGGGCTTGTCGCAAATTAACACGCCGCCATTAATTTCGGCGCCGGTTTGGCTGTTAGCCTCCATGCCTCCGAGAATCAGCGTACCCTCGTTTAAAATAAAGTAGGGTTTGTTGGAACTATTAAAGGTAATTTTTCCAGAAATCAACAGCGGCTCGCTCGACTGGTTTACCACGGTAAAACGGTCGTTGATGTTGCTTTTAACGGCGACGGCAATCTCATCACCCTTGCTGGTCGCCGTCTGCACAATTGTGGCTTTTAACAGCGACAATTCGCCCTGCGTTCCACCGTGCAAGGTGATTTTTCCGCCGCCATTTGACGCACCAAGAATTAGCCCCTTTAAGGTCACTGTATTTGTGATAACCACCGACAAGTCGCCATTGAGCGCGATTGCAAAATCCGCCGTCGCGCTGGTTGAATTGGGAACCACGCCGTCGCTCCAGTTGGCCGCGTCATGCCAGCTATGCTCGCCGCTTGTGGGCAGCCAGACCGACGCGCGCGCGCAGGCGGAGGCCAGGATGGCGCATCCCGCGGCGATCTTCAAGGCGGCGAAGCGCCTTGCCGGATTCGTAATTTTTGTCATGGTGTTTGCCTCTGTGTTTGATTGCCGGCCAACGGTTATGGCAGCCGGAAGATGGGTTATTTGAAAAACATCAAGGTGTGCGGCGCGGGTTTGACCAGCGCGAAATAACTGCCCGAACTCCCAGGGAGTTCGACACCGGTCACCTTGAGGCGATAGCCGGGTAAGACCTCGGGGTGATGTTTGGTCCATGTTGCCGTTTGCGTGTTGTAACGGAAAATTTGCGGCACGCTCCGTTTCGCGGCGGCATGGTCATACCGAAATTCGATGTCAACCGGCGCCACGTTGAAGCCCGTGAAACGCCACAATCCGATCACCGGCTCGCGGCTTGGCAACGGTGTCGCGGGCAGGTCGGTCGTCCGGTCGGGCGCGAGCAACTCCACGCCGATCGACGGCCAAAGGTCGGTTGCATAAACCGTGAATCGAAGACTGTTCACCATGTCGATCGGCCCGTCCGCCGCATCGCCCCAGGTGTATTCGCGTGCGCTGTTTATATAATGATCCAGCCCCAGACCGCGCGACAGTTTGCCGCTGTTTTGCGCGTACCAGCCGTTTGTGCCGGTGTTGGAAACCGTCTTTGTAAAACCGCCGCAATTGTCAAATGCAAGCGTGTGTTCCGCGCCAAATCCGTCGGCGATGAAAAGTCCGTTGTTCACGTTTTGTCCGGCGAAATTTTTAATCGTCCCCCAGCCGCGTACCACGCCGTGACCGGCCGATGCCTTACGCACATGAAGCGTGGCGAGCACGCCGTCGCTACGCAAGACGCCGCCCTTCATTAACAGCTCGCCCGCGCCGCCGTCGCCCACACGTACCGTGGCGTTTGCAGCAAGACCAACAACAGCGTCCGGCCCGATCACCATGCGGCCTTCGCTGTCCGGATACCCGCCAATGGTCAAACTCCTCGCCGACATGTTCGTAGCCGCCACGACCTCGCCCCTGCCGTAATAACCAATGTACGCGTCCCATCCCGCCGCACACTTGCCCGCCAGATGATGCAGCCGCGCCGTGCGCGTTGTGGTGTTGCTGTAGCCGACAACAAGGTTGCGCTCAGCCCACACGCGTCCGCCGTTGTTGATCACCTCGCCATATCCCTTGTTGCCAATGCGCATGTCTGCCGTGTTGTTTGCGACAAACTCGCCGCCCGATAACGCGACATACCCTTCGGACGTTGCTTGTTCGCCAACGACCGCCGCGCCCGATCCCCCATTTACGGCCGCGACAAACGATCCGCCCTGAATCGTCACGCGTCCTGTTCCGCCGTCGCCCACGCGCGCGCCCCACTCTGATCTGAAACTCCCCGCGGTCATGACGATCTCACCCTCCGCGCCCGGCTGGCCGCCGATGATGAAGTTGCGGGGACACGAAAACTCACCCCCCGTCAGCCGGAAATGCCCGTATCCCTGTACACCAACCGCGGGATTCCAAACCGAATTGCACGTGATGCTGCCGCCCGGAGTCAGCAACAAATACGCCGCGTCGCCCGGCTGCGTCGCCACGTCGAGATATCCGCACACCACATTGTCATCCACCACAACCGGCGACGCCAGACTCGACGTACCCCGGATTTCGGCATATCCAGGCAGGCCGTCGCTCCAATTATTGACCGTTGTCCATTTGTAATCACCCCCCGCATTCGTCCATTGCGACGCATGGACGCACCACGTCAACGTGACGGCAGCACACATGACCAGGCACTTTTTCATAAGGCGAAACCTCATTTTGCGTTTTGGACATGAAACCAACAACACGCCTATTGTATAGACAAACTTTAGAAAAAACAACCCCATGCGCGCGCCTCGAAAAATTCGTGCAAGTCGCGGCGCAACACGGGGCGAAAAGTTGAAATGTGCGTTGTGGCGTGGCAGGCCCTTTGCCACGCCACACCGCGCATTTTTTTTGTGTTCACGTTGGAAGTCTGCTAAACTACTGCCGAATGAACGAACAAGATAATGAGGCGCGCGACTCTGACGCGCAGGATGCTGAAACAAGTCTTCCCGGTTTTGAAGTTTTTGGATTCAACAACGAGGTGATGGAGGGAATCCGTAGCGCGGGTTTCACAACCCCGAGCCCGGTGCAGGCGGAGACGATGCCCGCGGTGCTGACGGGCCGCGACGTGATCGCGCAGGCGCACACCGGCTCTGGAAAGACCGCGGCCTTTGCGTTGCCCGCGTTGCAGCGGATGACGTTTGGCAAGCAGGTCGAGGTCGTCGTGCTCACGCCGACGCGCGAGCTGGCCATGCAGGTCAGCACTGAAATTCACCGCCTCGGCAAGTTCACGCCCGTGCGCACGGGGACGGTTTACGGCGGCCAGTCGTACACGATCCAGTACAAAATGTTTGAGCGCGGCGTGCATGTCCTCGTGGCCACGCCGGGGCGTTTGCTCGACCATCTGCGCGGCGGCAAACTCGCGCTCGCGCCGTCGCTCGTGGTGATCGATGAGGCGGACGAAATGCTCGACATGGGCTTTCTCGACGACGTGAAGGAAATTCTTTCCTTCTTCAAAACGCCGCACCAAACGCTGCTTTTTTCCGCGACCATGCCCGCGCCGATCCGCAAACTCGCGGACGGTTTCCTGAAAAATCCGCTGAACATCCGCCTTGTGAACGACGACGAACGCACCTGCGCCGACGTGCGGCAGGTCTATTACGTGATCGAGGAGAACGAACGCACGCCCGCGGTGGTGCGCCTGCTCGAGGCGTTGCGGCCGGGTCGCGCGATCATTTTTGTGCGCATGCGCATTGAGGTCGACCAGCTTGTGGATTCGCTCGCCAGCCAGGGTTTCAGTGTCAAGGCGCTGCACGGCGACATGGAGCAGCGCGCGCGCAGTTTCGTCATGGGCCAGTTCCGCCAGGGCCAGGCCGACATCCTCGTCGCGACCGACGTTGCGGCGCGCGGGCTCGACGTTCCCGAAGTCTCGCACGTCTTCAATTACCATTTGCCGTTTGATTCAAAATCCTACGTCCACCGCATT
>JAVBOU010000116.1:0-6533 GCA_031550185.1 Kiritimatiellia bacterium | reverse complement strand
CGGGCGCGCCGGGCTTACGACAAGCTTGGATCCGCCATGCAAGCGACAAAAAATAAACGTCCATCCAATATCCGGCGCGCCCGGCGGTCGCGCCCCACCCTGCCGATGTCATCGACGTAAATAAAGAGCTAATGGGTTTTGCGTTTCACAACGAAATGCAACACAAGAGCCGTTATGCTGAACAAAAGAAGCGCACGACCGCCGCCCAAAATTAATGGGCCCAGGGTGAGATTGGCGCCGTCGGCCACGAGGGCGCTACGTTCCCGCTCGGTCAACGAATCGTTGTGCTGCCGCCACCATTCGTGTCGGATTCGCCATTTTTCGTTGATTCCCATAAAGGATGCCTGCACCGCAACAACCATGAATACCAGCGCGCAAATGATTTTCATTATCCGCCTTAAAAAAGCGCGTTGAATCGAGTTGAATAAAACAAGTATGGCCATTCCAGCAATGAGAACGGCGGGTAACACCCACGTGTAGTCATTCCAACTCGACGATGCCCACATTTGTTTAAATGTCATGCGTGGCTCCTGCAAAATCATCGACACGGCGAACGGCGGAACGTCGCAAAATGATGTTTGTGGCGTGGCAGGAGTCCTGCCACGCCCCGGTCAGCGATATTTATCCACCGGGGGTCCACTCTTCGGATTTGGTGGGGCCGTTGAGGATGATGGGGGGGGTGCCGCGGGTGGTGCGCCAGTTGGATTGGCGGAGGGAGGTGGAGGCGTCGCCGGTGGATTCGTCGCGGGGATGGGGTTGCTGCGGGGGGTGCTGCGGGCGACGGGATTTTTCGGGGGTTTCGTAGCGTTCGGTTTTGGCGTGACGCTCGGCGGTGGTTTGGCGCTGGGTGGCGCGTTCGGTGCGGCGTTTGAGGGCTTCGGCGTGACGTTCGGCGTTCATGCGTTCGGCGGCGGCCATGCGTTCGGCTTTGCGCTGGGCTTTGAGTTTGATGGCTTCGGCTTCGCGACGCTCGCCGGCTTCGCGGCGTTCGGCGCGGCGTTGCTGGGCGGCGAGGCGTTCTTCTTCGGAGCGTTGCGGACGGGAGTGATGTGCGGGTTCGGGTGCAACGGCGGGCGGGGTGTTGTCGCGAAGGGCTTGGGCGGAAACGGCGTCGGGTCCGGGATGAGCTGGGGCCTCGGCGGGTTCGTGGTGTGGCGCGGGTTCTGCCACGCCACGGGTTTCGTCGTGGCAGGGGGCAGGCTCTGCCACAGCGTGATTTTCGTCTGCGGATTCGTGGCAAGGGACAGGCTCTGCCACGGCAGAGGTTTCGCCAGCGGGTTCGGGTTGGTGGCAGGAGTCGACCTCTGCCACGGCGTGGTTTTCGCCGGCGGATTCGTGGCAGGGCTGGGGTTCTGCCACGGCGGAGGGTGAGGCTTCAGTGGGTTGGGGTTCGTGGCGTGGCGGGGGTGTTGCTGTGCCACGGGGTGGTTTGGTGTCGCGGGGAGGGCGGTCGGGAAGGGGGGTGAAGAGCTCGTCGTCGGGCTGGGTGCATTTGAGCTCCATGTTGATGTATTTTTCGATTTGGGGGATGACGAAGGATTCGTCTTCGTCGGCGAAGGAGATGGCGGTGCCGGTCTGGCCGGCGCGGCCGGTGCGGCCGATGCGGTGGACGTAGTCTTCGGCTTCGTAGGGGAAGTCGTAGTTGACGACGTATTCGAGGTTTTCGACGTGGATGCCGCGGCCGGCGACGTCGGTGGCGATGACGACGCGGAGTTTGCCGGCGCGGAAGGCTTCGAGGACCTGGAGGCGGCGGTTTTGGTTGACGTCGCCGCTGAGGATGTCGCAGCGGACGCCGAGGCGGTGGAGTTTTTCGGCGACGAATTCGGTGGAGGTGCGGCGGTTGCAGAAGACGAGGACGCGGGCGTCGGGATGGAGGCGGAGGAGGTTGTAGAGGATGGTGAGTTTTTCGCGGGCGGCGACGGCGTAGACGACTTGGTTGATGGTGTCGATGGTGGGGGATTCGGATTCGATTTCGATGCGGAAGGGGTCGGTCATGAAGTGGCCGGCGAGGCGGACGATGATGTCGCTGAGGGTGGCGGAGTAGAGCATGGTGCAACGGGTCTTGGCGCATTTGTTGATGATGCGGCGGACGTCGGGGATGAAGCCCATGTCGAGCATGCGGTCGGCTTCGTCGATGACGAGGGTGTCGATGTGGCCGAGGTCGAGGATGTCGTTGCGGATGAAGTCGATGAGACGGCCGGGGGTGGCGACGACGAGGTCGACGGGCTCGGCCTGGATTTCGCGCTGCTGGAGGTTGTAGTCCATGCCGCCGTAGATGGCGAGGTAGCGGAGGCCGCAGTATTTGCCGAGGGCGTCGGCGTCTTTGCAGATTTGGATGACGAGCTCGCGGGTGGGGGCGAGGACGAGGGCGCGGGGGCGGCCGACCTGGGTTTTGCGGGCCTCGGGGGAGCGGAGGTAGCGGGTGAGGATGGCGATGAGGAAGGCGGCGGTTTTGCCGGTGCCGGTCTGGGCTTTGCCGGCGATGTCGCGGCCGGCGAGGGCGTGCTCGAGGCTGAGGGCCTGGATGGGGGTGCAGTATTGGAAGCCGAGGTCGGCGATGGCGTGGACGATTTCGTTGGGGAGGGCAAATTCTTCGAAGCGGCGTTTGCCTTCTTCGGGCGGAACCTGGTAGGAGGCGGGGTTCCATTCGGTGTGGAGGGCTTTGCGGCGTTCGCGTTCTTCGATGGAGACGGCGCCGCCGGGGCGGAGGGAGTCGCCTTTGGGCAGGGGCGCGAGGTCGGGGGCGGGACGGCGGGAGCGGCCGCGTGGCGCGTCGAAGCGGTTGCCACGTTCGCCGCGTCCAGAGCGTTCGCCGCGGTCGGGGCGGTCACTGCGTTCGGCGGGTTTTCCGGGGGCGTTATCGCGAGGCGGACGGGGACCGCGCGGGGGACGCGGGGAGGACGGGGACGATTGGGGTTGCGTTTGTGGCGCGGGTCGACCTCTGCCACGGGCGGCGGTTTCGGCGGCGGCCTTGGCGTGGGGGCGTTTGTTGACGGCGGCGTGGTGCTTGTCGTTGGAGGCGGATTTCGGCTTCGCTTTGGCGGACGATTTGCCGGTGAGCGCGCTGGTGATTTTTTTTATGAGGCGTATGAGGGGCATGGGGGAATCCTTGTAAAAAAGGCCAAAAACGCGGGAGAAATCCGGTGGATGCCGTTCCCGCGTTTTTTGGTAACCAAGACAGTCGAATGAATCGGCTGGATATTAGCGCTTGGAAAACTGGAAGCGTTTGCGCGCACCGGGTTGACCGGGCTTTTTGCGTTCCTTCATGCGGGAATCGCGGGTAAGGCAACCGGCCTTCTTGAGTATTTCGCGCGTGGAGGCGTCGGCGACGATGAGGGCGCGGGCGATGCCGTGGCGGATGGCACCGGCCTGGCCGCTGGAACCGCCGCCCTTGGCGGTGATGATGATGTCGAATTTGCCGACGTTTTCGGTGATGACGAGCGGCTGCATCATGTAGTTGCGCAACGCGTCACTGGTGATGTAGGCGACGGCGTCGGCGTCGTTAATCAGGCATTTTCCTTCGCCTGAGCGGAGGCGGACACTGGCAACCGCCGTTTTCCGGCGACCTGTCGCGACAGCTATATCCTTGACCATTCGGGAATGTCCTCAGTTTCTTTACGGTTGATGAGCGGATTAGGCGAGCCCGGCCGGTTTTTGCGCGGCATGGGGATGCTCGGCACCGGCGTAGACCTTCAGGCGGGTCATGGCCTTTTTGCTCAGAGTGTTCTTGGGCAGCATACCCCAGACGGCGAGCTTGATGATCCGGTCAGGATGGCGCTCGCGCATGGTGGCGACGGGGATGATTTTTTGTCCGCCGCGGTAGCCGCTGTAGGTCTGGTACGTCTTTTGTTCGTCCTTGCGTCCGGTCAGTTTCACCTTCTCGGCGTTGATGACGACGACAAACGCGCCGGTGTCCACGCTCGGGTCAAACGTGCGCGTGTCTTTGCCGCGCAATGCATTCGCAACGGTCACCGCGAGGCGGCCGAGCGGTTTGTCTGCTGCGTCGAGGATGATCCAGCGGCGCGTGTCGTAGGTAGGTGTCTGTGGGACAAAGGTCTTCATTGTGACGAAACAGTCCTTTTAAATCGGGAAAGGTGGTTAAATGTACCGTATTCGCGGGGCGATGTCAACAGCTGATTTTTGGCAAATTGCACTGTCGCAGTTACTCATAATGAAGGACACCCTGCGGGATCGGCAACGGTTTTGCGCACACGGCGCATTCATCAATTGCGAGACACCCTGCTAAAATGGAGGGTATGACAACAATGAGTCGAGCTGCCACCCACGAATACCACGCCATCCTGCGCAACCGCTACCGGGCAATGAAGACCCGCATCGCGCGCGGGAAAGTCATCGACGAATTTGCCCGAACCACCGGACTGGAACGCAAATACGCCATCAAACTGCTCTCCAGAAACCGGCGTTACCGCCTCCAAAAAGGTCGCGGAAAAACCTACGGCCCGGACGTTGAAAAGTCACTCGTCAAACTGTGGAAAGCTTCCAGAATGATGTGCTCGACCTACCTCAAAATGGCGATGGGCAAAAAACGGCTGCCCGACTGGGAAGCCTTGAACGGGCGCCTCCCCGAGGACGTTCGAACCACCTTGCTCGAGGTCAGCCCCGCCACTATCGACCGCCTGCTCAAACCCCATCGACTCGTCCACCGCCCCAACCGCACCTCCGGCAACAACTCCCTCAAATCCCTCGTCCCCTGCCAACCCGACCGCACCCTCGACGCTTCGACCCCCGGACAACTCTGCGCCGACACCGTCGCCCTCTGCGGCGGCGACATCTCTGGCAACTTCATGTGGATCACCACCCTCACCGACATCCTCACCCAATGGACCGAATGCCGCCCCGCATGGAACCGCGGCGCCCACGAAACCCGCCTCTCCCTCGTGCGCGCACTCGCCGCCTTCCCGGCCATCGGCATCCACAGCGACAGCGGCCCCGAATTCCTCAACGCCCACGTCCATCACTTCATCACCCAGGCGCTCCCCGCCTGCGCCTTCACCCGCTCCCGGCCCTGCCACAAAAACGACAACGCCCGCGTCGAACAAAAAAACGCCTCCATCGTCCGCGAACTCCCCGGCGAAATCCGCTTCGACGCCTTCGTGCTCAAGGAGAAACTCGAGCAAATTTGCGCCGCCTGGTCCCTCTACAACAACCTCTTCCGTCACTGCAAACGCCTCCTCTCCCGCGAGAAACGTCCCGATGGAAAAGCCTTCATCACCCGTTACGACACCCCCAAAACCCCCTACGAACGCCTCACCTCCTGCAACATCCTTTCACCCGACAAAGCCGCCCACTTCGAACACCTCTTTCAATCGACCAACATGATCGTGCTGCGTCAACACATTGAAGCCGACCTGCGACATCTCTACCGGCGCCTCCTCCACACCAAGCCGGCGGCTTCGGGACTCGACGGAATACCGTCTCCCTCGAACCCGCCGGCTTGCAAAAAAAGGCAACAGGTGTCCTGCAATTGACGAATCCGCAATGAACGAAAAAATACGCAGGGTGTCTTTTTTATTTGACGAACTACGCCCTATAACAGAAAAGCGGCGATGAATCGCCGCACTCCATAATCGACGAGGACCGTTTACGCGGTGAAGCCGGGGAAGAAGGTGAGGAGGTCCTGGACGGGGCGGAAGGTTCGGCGGTGCTGGGGGCAGGGGCCGTGCTGGTGGAGGGCGCGTATGTGGGCGGTGGTGCCGTAGCCTTTGTTGGCGGCGAAGCCGTAGACGGGGTAGGTTTTGTCGAGGTCATCCATGATGCGATCGCGGGTGACTTTGGCGAGGACGCTGGCGGCGGCGATGAGGAGGGATTGGGCGTCGCCTTTGACAATGGCGGTGGAGGGACAGGGGAGGCCCTTGACGGGAAGGCCGTCGACGAGGGCGTGGTCGGGGAGAAGGGGAAGGGCTTCGGTGGCACGGCGCATGGCGTGCCACGTGGCGTTGAGGATGTTGATCTGGTCGATCTCGGCGGGAGAGGCGATGCCGATGCCGTGGCGGATGCCGGGAAGGGTGGTGAGGAGGGCGAAGTAGTGGTCGCGCTGGGCGGGGGTGAGGCGCTTGCTGTCGGTGAGGCCGGCAAGGGGGCCGTTGTAGAGGGTGTCGATGGCGGCGGGGGGAATGAGGATGGCGGCGGCGACGACGGGGCCGGCAAGGGGGCCGCGGCCGGCTTCGTCGATGCCGGCGAGGCGGAGGGCGGGGGCGGCGGACCAGAGGGTGTGCTCGTGGTGGAGCAGGTTCATGGGGACGGGGGGAGGGCGGGGAATTGGGGAATGTGAAAAATCATCCGTGGCAGAGGTGAGGCGTTGCCACGGATGATGAGACGTGTTCCAAAACCAGCTTCAAATTGGAGGGCGAGCGGCCGCGCGAGGCGCCACCGGCGGGTGTCAGGTCATGCGGCTCGCTACTCAGGCCCGACCGTAGGACACGTTCGACGTCCAGGCACGATCGAGACCGAGCGGGTGACCGGGGCGGGTGGCTTCCCACCATTTGTTGTTGCCGGCGTAGATGGCCGCGTGG
>JAVBOU010000134.1:0-18643 GCA_031550185.1 Kiritimatiellia bacterium | reverse complement strand
CCACCCCACGAAAAGGTTAGCAATATTACAGCACCTTGATGCGCGGGAGATCCTGAATGTCGACGCAACCGACAAGGCGGCCATCGGCGTCGACAACAGGGAGGTCGTCGATCTTGTAACGCTCAAAGACTTTTAAGACGTCGACGGCGAGCTGGTTGTCGCGGACGCGAATGGGGGAGGTGGTCATGGCCTCTTTGAGAGGCTGGGTCAGGAAATCGTTTTGGCGGGAGAGGGTGATGCGGCGGAGGTCACCGTCGGTGAAAATGCCAAGCAGGGCGCCGGATTTGTCGACCATGCAGGCGCAGCCGGATTGGGCGCGGGTCATGGCGATGATGGCGTCCTGGACGGTGGCGTCGGGACGGAGGGTGGCAATCTTGTCGCCGATGCGCATGATGTCGCGGACGGTGAGGAGGAGGGCGCGGCCGATGGCGCCGGCGGGATGGAGCTTGGCGTAGTCTTCCTTGCCAAAACCGGCGGCGTCGAGAAGGACCATGGCGAGGGCGTCGCCGAGAGCGAGGGTGGCGGTGGTGGAGGTGGTGGGGGCGAGCTTGAAGGGGCAGGCTTCGTGGCCGGCGTTGACGAGGAGGATGATGTCGGAGAGGTTGGAGAGGGAGGATTCCTGGCGGCCGGTGAGGGCGATGATGGGGATGCCGCGGCGGCGGATGGCGGGAATGAGGGCGAGGAGTTCGTCGGATTCGCCGGAGTAGGAAAGGGCGAGAAGGATGTCCTTGTCGGTGAGGATGCCGAGGTCGCCGTGCATGGCCTGGACAGGGTTGAGGACGACGGAGGTGGAGCCGGTGGAGGCGAGGGTGGCGGAGATTTTTTCGGCGATGAGGAAGCTTTTGCCGATGCCGGTGACGACGATCTTGCCGCCGCCTTCGAGGGTCTTCAAGATGCGCTCGACGGCGTGGGAGAAGGTGGAGTCGAGGGAGTCACGAACCTTGACAAGGCCGTTGATTTCGATGTCGAGGACTTCTTTGGCGCGGGCGAGGATTTGGTCGGAGGTCATAGGAAAGGGCTGAGGGCTGAGGACGAAAAGGGGTTTGAACGGAATAGCGCAAGGGCCAAGGGTTGTTAACCCTTAGCCCTTGGTTTTAGCCCTATTTGGAGATGTCGACTTCCTTGCCTTTTTCGGAGGAGGCGTAGACGCCGTCGAGGAGGCGCTGAACCATGAGGCCGTCTTCGCCGGGGGCGTCGTTGACCATTTCGCCGCGGAGGACGGCGATCCAGTTCTTCATCTTGGTTTTGAAGCAGTCGTCGTTGGGCAGCCAGGGGGTCTGGATGTTGACCATTTTGCCGCTGATGTCGGTGAAGACTTTGACGGGGACGCCGTTGCCGAGCATGGCGCCGCCTTTGGTGCCCATGACCTGGAGGCGGAAGACTTCTTCCTCAATGTGGGCGGCGAAGGAGCTTTCGACGGTCATGGAGAGGCCGCCCTTGAAGCGGAGGAAGCCGACGGCGAGGTCTTCGACAGTGTAGGTCTTCCAATCCCATTCGCCCCACGGCGGCGTGGCTTCGGGCTTCTTGTTGCCGAGGTAGGTGTAGCAGGCGCCGGAGGCGGTGAGCGGCGCGGGACGACCGCAGATGTAGTGGGCCATGTCGAGGGCGTGGACGCCGATGTCGATCATGGGGCCGCCACCCTGGAGATCCTTGCGACCGAAGACGCCCCAAGAGGGAATGCCGCGACGGCGGAGCCACTGGGTGCGGCAGTAGACGATGTCGCCGAGGACGCCGTCCTTGACGAGCTGGGAGACGTACTGGACGTCGGGACGGAAGCGCTGCTGGAAGCCGATGGTGAGCGTCTTTTTGGCGGCCTTGGCCGTGTCGCACATGAGCTTGCCTTCCTTGGCGTTCATGGCGAGGGGTTTTTCAACCATGGCATGCTTGCCGGCCTTGAGGGCGGCGATGACGGGATCCTTGTGGAGGCCGTTGGGCGTGCAGACGGTGACGGCGTCGACGTTCTTGTCGAGGACGAGTTTTTTCCAGTCGCTGTACTCGGCGGCCTTGTCGAGCTGAAGGTCAGCCTTGAACTTGCCGACGATATCGAGCTTGGCGTCGGCGAGGGCGGTGATTTCGACGCCGGGGATTTCCTTCAACGCGTTGACTTGGCTGCGGGCGATGCCGCCGGTGCCGATGACACCGACACGGATGGTTTTGCTCATTGCGGATCCTTGTGAGGTTGTGGTCTCCGGACGGAACCGTTCCTCCGGAAAAAACGTGTAATAGGTTAGGCGCGATTGGGCTTCACGTCAAGGGGGAACTGCGCGCCCGCTGAACGCGAAAAGGAACCGCGCCCGCGAGGGGCAGGGTTCCTTTTTTGCCGCGATGCCGCGCGCCTCAATCCACCGGCACCGGCGATTGCTCCACCGGCATCGGCGACGATTCGGCCGGCACGGCGGGCGACGCGGGGACATCGCGCATCTTCGAGGTGCCAATGCCCTTGTCGGTTTTGCTCGTGATCACCGACAGCGTCAGCGCCGAAATCAGAAACACTGAACCCAGCACGATCGTCGCCTTCACGAGGAAGCTGCCGACCTGCGCGCCGAAAAGCGCCTCGCCGACACCGCCGCCCATGGCGACCATGCCGCTGTCCTTGCTCTTCTGCAACAGCACGACGCCGACCAGCAGGAGCGCGGAGAGAATCATCAAAATGTAAAGAACGGGAATCACAATGCTCATGGTTTTGCCTCGACAAATGGGTTTAACAACCAGCCTTCACAATGGCCGCAAAATCCGCCGCCTTCAACGCCGCGCCGCCGATCAGCCCGCCGTCAATGTCGGCCTGTGCCATCAGCTCCTTCGCGTTGTCCGGCTTCATGCTGCCGCCGTATTGGATGCGCACCTTCGCCGCCGTCTCGCAACCCGCGAGCTCGCCCAGCGTCGCGCGGATCAGCGCGTGCACTTCCTGCGCCTGCGCCGCCGTCGCCGTCCGGCCCGTGCCGATCGCCCACACCGGTTCGTACGCGATGATCACGCCGCCAAGCTCCGCCGAAAGTCCCGCAAGGCCGGCCTTGACCTGCCCCGTCACCACGGCCTCCATCTTGCCGCCTTCGCGCTCCTGCAACGTTTCGCCGACGCACACAATCGGGATCAATCCCGCGGCCAGCGCCGCCTTCACCTTCTTGTTGACCGTCTCGTCGGTCTCCGCAAAATACTGCCGGCGCTCGCTGTGGCCGATGATGACGTGCGTGACGCCGAGCTCCTTCAACATCGCCGTTGAAATTTCGCCCGTGAACGCGCCCGACGCCTCCCAGTGCATGTTCTGCGCGCCGAGCGCGACCTTCGAACCCGCGAGGGCTTCGGCCGCGGTCTGGAGGTTGGTGAACGGCGGGCACACCACAACCTGCAGCCCGACGTTGCCGTCGTCTGTCGCCTTGCGGATCTCCGCGATCAACGCGCGCGTCTCCGCCGCGGTCTTGTTCATCTTCCAATTACCAGCAACAACATAGGTTCGCATGTGGGAAAAATCTCCTGAAAAGTGAAGCACAAAAATATAAACAAAATCCCGCCGTCCGACAAGCGAAAACACAACAACCGCATAATCATCGGACGTGTTTCAATACCTGGACATGGAGGGCGAGCGTCCCCGCGAGCCGCAACAAGAGGGTTTTAGCGAAAAATTTGCGACTATTCAGCCAAATTAACCGGGCCTCTTCGTGCGGCTCGCGATGCCGACGGCGGGGGGTAAAATTTTTCTGTGGTTCACACATGGTGTAGTGGTGCGGCTGTGCTGCGCCTTTTATGTGATTAAGGACATTGGATATGTTGGAATATACACTCACCGTCGCATCGCCGCACTCCATAATAGACAATAACCGTTATACCCCAACGAGGTTCCCTTATGAGCCCGCTCACTCCAGCAAAACCGTGAAATCGACGCGCCGCGACGAGTTTGTCGCGCCAACGGAAATCTCGAAGCCGTTGACACTGTTGGTTGTTGTGTTGACGATTTGCTCGAACTCTTTGACCTGGTATTGCAGGCGTTTTCTGGAGGCGACGGACGGAATGCGATCCAAAAATTCCGGCACGAGCGCGTCGAGTGATTCGGGAAGCGCGTGGCGTTCGCGGCGATAGCGCTCAACGGCAATGCCCGCCAGCGCGGCGCGACGGCAGTCGTCATTCCGTATTGTGATATTCATCGCGTCATACCAATTTTCGTCACCCTCCCCCAAACAGCGTACAAAAAAATTGCTTATGTTGTCCTCGCTTTGCATGAATTGCAACGCGAGGTCAAATTCGTCTTCGTCCTGATTCATCGCGACGAGGATGTGTTGGAGATGCCCCAAGAGGGTCAGGCGTTCGTGATTTTGCCAAAGCGTTAACGTCTGCGGCAGACCGGGAACGGCGCGCAACATACGGGAGTTGTCCAGCACCCGGCGTTCAAATTCTTCCTGCACCTTGCGCATGATGACGCGCCGGTGCATGAGCATCATGCGCCGGCGTTGCGGCGTTCCGGCAAGTTGGCTGGCGATTTCGGCTTGCAGTTCACGCAGGACGTCCGTGTGAAGTTGCGGAAGGGCGCGAGCGACTCCGCCCCGGCGGATCGAATCGACGACCGAGGCCATCATCTGGCCGAACGGCAAGGGCGAGGCATCCATCCAACCGTACATGTTGCGCAACCGCCGGAGGCAATCCATGACCATCGGCACATCGCCCTGGTATGCCGCCACGTTGATCTTCCATTGGTAAAACCGTGCCCAGTGGATGAGTCGATACGGGAAAATGCCATTAAAAAAGCATTCAATTCCCGGCGGTTCATCAAGCGCGGGACGGTAGACGGCGAGGTCGGTTAATTCATCAAGCAACGCGATGGCTTCCGCGTTGGCGTCAACGAACTTCGTGTAACGGTCGACATCCTCTTGCGTGAAACGCTCGTGTACCTTGAAGAGTTTGATCGCTCTCCAATCGGGAAACGGCACGTCGTTGGTGTAAAGCATGGCGTAGGGTCCATTGGTCATGGAAATGCCGTTCGTACAAAAATCAGTTGCATCCTTCAACGTCCATGACACGCCGGTGCGGTTGGTCAACTCCGCGTCGAGACGGTTCGCGCGGTTGTCGAGCCATGCGGCGGCGAGCGTCATGAACGCCACCCCGAGCGTATACACCAGCACCGGCGCGATCGCCCACTTGTACGCGCGCCGTTCAGGCGGCGACACCACAATGGTCGCAACATAGGCGATGACAACAACAAGCGACAGCGCCTGCAATACATACGTCTGCCACGCAAACGGCGCCATGCAAATAACGCGCGCCAGTAGCGTTGCGGCAAGCGCGAGGATTGCCAGCGCGCACAACGCCGCGCGGTTTCGCGTCTTCAACGCGCACGCCAACAGAACCACCGCGACGCCCGGCGGACTCGCGAACACCACCGCCATCACGCCCGCAGTTCGTCTGGAGCAATGAAACGCACGCCGCAAAACATGCGCGACGTAACCCCATGACATCGCCAAAACGAAGAGGCAAATCCCCACCGGAAACGGCCAAAAGGACGCCCATGAAAAAGACTCTTTTCCTTGACAGTACGCCATCGCGAACAACCCCGCCGGCACCGTCACCAGCGTGAACAACGTGCCGACCAAAAGGCCGAAAATCATTTTCACCTTGGGACTGTCACGCCAAAACAATACGCGGGAGTAGCTCATAAGAATCACAAGCATACAACCTTCCGTGCCGTCGCTCAACCACGAATGACAAAACCAATCTTTGCGAACCCTTGCGTGTTTGCGTCAAAAGTAAGTGCCTTTGCCCGGCGCCATTGATCGAGTTGTGGCGTGAGCAACTGCGTCTGTGTTAAAATACTTCGTCGAACATCATGACAAGGCTCTCTGAACAACAAGCGCGCATCCTCTTTCTCCGGACGGAAATCGAACGCCACGACCGGCTTTATTACGTCGACGCGCGGCCTGACATTTCCGACGCGGACTACGACGCGCTGTACAACGAACTGCTCGCGCTGGAGAAGCGCCACCCCGAGCTCGACGATCCGTCGTCGCCCACGCACCGCGTTGGCGGCGCGCCGCTCAAGGGTTTCGCGCAGGTTCGCCATTCGCCGCCCATGCTGAGCCTCGACAAAATGCACGCGGCGGACGACCTTCTCGACTTCGACGCGCAGCTCCGCCGCATGTTGCCGGACGCGCGCTGGGATTATGTGATCGAGCCGAAGTGCGACGGCGTCGCTTTCTCTGTGACGTACCAGCACGGCACGCTCGTGCGCGCCGCCACGCGCGGCAACGGCGAGGTCGGCGACGACATCACGCAAAACATCCGCACGTTGCGCTCAATCCCGTTGCGCATTCCCTGCGACGCGGCGCTGCTCGAATTGCGCGGCGAGGTCTTCATGCCGCGCGACGCCTTTCTCACGCTCACCGCGCAGCAGGAGGCGGACGGACAGGAGCCGTTCATGAACCCGCGCAACGCCACCGCGGGCTCGCTCAAACTGCTCGACCCCAAGCTCGTGGCAAAGCGTCCGCTCGACGCGGTCTTTTACGCCACGGGCCAGCTCGACGGCATCGACTTCCCCACGCACATGGCCTTCATCGCGACGCTTGCGGATTTTGGATTGAAGACTTTTTCGTGGCGCCGCCTCTGCCCGGACATCGAGACCACGCGCCGCGCCATCGACGAATTGCAAACGCTTCGCCACGACTTTCCCTTTGAAATGGACGGCGCCGTGGTCAAGGTCAACGACCGCCGTCTCTACGACCGCTTCGGCCTCACCGCGCGCGCGCCGCGCTGGATCCGCGCGTGGAAGTACCCGCCCGAACGCGCGCAAACCATTGTCCGCGACATCACCGTGCAAGTCGGCCGCACCGGCGTCCTCACGCCCGTGGCAGAGCTCCAGCCCGTCCACCTCGCCGGCTCCGAAATCGCCCGCGCGACGCTCCACAACGCCGACGAAATCGCGCGCAAGGACATCCGCATTCACGACACGGTTTGGATCTGCAAGGCCGGCGACGTCATCCCCGCGGTCGACAGCGTGATTCACGACAAGCGTCCCGCCGATTCCACGCCCTACGCGATGCCGGCCGCGTGTCCCGCGTGCGGCGCGCCCGCCGTGCAAACCGCCGGCGAAGTCGCGCTGCGCTGCCCCAACCCCGCGTGTCCCGCGCAACTCTCCTCGCGCCTCCAGCATCTCGCCGCGCGCAACGCGCTCAACCTCGACACCCTCGGCAGCGTCGTGGCCGAGGCGCTCATTCACCGCGGACTCGTCACTCATCCGCTCGACGTTTTTTCTCTCTCGCCCGCGCAACTCGCCGAGCTCAACCTCACGCTTGACGACGCCGAACGCCCGCGCCGCTTCGGCGAAAAAAACGCGCAGCGTCTCCTCGCCGCCTGCGCCGCCGCGCGTGATCTGCCGCTCCACCGCTGGCTCTTCGCCATTGGCATCCCCGACATCGGTCTCACCGTTGCGCAACGTATCGCGTCGCTTCATACGTCATTCTCCGCGCTGCCCGCCTCGCCCGTGCTCATGGATCTCCACGCGCTCTACGCCGCCTACGACGAGGCGAAAAACCTCAACCCCCGTTCGCGCGAAAACGCCACCCTCGAACCCGCCGCGCGCCAGCAACGTGCCGACGCCTTCCACGCCGTCTGCGCGCGCATCCAGCATTTGGGCGAACGCCTTGTCGTCGCGCGCGCCGCCGAGTGCATCAATCACGACACGCCGCCCAAATTCGTTTCCGACATCAAACCCGAAGCCGTCAAAACCCTCATCGCCTTCTTTCAGTCCCCGCAAGGCCACGAGCTCACCACGCATCTGTTTCGCCTCAACATCGACCCGCGCAGCGCTTCCCGCGTCGCGGTTCACGGCCCGCTTTCCGGCATGTGCATCCTCATCACCGGCACACTTTCCGTGCCGCGCGCCGCCTTCTCCCAGCGCCTCGCCAACGCCGGCGCCACGCTCGCCAGCGACCTCACCAAGTCCGTCACACATCTCCTGATTGGCGACGACCCCTCGCCGCAAAAAATCGACAAGGCGAACAAAAACAACCTCCCCATTCTCCGCGAAGCCGACATCGACACGCTCCTCGACAACGCCCCGCCGCCCAGCGCCGTGGCAGAGGTCAACCCGTGCCACGAGCCGCCGACCTCGCAGATCGAATTTGACTTTTAGTTTTCAAACGCGCCACTCCGCTCATGACAAGGCGGCCGCGCTCGCGTCTCCGGACACGGTGACCTCCCAGCACAAAGTAAACAACATGCGCATCCTCGAACCCCCCTCGTCTCTCCCGCCCGCCGAGCATGAGAAACGCCTCAAAATGTTGATCAAGACGCTCAAGCGCCTGAAGCTCGACGGCGCCCTCGTCGTCTCCGGCGTCGCGCGTTTTTATTACACCGGCTTCCACGCCTCCAACGGCATCCTCCTCGTCGACACCCGCGGCGCGCCCCGCCTCCTCACCGACTTCCGTTACCTCCCCGCGGCCAAACGTCAGGTTCCGTTTCTCGACTGCGCCGACCTCCGGCGTCCGCCTGACACCGGCGACCTTCTCGCCAAACTCACCGCCACCTGGAAGCGCGCCGCGATCGAACACGCCATTCCTCATTCCGGATTTTGCGCGTTGCAGGCGCCGCTCAACCACATCACGGAGTGGGCCGACCTCTCGCCCATTGTCGCCTCCCAGCGCGCCGTCAAAAGTTCGCTTGAGCAAAAGGCCGTCCGCGGCGCCGTGGCCATGAACGACCGCGTTTTCCAAACCATCGCCGCAGACCTCTCGCCCGGTGTGACCGAGTGGCAGGCGCGCGCCTACATGGACATGATCATGCGCGTCATCGGCGAAACCGAAGCCTTCGACTCCATTGTCGCCTTCGGCCCCAATGCCGCCGAGTGTCACCACACGCCCGACGCCACCACACTCGCCAGGAACAAGGCCGTGCTTCTCGACTTCGGCATCAAGTGCGACTACTACTGCTCCGACCTCACGCGCACCCTCTGCCTCGGCAAACCCTCCGCCACGCTCGCCGACATCCACGCCGTCGTCCTCAAGGCCAACCGCGCCGCCGCCGCGAAAATCCGCCCCGGCATGACCGGTGCCGACGCCGACGCGATTGCGCGCGCCGTCATCGAAAAGGCCGGTTATGGCAAATATTTTGGCCACGGACTCGGCCACGGGCTCGGACTTGAAGTGCACGAATCCCCCTCGCTTTCGCCCGCCTCCACGACACCGCTCGCGCCCGGCCACATTGTCACCATCGAACCCGGCATCTATCTGCCCGGCAACACCGGCGTCCGCATTGAGGACGTCGCGCTCATCACCCGCGATGGCTGCGAAATCCTCTCCACCTCACCTCGCGCGCTCCTGCATGCCTGAACTCATCCAACATATTCTCAGCTTCCTTCCCGGGCTCATGCTGATCGCCTCGATCCTCCTGCTTCGCCCGCATCTTTTCAACCCCGCGCGCCGCGCGAGTCTCCTGCGACCGGTCAACCTCGCGCGCCCCTCGGTGTCGCTTTTCGACGGCCTGATCGTGGTCGGCATTGCGCTCTTTTTTCTGCTTCTCAATATCCTCGCCTCCTTTCATCATGCCGGCGAAACGACGCGCCTGTCGCACTCCAACCTCCTCCTCTTGATGACCTTCACGCTGCTGTGGGGCGCACCTGCCGCCGCCCTGCTGTGCCGCTCCGGCGGCTCGCTCGCCGAAACCTTTGGCATCGACAAACAAACCGCGTGGCACAATATCCGCGCCGGTTTGCGCTACGGCGTGATGATGCTCTTTCCTGTTTTTGCCGCCGGCTTTCTGACCCATCTCATCTTCCACGTTCTCGGCCTGCCCGTGCACACCCAGGACACCCTCCTGCAACTCGCCAACCCCGAATCGCCGCTTCTTTTGCGCACCGTGCTCGGTGTGTATCTTTTCACCCTTGTTCCGCTTGTCGAAGAGACCGCCTTTCGCGGCGTCCTCCTGCCCGCGTTTGCCCATGTCGAACCCTTCCGTCCGCTTGTCATCTACCAGGCCTTGTTTTTCAGCCTCATCCACTTTAACGCCGCCGCTGCGCCAGCCCTCTTTGTCGTCGGCCTCTGCCTCGCGCTCGGCTACGCCCGCACGCGCTCGTTGCTCACGCCGGTTGCGATGCACGCGGTGCTCAACTTCAACGCCATCCTCCACGTCATCGCAAATGCCGCGTGAAGCCACGATACATGTGGCGTTTTGTTTTGGCGGCTAATCCCGCCCCGTTGGGGCTTGTGTGAGGTACGCCGATGAATCGCCAATGTGCTGTCTTACTCTGGCTTGCGTTCATTGACCGTTATCCCTCAACTGACCGGCAATAGAGAATCATCCGTGGTTGATGAGCCAGTTGACCTGGATGTGACGGAAGAAGGGAAGAACCCAGGCGGTGTAGGCGACTTCGACTTGGGTGATCATGTCGGCGGAATAATCGAAATCGAGCGCGGCGAAGCGGACGTGACGTAGGAGGTCATGCTCGCCGTCGCGGTTCACAATGAAAAATTCGATGGCGGAGCGCTCCTTGAGCTCAATGGCGTGCTTGAGCAGGGGGGAGGCAAATTCGTGCTTGATGCGGGCGGCTTCGCACGCGTAGTCGTTGCGCTGGTGGAGGAGGCCGATGCAGGTGTCGTGCTCGGCGGAGAAGGCGCGTTGCGAATCCTGGCGCCAGAAGTGCCAGTAGTAGTTGTCGACAATGTCGTCGGCGTAAGACGCAAGGCACTCGGAGGGCTGAATGGCGGCGGGGGCGGTTTTTTTTGAAGGGCCGCGGAGGCGCTTGCATTTGGGCAGCGCGGAGAGGAGGGCGGAGTCGATCTTCAACAGCCGGTCATGGAGCGGATTGAGGGCGTCTTGTATCGTCATGTCACGGTTGCCTTTTCAATGACGGCCGCGAACATGCCGTCGGTGTGGTCGTTGCACGGGAGGGTTTCGTTGTGTTGTGTCATGTGAAAATCAGGGGCGTCGCGGAGGACCGCGTGGATGAGCTGAAGGTTTTCCTCGGGCTCGAGGCTGCAGGTGGAATAGACGAGGCGGCCGGACGGAGCGAGGCGGCGGAGGGCGACGGAGAGGAGCGCGCGCTGGGTGTCGTGAAGCAGCTGGAAACGACGGGCGGTGCAACGCCAGCGGGCGTCGGGACGCCGGCGGAGGACGCCGGTGTTGGAGCAGGGAAGGTCGAGGAGAATGCGGTCGAAACGTTCGACGGGTTCGGAATCAGCGGCGGCGTCGGCATGTTGGATGTCAATGCCCTGAAGACCGGCGCGGTCGATGTTGGCGCGCAGGGTGGCGATGCGATCCTGATGCTTTTCCATGGCGACGAGGCGACCGTGAATGGCGTCAGCGTCGGGGAGAATCATGCGGCTGGCGATTTGCAGGGTCTTGCCACCGGGCGCGGCGCAGGCGTCGAGAACAGAGAGGCCGGGGCGGACGGCGAGGAGGTCGATGGCGTGGAGTGTGGCGGGATCCTGGACGATGAAAAGACCGCGGTCGTAACCGGGAAAGGTGTCGAGGCGGGGTGAGCCGTGCGGCACGAGGAGATGGGTGGCGGGGGCCGCGGGATGGAGCGTGAGGGGGATGTCGGCGTCGCTGGCCTGGCGGAGATAATCAGCGGCGGAGAGGCCGGTGTGGGGGAGCAGGGCGAGGGAGGTTTGGGCGGGTTCGTTGTTCCAGCGGCACAGGGCTTCGGTGGCGTCGTCGCCATAACGCTGCCGCCAGCGGGTGACGAGATTGTCGGGATGGGAAAGGCGGACGGCGAGGGGCTGGCGTTCGAGATTTTGGAGCAGGGATTCGCGGTTGTTGAGGATTTGGCGGAGGACGGCGTTGACGATGCCGGCGGTGTTGCGGGCGATGCTTTTGGCCGCCTCGACCGTGGAGTTGAGCGTGGCGTAAGCGGGGATTTCCGGCATGCGGAGAATCTGGCAGGCGCCGACAAGCAGCGAGGCCTCGAGAAAGCCGTAGGCTTTTTTGTGAAGGTGCTGGACAAGCGCCCAGTCCAACATGCGGCGCATCTTCACGGTTTCATAGACCAGTGACAGCACAAAGGAGTGATCCTGCGTCTGGGCGATCAAACGCTCCGGAAAATCAGACGTTTGTATCCACCGCGCCACCGCGAAAATCGCCGTGCGCCGCGAAAGCGTCCCTGCCTGTAGATTAGGGATGTCCATGATTTAACTTATTTGGAGGATACATGATTTTTGCTTTTGACGCAATATAAATGACATGGCAAAAAAAACGCCCCCGCGTGTCACGCGGGGGCGTTGCGGTGTGGCGTTTATTTGTCATTGAGGGCGACCACGCCGGGGAGGGCCTTGCCTTCGAGATATTCGAGGCTGGCGCCGCCGCCGGTGGAGATGTGGCTCATCTGGCCGGCGAGGCCGGAGCCGTTGACCGCGCTGACGCTGTCGCCGCCGCCGATGATGGAGACGCCGCCGTTGGCCTTGATTTGGGCGACAGCCTTGCAGACGCCCATGGTGCCGTTGGCAAAGGCTGGCATCTCGAAACAGCCCATGGGGCCGTTCCAGACAACGGTCTTCGCGGAGGCGATGGCCGCGGCGTAGAGCTCGACCGTCTTGGGTCCGATGTCGAGCGCCATCCAGCCGTCGGGAATCGTGTTGCCAACGGTTTGCGTGGCGGCGTCGGCGGCGAACTTGTCGGCCGCGATGTTGTCAACCGGCAGGAGGAATTTGACGCCTTTTTCCTGGGCTTTTTTGAGCATGTCGCGGGCGTAGTCAAGCTGGTCGTCCTCGCAGAGGGATTTGCCGATGGCGCAACCCTGTGCCTTGAGGAAGGTGTAGGCCATGCCGCCGCCGATAATGAGGGTGTCGACTTTGCCGAGGAGGTTTTGGACAACCGCAAGCTTGTCGGAAACTTTGGCGCCGCCGAGAATCGCGACAAAGGGGCGCGTGGGTTTTTCAACCGCGGCGCCGAGATATTCGATTTCCTTTTCCATGAGGAAGCCGGCGACGTTGTCCTTCATGAACTGGCAGATGACGGCGGTGGAGGCGTGGGCGCGGTGGGCGGAGCCAAAGGCGTCGTTGCAGTACACATCGGCGTAAGAGGCGAGAGTCTGCGCGAGCTTCTTCTGCTTGTCCTTCAGCTCGGCCTTTTTGGCGGCGTATTCGTCGTCGGACATGCCGTCGGCCTTCTTCGCCTTGCCCTCTTCTTCCTTATAGAAACGAGTGTTTTCAAGCATGAGAATCTGGCCGGGCTGAAGCGCCTTCGCCTGGTCGGCGGCCTTGGCGCAATCCGCGGCAAAAGCAACGGGCTTCTTGAGAAGGCCGGCGAGATATTGGGCAACCGGCGCGAGGGAAAAATCAGCCTCATAACCTTTGCCGCTCGGACGGCCAAGATGGCTCATCAGAATGAGGCTCGCGCCCTGATCGAGAACGTAACGGATGGAGGGAAGCGCGCCTTGGATGCGCGTGTCGTCACTGATGACACCGCCCTTGATGGGCACGTTGAAGTCAACGCGCATGATGACGCGCCTGCCTTTGAGGTCGACGTCGCGAAGTGTTTTTTTGTTCATGGAGGCTCCTGTTGGATGTTAAAGAAAAAGGGGCGGGCGGTTCGTGACCACCCGCCCCGTAGGCTTTTTCAAAAGCTAAATTACTTGCACTGGCAACCGCAGCCGCAACCGGCGACGACGCGAACCATTTCCAGCACCTTGTTGGAATAACCCCACTCGTTGTCATACCAGGCGATGAGCTTGACGAACGTGTCGTCGAGCTGGATGCCGGCATCGGCGTCGAAAATCGACGTGAGCGGGCAGCCGCGGAAATCGGTCGACACGACCTTCTCCTCGGTGTAACCGAGAATGCCCTTGAGCTCGCCTTCGGCAGCGGCCTTCATCGCGGCCTTGATCTCCTCATACTTGCAGGGCTTGTTCAGCTCGACCGTGAGGTCGACGACCGACACGTCCGACGACGGAATGCGCATCGACATGCCGGTGAGCTTCTTGTTCAACTCCGGGATCACCACGCCGACCGCCTTCGCCGCGCCGGTCGAGGAAGGGATGATGTTTTCCAGGATGCCGCGGCCGCCGCGCCAGTCCTTGTGCGACGGACCGTCAACGGTCTTCTGCGTCGCCGTCGCGGCGTGGATCGTGGTCATCAGACCGCGCTTGATGCCAAACTTTTCGTGAACGACTTTCGCGATCGGCGCGAGGCTGTTCGTCGTGCAGGACGCGTTCGAGATGATCGTCTCGCCCTTGTACGACTTGTGGTTCACGCCATACACAAACATCGGCGTGTCGTCCTTTGACGGCGCCGAGAGAATCACCTTCTTCGCGCCCGCCTGGATGTGCGCCTCGGCGGTCGTCTTGTCAAGGAAGAGGCCGGTCGACTCAATCACCACGTCGGCGCCGACTTCGTTCCACTTCAAATTTGCGGGGACTTTCTCCGCGGTCAAACGGATCTTCTTGCCGTTGACCACGAGCATGTTGCCTTCGACTTTGATCTCGCCGTCAAAACGTCCGTGCACCGAGTCAAACTTCAGCATGTACGCCAAATAATCCGCATCCAACAAATCGTTGATGCCGACAATTTCGATGTCCTTGCTGAAGTTCTTCACTGCTGCGCGGAACACCATGCGGCCGATGCGGCCAAAACCATTAATACCAACTTTGATCGCCATGAGAATATACTCCAGGACATCCCTTGGGCCAGGGAGGGTCATTTACGAAAGCGGTGCCCTTTCCGCAACGCCTGCACGGTGGTGCAGAAGCGAATTACGATAACATATCCGACCGCGCCGCGTCAAACACGGAAAAGGAAATTTTCAAAGTCCAATACGCACCCGGAACGCTTCTTGCAGGTTGTTTGTGCTTGCAATTATTGTTTAATAGCGAGCCGAGCAAAAAAGATATTATAAAAGGCTATCAAAGGCTTGAACCTGTCATTCTGGTTTTAGACAAAAAAATAGCCGCGAATCAACCACTTCCTGAAAATTCGAAAATTTTACGCATTGAGTATAATGCCGCGAATCAAAAACCTTACCCTGACAAGGTGTTTTATGGAAAAATGGATTTACCGGACGCACAATTTTATCAACTTTACACTTACATTCGTGCGAGAACTTCGCTTTGGTATTTATCTGCGCCAGACGGAGGGCAAGGCAAAGGGTGGTGGATCGACTATGATGATGGATCTTGGCCAACACAAGTTTTCCCGGAAACGGGATGGGATCGATAGCGCGTTGATGCTGTGGCGTGGCAGGGATCGTGCCACGCCACGCGTTATTTTTGGAGGGTCACCGGCAAGGTGCGTTCCCACGATGTGCTGATCGGGGAACGAAACAATTCCGAGCCGATGACGGTGGCGTGCCTTTTGTCCCAAAACCTGTGGCCTGCCAAGCCGGCAAAAAAAGTTAAAATGGAAATAACACACAGGGACAACTTATAACGCCCCTGTTTCATAAAGGCTGTTTGAGCAAACCTTGCTGGATAAGTTTTCTGCCTTCGGGCGATTCCAAAAACGCCTTGCCTTCGGGGGTCTCGAAATACGCCTTGCCTTCAGGAGACTTAATGAATGCCTCGCCTTCTGGCGACTTCAAAAAATCCATGCTTTCCGGGGAGTTAAGGATTTCGTCTATAACGCCGAACATGAACAACTGGGTGTCTTTTTTGGTGAATACGATCGGAATGGTATATTCATTCCATGAAATGGACGAACGCCGTTCGTTTCGCGGAGGGCCATGGTCAACCGTCTTGGCAATCCTGCCCTCTTTGTCAAAGTCATATTCCAGCCCTGTTGCCGAGCCGTTTTGGACTTTCAAAAAGTCAGACACCTGATGCTCGGTACGATCGTGAAAAGTGATTTTAACCGCTTGCGTCAGCTCGTCGAAATGCGCCAAATAAATAATCAACATCCCTTCCGTGGTAAACTTGTATTTGGTCTGTTTGCCTGCCTTCTCGTCAACGTATACAACGGACTCAGGAAATGGATTTGGAATTATTTCTTTTTTTTGTATCCATTTTGGCTTCCCATTCAGCATATTCTTTTCTGCGGTTGATGGATGGCGGTTCCCCAACTTCCTCGTAAATGTCACTAAGCGGGCGAGAGGCTCGCCTGTAAAAAACGTTGCGCAAACCCCTTTTTGTGGCATGTCCGCCACCTTGTATGTGGCTTCGAATGGCGTTTCCTCCGCTTCTAAAATTTGATAATTTACTTTCAACGTCTCCACGCTGACGCGTACCTTCGCGCTGTCGGAAACCGCCGTGTCGCAAAACGTTTTGACTTCATCGGGCATCTCCGCGCCAAGTGCGAACCCGATCGAAAAAATGGGTATCGCCGGAACCCCACAAAAAGACGCAAAACCGCATTTCATCATTTGTCACCTTGTGGCAACTTATTAACTCACCACCTGTCTGTCGCAAAACCAATCGCGGGCAGTCCGTCCTTGTTGAAAAGATTCGCCCAGGTCAGCGGCCAGTACCACGCGTAACGTGCGGCAACGGGCGCCGTCACTTTCGGCGACGACAGCACCACGGTGTCGCCGTCGATTTTTGCATCGGCCCAATGAAAACGCCGGTCCTCGCCCGCGATGCAAAAGCCCTGCAAGGGCTGGCCCTCCGGCACGACGAGTCCCTTGCCGACATGCGTGAAGGCGATCCGCAGCGTGTTGTCTTCGACGCTCATCGACGCGTATTTTGGCCCGTAATATTCCAGCGGCTTGCCGTACACCGCGCCGAGCGCCACCAGCACGTCGCGCGCCGCGTAGCCAGACTTGTTCGGCGGATGCACGCCCGGCGCAAGGTCGGAGGTGATCACGAGAAACGTGTTCGTGTTCTCCGCGGCCACGCTGTACGCCTCGCGTCGCAACCACGAAAAATAATCGTTGTCCGGCACCCACTCCGGCAGCGGGCCGAACGCCATCGCGCCCGCGTTCACCGGGTCCTGCGGATCCAACGCGCACCCGCCGCCGCTCGGCTTCTGCACGTACAACCACGGGAAGTCGCCCTGCCCCCACAGCTTCCGCCACGCCGGAATCAACGCCCGCATGGTCTGCGGCTGCCAGATGCCCAGCTCGTGCTCAAACCCCGCGCCGCCCTCGCCCTGGTCCCACAGCACGCCGCGGATCGCGTACGGAATCATCGGCCGCACATGCTTGTCAAACGCGTCGCCCGTGCGGCGGTCCACCGCGCGGCGCGGCGCCCACGGTTTGCGGTGCTTCTCCAAAATCTCCCGCGGCACCTTCTCAAAATCCGGCGTCTCCGGCGCCATCGCCGCAGTCACCGCGTCCTTCCATTTCGCCAAATCCGTCTCGTAATTTTTTTGACGCTCCTCAAACGGATGCGCATTGTCCCAGCGTTGCAGCGCCGCCTGAATACTCGCGTCCGCCTCGAACCCCTCCTGCGGCAAAAACGGCGCCGACGGCGAACCCGCGACCGCACCCTCCATCACGCCCACCGGCACGCCGAGCTTCTCCTGCAGCAGCATCCCGAAATAAAAAAGTTGTGCCGACGTTCCGCCGATCACATCCGGATGATTCGCCTCGCGCCAGCCGTTGCCGCGCCAACTGTGGTACAACCGCAACTGCGGATACGTCTTCTCCTTCGCCGCGCGCAACACCGGGTCCTGCCCCGTGTATTCATTCACCGGCGAATCGATGTTCGACTGGCCGGAGCCCACCCACACCTCGCCAACCAGCACATCCGTGAGCTCGATCGCGTTCACCCTCAGCGTCGCCGGCTCGCCGACTTGCAGCGGATCCAAATCCACGCGCCACTTGCCCTCCGCGTCGACGACCGTGGTCTTCGTCTGGTCGCGAAACGTCACCGTGATTTTTTCGCCCGGTTCCGCGGTTCCCCAAACCGGCACCGCCATCCCCCGCTGCAACACCATGTGGCTTCCCAGCACGCGCGGCAACTTCACCTCGGCAAATCCCGACCACGCCGCGCACACCATCACACAAAAAACAAAACGTAACATAAAAATTTCCTTTTGCATAAAGCATACCACACGCCTCCGGAAAATGTGAAACCAATTGTGGCAGCGCATGACCTCTGCCACGACCTCATTCGATTTTAAAAGTTTCCCCGCACCCCGTTGCGTCAAATGAAAACAACACCGAAAATGGTTTGAGGTTGCGTCACAAGAGGTGACGCCGAAATGGGGTTAGGGGGTGGGGTTGAGTTTGAGGTGATCAAAGTGATGGAGGAGTTTTTGGATTTTGGTGCGCAGGGCAAGGGGATCGGTGGTGGCGAGGAGGTGTTGGGCAGGGGTTTGGGGGTGTTGTTCGAAGCGTTTGCTGACGTGGGAGGCGTTGGGTGGGGTTGTCGAGGCGGGTGTAGCCGAAGAGGCGGCGGACGCGGTGGCCGTTTTTTTTGTTCGACGTGGGCGTTGTCGGAGTTGCGGCAGGGGCGGGAGCAGGTGCGCAGGGTGTGGAGGAGCTTGCCGCACATGCAGTCGGCGAGGCGCCAGAGGTGGTGAGCAGAGCGCGGGCGTGTTTGTCGTGGCGCCGTGGGTGACCGCGTTTCGTTTTATTTATAGCTGATTTTCGCAGTTGTTTGATGGCGTGCTTTCGGGAGAGGCCGGTAAGGCCGGCGAACTGTGTGAGAAGGAGTGATTTTTCGAGAGTTTTCACTTATAGATAGTTAACGCTTGTTTTTGCCAAACATTGAAGACATTCGGCGTCGTCATACCGTGCCAAAGCCGCAATGTGCGTTCCACCATCACCGCGGATTTTGAAACCACCTTTGTCCGGCGTG
>JAVBOU010000231.1:0-5737 GCA_031550185.1 Kiritimatiellia bacterium | reverse complement strand
GTATCCGCAACGCAAGCGACAAAAGACAAACGTCCATCCAATCCCCCGGCGCGCCCGGCGGTCGCGCCCCACCTTTATTAAAAATCGTGGCGTGGCAGAGGTCCGGCCACGCCACCAGGCGGTTTTTGCAACGAATGCCGTTACTTCTGTTCCTGATACGTGTCCCACACCGACGCGGTCGTGAGCGCGGCCTTAAAGGCGGCGGGCGTCATGCGCTTCTTCGGCGTGACGCGGATGCGCACGGGCGAGTTCGGCTCGAGGCAAAGGAAGTTGTCATCGTAATCAGCGTCAACGCCTTTGAGCGTGAGCCACACCCACAACACCGGCGTCTTGGCGGAAAGCGTGACGGCAAAGCTATTTTCATCCCACGCCTTGATGTCGACCTTGATCTTCGGCTGCGGCAAGGGCATGTGCTTCGGACGAACCAGCGTGGCGACGTTCCACGCGACGCGCGCGCCTTGGTCATCGTGCAGCGAAACCCAGACGATGAGCTGGTTGGCACCGTGCTTCGCGATCAAGTCGCCGATCTTGACGACGTTCACGCACGCTGTCTTGAGCGCGTCGGCCTTGACGGCCTTGGTGCCGGCGCGGACTTCGGTGCCGTCGAGCAGCGTGACGCTCCACTCGATGCGGCCCTTGAACGCGGTGCGCAGGTCGTTGCCAACGTGCAATTCGGCGATGCCCTGCTCGGGCTTTTCGAGGATGGAAACAAGCAGCGGCGCAAAGAAGCGGCGGGCCATGTAGTGCAACGCCTTCCAGCGGCCCGAGTAGTCGAGCGACGCCCAGCTCGCCACCGGCCAGCAGTCGTTGAGCTGCCAGTACGTCGCGCCCATGCAACGCGGTTGATTGCGGCGCCAGTGTTCAACCGCGTACTTGATGGACATGCCCTGCTGGAGCTGGCTGAGCCAGACGGTGTTTTCCCAGCCGACCGGCATACGGTACCAGGAGAGCATGTAGTGCATGATCTTCGAATTACCGACGCCGCTGCGCTGGTGGTGCTCCATCACGGCGCTCGTGACGTTGCGGTCCTCGGGCAGCGTGAACGTCTCGATCATGCGCGGTTCGGGGAAGCTTTGAAAGCCAAACTCGCTGCAAAAACGGTGGTATGACGTGCGGTACCATTCGAACGGCTCGTTGCCGTGCCACACAGCCCAAAGGTGTCCGTCGCCGCGCGTGGGGTCGTTGAAATCCTTGCGGTCGCCAGGCGGCGGCGTGTGCGGCGAACCCGGCCAGTAGCTTGTTTGCGGCGCGCACTTCGCGGCGACATCGCGGATCAGCACGTCGTACAACGCCTTGTAATCCGCCCACGTCATTTGACCCTTGTCCCAGCCGTTGTCGCCGACCAAACCCTGCTCGAGCTCATTGTTGCCACAGACCAGCGCGAGACACGCGTGCGTGCTCAGGCGCGTGATGTTCTGCTCGAACTCGACCTTCACGTTCGCCATCCATTCCTTGTCGAACGATGGATACGTCGAGCACGCGAACATGCAGTCCTGCCACACGCAGATGCCCAGCTCGTCGCAGAGATCGTAAAAGCAATCCTGCTCGTAAATCCCGCCGCCCCACACGCGCAGCATGTTCATGTTCGCCGCCGCCGCCGAACCCAAAATATCCGCGTACGTCTTGCGCGTCATGCGCGTGAGAATGCTGTCGCTCGGAATCCAGTTCGCGCCCTTGCTGAAGAACGACACGCCGTTGCACGCGAACTCAAAGCTCTCGCCCCACTCATCCTTTTTGCGCGACAACACCAGCTCCCGCAAACCGACGCGCTTCGTCATCGCGTCCAGCTTCGTCCCGCCCTGCACCACCTCGACCTCCACATCATACAGCGGCTGCTCGCCCAAACCATTCGGCCACCACAACTGCGCGTCCTTCACGCACAGCTTCAACGCCGCCCGCTTCGACGCCGGCACGCGCGCCTCGTCCACCACCTTGCCCGCGAACTTCACGCGCGCCACAATCTCCGCGTCCGCCGCCTCCAGCAACTCCAGCTCCGCGCCCACATCCAGCCGCACGCACTCCTTCGTGTGCGCCTGCTGCACGCTCACCTCCGCGATGCGCGCCGCATTGTACGCCACGATCGACATCGGCCGCCAGATCCCCGCCGTCACCAGCACCGGCCCCCAGTCCCAACCAAAATGACACTGCGCCTTGCGAATCCACGCGCGGTTCGTCTCCTCATGCGGCGGACACCACATGTTCATCTTGTGCGGCGACGCCGCCGCCTTCTCCGCGCAATACGGAAACGGCGACGCAAAAATCACCGCCAGCGAATTCTTCCCCTTCTTCAGCACGCCCTTCACATCAAACTCAAACCAGCAGTGCATGTTCTCCGACTTGCCCACCACCTTCCCGTTCACCAGCACCGTCGCCAGCGTGTCCAACCCCTCGCAGCACAGTACCACGCGCGAGCACTTCGCAAAATCCGCCGCCTCAAACGTCCGCTCGTAGATCCACTCCTTCTCGCCGACCCACTGCACCAGCTTCTCATTGTCCCGGTAAAACGGATCCGGGATCACCTTCGCGCGCAGCAAATCCCCCTGCACCGTTCCCGGCACCACTGCCGGATACGTCTTCCGCGTGTCCGCCTGCCGGACCGTCCATTGCGCGCCATTCAAATCAATCCGAGTGATCATTGCAAACTCCTGAAGGTTCAGAAAAATGCCCCGCATTATAGGCGATTCCAGCCACGCGGAACAAGCTAAATGCACACGCACATTCTTTGACGCAAAGCTTATCGCCATCGCCGTAGTCGCTGTCGTCGCCGTAGTCGTCGTAGTCGCCCCCCCAAAAAAATCCCCCCCCACGGCCTCATACTTTTTGCCTCACCGTTCCAAAAATGCTATCCTGAGCGAAACTTTTTTCACCCGCCGAATGAACACCTTCTCACGCATTGCCACGTTCATCCACCCCTTCCGTTGGAAGCTCTTGGGATTGATCGGCCTCACCGGCGTCCTCTCCATCGTCGCCATGTTGCCGCCCCTCCTGACGCGCGCCATCATCAACCGCGTCATCGAGCAGGGCCGCCACAACGAGCTCCTCGTCATCGGCGTGCTCATGATTGCCGCCGCCGTCGTCGCCTCCGCCTGCGGCTACCTCCAAACCCTCGGCACCGCCTACATCGGCCAGACTTTCGTCATGCGCGTGCGCTGCGCCGTCTACGACCACATGCTCAACCTCGGCGTCGGCTACTTCGCCCGCCACCCCACCGGCATGCTCATCAACCGCCTCATGGGCGACAGCACCGTCCTCCAGCAAATGCTCTCCGCCACCACCGTCCAGATCGTCTCCGACCTCGTCTGCGCCGCCTTCGCCATCACCGCCACCCTCTTCATCAACTGGCGCCTCGCGTTGCCGCTCTTCCTCCTCCTCTTCATGTTCGTCATCAACTACCGCCTCAACATCCAGCGCATGAAGCGCCTCACCCACGCCCACCGCGCCTCCGAAGACCGCATGGCCTCCGGCGTCCAAAACCGCCTCGCCGCCAACCTCACCGTCAAAACCTACGGCAACGAAACCTACGAAAACGCCATCTTCGAAGACCACAGCAACGCCGCCATCTCCCTCATGCGCGACCGCCAGATCGCCGGCTCCAACTTCTCCCTCAACACCGCCCTCCTGCGCGACATCGGCCGCGTCGTCATCTTCTTCCTCGGCTGCGCCATGGTCCTCAACGGCTCCGCCTCCTACGGCGACGTCACCGCCTTCACCGCCTACTCCGTCCAGCTCCTCTGGCCCGCCGTCCGATTCTCCGAGCTCGCCCAGCAGCTCGAAAACGTCCGCATCTCCGCCGAACGCCTCTTCGAAACCCTCAACGAAGCCCCCACCGTCGTCGAAGCCCCCACCGCCCGCGCCATCCCCCACGTCAAAGGCAACGTCACATTCACCAACGTCTCCTTCGCCTACATCCCCGAAAAACCCGTCCTCGAAAACTTCTCACTCACCGTCAACGCCGGCGAAACCATCGCCCTCGTCGGCCCCACCGGCTGCGGCAAAACCACCCTCCTCTCCCTCCTCATGCGCCTCTACGACATCGACTCCGGCGCCATCACCATCGACGGCACACCCATCCAGGACTTCACCCTCCTTTCCCTCCGCCGCCAATTCGGCATCGTCCTCCAGGAATCCATGCTCTTCACCGTCTCCATCGCCGACAACATCCGCTACGCCCGTCCCGAAGCCTCCCTCGACGACGTCATCAACGCCTGCAAAATCGCCGAAATCCACGACGACATCCTCGCCCTTCCCCAAGGCTACCACGCCAAGATCGGCTCCCGCGACGTCCAATTCTCCGTCGGCCAAAAACAACGCCTCGCCATCGCCCGCGCCGTCCTCGCCAACCCCGCCATCCTCGTCATGGACGAAGCCACCTCCGCCCTCGACACCCGTTCCGAGCGCGCCATCCAGCTCGCCATGAACCGCTTCCTCCACAACCGCACCGCCTTCATCGTCGCCCACCGCCTCACCACCATCCGCAACGCCCACCAAATCGTCCTCATCGACAAAGGCCGCATCATCGAACACGGCAACCACGACACCCTCATGTCCATCCCCAACGGCCGCTACCGCCACCTCTTCGAAACCTACTCCGGCAAAGGCATCATCGAAGAAACCGAAGAGTAACCCCAAAGCCCCTCGTGGCGCCACGCCACAGAATGGGGTATTTATGTGCGATGCCCAAGGCGGTTACCAATGATGATATCACCGGCATTTGCCCCAACCGAATAGTGTTATGGGATCCTTCACACGACCGCAAACTGTAACCAACATTCCGACATGACGGAGTGTATTGGAGAACGACGATTACACCATAGCCACTACAACTTTTATGTGATATTCTTGGTTTATGTTGTTTGAGTTGTATATCTACAAAAAGGAAGTTGATTGGTCCATCCTGCACGAGGGCTTCACCGTTCCGGTGAACCGACAGGACGTGTTTTATGCCAATATAAACCTCGACCGCAATCATGGAACTCGCAAAGACATCAAATTACTGATTGAGGGTCGAAAGTTCGAGGCAAAATTCATCAACCAAAATTTTGACAGGAGGAAATATCTCACCCTATGGATGCGTGAAACAGAGAGGAGTTTTGATTCAAAAAAAAGCCTGAAATTTAGAGATTATAATTCGCTAATGCTATGATGGGTAATAAATTATGAACTCAAATCCTATCTCGGAGCAATGGGATTTGTTTCAATTTCAGACCATCCCATTTTCATTTTTAGGTTCATGGATTCAGAGACGATGTATCGCACAAAAAATACGACTCGTAATGTTGTGTAAAATTAATTTAATTTTTTATGATTGAAGTTATTTTTTTATGGATATCTTCTTTATTCATTCCTGTGTCAAGCAACTCCAATCTAATCGATAATTTGTTTGCTACATATTTCGCATATTGCAGTTCCTTTTTCATAAAATGTTCGAGACTATCCTTCAGTCGAAGTGGCGTTTCCCGTTTTTTCAGACGTTCGCATACAACATTAATCATTGGGGACGCTAAAATAATCAAGGTTCAAGACTAGTTTAGAGTGGAAATCTTCAACAACACGTGTTAAAACACAGGTGATTTCCATGAAAAACAAGTATCTCAAATATTCTCACATTTCGGAGGTTCATTTCAGAGCCCTCACCAAGCAGTTTGCGCTCGACCTCAACGCCGTGCAAATCGCCGTCCTGACAGGTCTTAACAGAAACACCATCAACCGTATCCTGACCCTCGCGAGGGCCAGGATA
>JAVBOU010000228.1:0-11364 GCA_031550185.1 Kiritimatiellia bacterium | reverse complement strand
GCAGAGCCTCTGCCACGCCACAGCGCGCAAAGGTAACATCAAGGATGGGGCGCGACCGCCGATGGGAGTGCGCCATCGCACCGCGCCGGGCATTGGACTGACGGTTATTTTGTGTCGCTTACGTTGCGGATACAAGCTTGTCGTAAGCCCGGCGGTCGCGCCCCACCCATATCGCATTGCCGTGAGAAAAATCAGGACTTTTATTTTTACGAGGCGCCGCCTATACTAAGCCCCATGCAAAAAAACATTGTGGTGCTGGATGGTTACGCGTTGAATCCCGGCGACTTGAAGTGGGATGCGCTGGAGGCGTTGGGTGCGTGCACGGTGTATGATCGCACGTTGCCGGAGGAACGCGTCGCGCGCGCAAAAGACGCAGAGGCGATTTTGGTGAACAAGGTGATCGTCGACCGCGCACTGATGGAGCAACTGCCGAAGCTCAAGTATGTGGGCGTGCTCGCGACCGGTTACAACGTGGTCGACCTCGCGGCGGCAAAGGAACGCGGCATTGTGGTGACGAACATTCCGGCGTACAGCACGCCGTCGGTGGTGCAACACACGTTCGCGTTGCTGCTCGAACTCACGCAACATGTGACGCTTCACGCAGACGCGGTGCGTAACGGCGAATGGTGCCGCGCGAAGGATTTTTGTTTCACCAAAACACCGCTCATCGAGCTCAGCGGAAAGACGCTCGGCATTGTCGGTTGGGGCGCGATCGGCAAAAGCGTCGCACGCGTGGCGCAGGCGTTTGGCATGAACGTGATCGTGAATTCACGCACGCGCTTTGAGAGCGACGCGACGCCGTGGGTAGAACTCGACGAACTTCTCGCACGCGCAGATGTCGTGTCGCTGCACTGTCCGCTCACGCCGCAGACGCAGCAACTCATCAACGCCGAGCGCCTCGCGCGCATGAAGCCCTCCGCCCTTCTCATCAACACGGGTCGCGGTCCGCTGCTCGACGAGCAGGCCGTGGCCGACGCGCTGAACGCGGGCCGCCTCGCGGGTCTTGCCGCGGACGTGCTTTCGACCGAGCCGCCGAAGCCGGACAACCCGCTGCTCGCGGCGAAAAATTGCATCGTCACGCCGCACATCGCGTGGGCCACGCAGGCCGCGCGCCAGCGGCTTTACGATATTGCGGTCAACAATCTCAAGGCCTTTTTTGCGGGCCGTCCCGTCAACCAGGTTGGCTAACATGAACTACACTTTCACACGCTCCATTCCCACCGACACGCCGTACGACCTCGTCGTGGCGGGCGGCGGCCCGGCCGGTTCAGCGGCGGCAATTTGCGCGGCGCGTCTTGGCGCGCGCGTGCTGCTCGTCGAGGCGATGGGCAGCATGGGCGGCATGGGTTCGAACGGACTTGTCACCGCGTGGGATCCCATGGCCGACGGCGAGAAAATGCTCGTGGGCGGATTCATGCGCGAGCTGATCGAAACGCTCCACAGCCGCGGCTTCACGTCACCGCATGTGGTGCCGGATTTTTGGCGCAAGTTTTACCACTTCTGGACGCCGTTCAAACCCGAGGGGTTGAAGCTGATCCTCGACGAGTTCGCGACCGCCGCAGGCGTGGAGATTCGTTACTTCACGCGCGTGATCGATGTCGACGTCGATGTCGCGAACCGCCGCGTCAACGGCGTAATCGTCAACAATATCGAGGGCCATCGCTTTGTCCCCGCGAAGGCGTTCATCGACGCCACGGGCGACGCGGTGCTTTGCAATCTCGCTGGCGTCGAATGCCGCGTGGCGGGTTACAACGCGCCGCCGCCCATGCCGCCCACGCTCTGCTCGCTGTGCTGTGGCATTGACTGGACGCGTGCCACGAAGGATCCGTTTCAAAATTGCGCCGACCACCAGCAGCAATACCTGGAGACCGCGATTGGCGACGGACATTTTTCGCATCGCGACAAGCATCTGCCCGGACTTTTCCGCATTGGCAAGACGTCCTCCATGACCAATGCGGGACACGTCTTCGGCACCGACGCGCTCAACAACAAAAGCCTTTCCGCCGCCATGATCCGCGGCCGCCAGCTCGTGCAGGAGTACGTGAGCTTCTACAAAAAATATGTGCCGGGCTGCGAGGAGATCGAGCTGCTGGCCACCGGTTCGCTGCTCGGCGTCCGCGAGTCGCGCCGCATTGTCGGCGAGTACGAGCTGACGATCGACGACTATCTCGCGCGCCGCAAATTCGACGACCAAATCGGACTCTTCAACAAGGCCGTCGACATTCACGTCATGAACGACTCGGACGAAGAGTACCGGCGCTTCTGCGACGAATTCGCCGACAAGTGCCGGCTCGGTCGCGGCGAGTCCTTTGGCATTCCGTACCGCATTCTTGTGCCGCGCGGCTGGACGAATCTCTGGGTGGCCGGGCGTTGCAACTCCAGCGACCGGCAGGTGCACGGCTCCATCCGCGTCATGCCCGCCGCCGCCATGATGGGCCAGGCCGCCGGCACCGCCGCCGTGCAGGCCATCCAACACAACCAGACCGCCTGCGGCCTCGACACCCGCCAGTTGTGCGACACGCTCCGCCAAAACGGCGCGAACCTGCCGGAGTAACATGCCTTACCTTGACCTCGCCATCAACCTTTTCCTTCTTTTCCTCTGGTGCCGCATTTGGACGGAGGATGAAAACACGTTTTTCTTCAATCCCTTCATTTCCGCTCCGATGCGCGTGGTCGACCGCATTCTCGGTTTCTTTCACCACGCGCTCCCGTTTCTTTCCAATCGCGTGCTGGCCGCCATCGCGTTGCTGGCCGCGCTCACGATCAAGACGTTCATTTTTTTGTCCCCCGTTCGAAGCGCGCCGCTTTATGTTTACATCGCCCATGAAGTCGCCAACTTTTTCGTCTTCACGCTTCAAATCACCTGCATTTATGCCCTGCTTCGCCTCATGTCAAAGCCGCGCCTGGATCGCGCCGGACAAGTCGCCGACCTCCTCACGCGGCCTGTCGGCAAGATTTCGCCTGTCGCGTACCAGTTGCTCCTCGCGCCGATTTGCATGTATCTCATCCATGTGATCCAACACACGCTTCCCATGCTGTCGTCGATTCGCTCAATCATTGCAACAGGCGACATCCTGCGACCGGACAACCTGCGTTTTCTCTTCTACACGCCGTTCGTCTTCAGCCTCACGAGTTTCATCGGCACGCTTCAAGTCTGGAGCCAGTGCACACTGCTGGCCATTGTCGTTTCCCTGGTCGGCCTGATCACGCCGCAGAGTCCTGTCGCGGCCTGCGGACGCGATTTCGCGCGCCTTCTGCTGGGCCATTTTTCCGGATTGCTCGTGGTGGGCATGATGGATCTGACGCCGTTTCTTTTCTTCTTCGCCCTCGACTGGATTCACCGGCATCTCATGACGCTGGTCGCGCATCTCACCTGACCGCCATGCCCTGGATCACTGCCACAGACGATGGTTGCGTCATCTCCGTCAAGGCCACGCCCCGCGCCTCCAAAACCGAATTGCGCGGCGTTGAGAACGATCACCTTTGCATCCGCCTCCAGGCGCCGCCCAACGATGGCAAAGCCAATGCCGCGCTCTGTGAATTTCTCGCCGAAACCCTCGGCCTGCCCAAACGCAACGTCGTTTTTCTCAACGGCGAAACCAGCCGTCGCAAACGGCTCCTTCTCCGTGGCATCACCCTCGACGCCGCCACGCGCCAGCTCGACGTTTGAGTTACTCTTCTGCGGTGCGCTTGCTTTGGCGTTCCGCGTAAATTTGCCCGCCAATGTACAGCATGAGTCCGACCGAGATGCACGCGTCCGCGATGTTGAAAACGGGAAAGCTGTGCTGATACCAGTGGACGTGAATGAAGTCGATCACCGCGGCAAGGCGGATGCGGTCAATGAGGTTGCCAATGATGCCGCCAAGCAATAGCGCAAGCGTCAGACCGGGAAGCGGATGCTGCGGCGGAAAAACATGCCGGCGGAAGACAATGAGCAACGTTGCCGCAACAACAGCGAAAATCACAAGCGGCCAACGCCAGCCGTGAAAGATTCCCCACGACGCACCCTCGTTGAGGACGTAGCAGAGATCAAAAAAATTGGGAATGACCACGCGCGAGCCACGGGGCGCAAACGAACGCTGGGCCAGCAGCTTGAGTGACTGGTCCAGCGCGATGAAGAAAATGGCGAGCGGAATGGCGCGCTTGAGCATGACGGGTTACGCGCGCGTTTGACGCTCGGTTTCGTGCTGGCAACGGATGCAGGTCTTCGCAAAGGGAAGGGCCTGAATGCGCGCCTTTTCGATGTGGCTGGAGCATTTTTGGCAGGTGCCGTAAACGCCGTCGTCAAGCGCGTGGAGCGCCTCGTCGATGAGGTAGATGAATTCCTGAACCGAGGCGATCTTTTCGATCTCGAAGAGACGGTCAAATTGATCGATGCTGTCCTCTTCGGTGGTGATTTCGTCGTTGCGTTCGAGAGCGACCTGGCGCATGACGTTGGTCTTCGCGGTGAGGCGGTTGCGCATGGTGACGAGTTCGTCGCGGAGCTTTTTGAGCTCGGAGGCGGTGAGCTTCTGCGGCTTGCCGGACTGGACGGGGCTGACGGCTTTCTTGGCCTCGGCCGAGCGGCTGAACGGACGGATGACGATGGTCGGCGCAACGGCCGGTGTCGACGCTTTCGCTGAACTTTTCGCGGGACTCTTCGCAGGAGTTTTGGCGGGCGCCGCCTTGGGCTCGACGAATTTGACAACCGGCGCCGCATGTTTCTTGACAGCGGGTTTCGCGGCAGGTTTGGAAACGGGTTTTACAGACACAGGCTTTGACACTTTCTTGACAGGGGCTTTGGCCGGCGCTTTGGCAGGGATCTTTTTCGCCGGCGCGGCCTTTTTCACAACAACGGCTTTTTTGGCGGGTGCGATTTTTTTGACAGCGGGTTTTGCCTTGGCCAAGGTTTTGGAAACGGCCTTTGCCGGCGCGCTCTTTTTGGTTTTAGCGGGCACAGCCGTGGCCTTGGTCTTCGTCACTTTTTTGGCAACGACCTTTTTCTTCATCGTGGATTTTTTGACACTCGGCATTGAGAACCTCGTTTTTACATCGCAACATTTGTTTCAGAGGGAGTGGCGAATATATAGCTTTCAACGCGGAATGTCAACCAGCGGCACAACCCTCGCCGCGCACCACCTCCAGCACCTTCGCGCGCGGCGCAGTCTGCGTCTCCGCCACCTCCACGGCGTCGTGGCAAAGCCCGAGCGCTGCCACGAGCCGTGTTTTGTCGTTCGCCAAAAGCGTCATGAGCGGCGCGCCTTCTGCAACGCGGTCGCCGGACTGTGCGAGACCCTCGATGCCAACGCCCAAATCCACGTCATCACCCGGTTGAACGCGGCCGCCGCCGAGTTGCAACACCGCGCGGCCGATCTTCTCCGCGTCGACAAAGCGAACCCATCCGCCCTTCTCCGCGCGCACCGCTTCGCACAATTTGCCGCGCGGCAACACCGCGTCCGGATCGCCGCCTTGCGCCGCCACCATCTTGCGGAAAATGGCCAGCGCGCGGCCGTCGTCCAGCAACGCCGCGAGCTTCGCACGCGCGTTCTCCAAATCCGCGAACACGCCGGACAACACGCCCATCCACGCGGTCAGCTCGATCGTCAGCTCGCGCACGTCGCGCGGCCCTTTGCCACGCAACACCTCCAGCGATTCCGTCACCTCCACCGCGTTGCCGACCGCACGGCCCAGCGGCTCCTCCATGTCCGTCATCAGCGCGACCACCTTGCGGTTCAGGCGTTGGCCAACGCGGAGCAGGCTCTCCGCCAGCGCGCGCGCATCCTCGCGTTTACGCATGAACGCACCGCGTCCGCACTTCACATCGAAGACCAGCGTCTCCGCGCCCTCCGCGAGTTTCTTCGACATGATGCTCGCCGTGATCAACCCCAGGCTCGGCACCGTCGCCGTCACATCGCGCAACGCGTAAAGCTTCTTGTCCGCCGGCACCCAGCCCGCTGTCTGGCCCATCATCACGCAACCCACGTCCGTCAAAACGCGCTTCATCTTGTCGAGCGAAATCTGCGTGGTGAATCCCGGGATCGCCGCCAGCTTGTCGAGCGTTCCGCCCGTGATGCCCAGGCCGCGGCCCGACATCATCGGCACCGCCATTCCCGCCGCCGCCGCGAGTGGCGCGAGGATCAGCGAAATCTTGTCGCCAATGCCGCCGGTCGAATGCTTGTCCGCCGTCGGTTTCGGCCACGTTGAAAAATCGACCGAATCGCCGCTGTTCATCATCGCCTCGGTCATGACCGCGATTTCGGCGGACGACATGCCCTTGAAATAAATCGCCATCGCCATCGCCGCCATCTGCGCGTCCGACACGTCGCCCTTCGTGTACGCGGCGATCCACCAGCGCATCTCCTCCGCGGTCAATTCGCCGCCCTCGCGTTTTTTTTCAATCAGCCATTGCGGAATCATCTGTGCCTCCTTGGGGTTTACCGGTGAAAAGCATAAATCCTTCCGACGCGCGGCACAAGCCAAAAGCAATGACGACATGCCTCATATTGATGCGACGCATTTTGAAAGTACTACACTAGATTGTGTCCTGGTGTGTTTTCGCTTGACAATCCTTTGTCGTTCATTCATGCTATTCCCCAACCCTGAAATACACTTTTGTGCGTTTCACATGTTGGTGTCTTTCGCGTTCAAAAAACAGACAGAGGTCTTACATGAAAAATCCATCCCGCTTCATGCACGTTTCCTTGGCGTTTCTTTTCTCCGTCAGCATGGCCTCTGCGACATTGCTTTATTACGACGGCATTCCGGTTTCCGGAACAGGCGCGTATGTGTCGGAGGCGAATCTGGGGGCTAACAACGTCAATCACGCGAGCATTGTGGGATTCACTGTGCCGGGAAAATGGAGTAACGACACAACCGGATTGAAAGTCAACGCAACCGGGCTCATCTATCCGTCCGGCATTTCCCTGACACCTATAGAGGGAGCGATTCGTTACAACCGGGACATCGCGACCAACACGTACCGCACCGCATTCCGCACCATTCCGGCGGGCAACCTCGCGGGTGATTTTTATTTTAGCGCTTTGATGCGTTATCAAGACCTTGCTCCGTGGAAGGTCGATGGTCTGTGGCTTGGAATTGGACTCTCCGCGACCTCTCCCGGCGGCAACACAAGTTTGCCACGTGTTGACAATGGCTTTGTCCTTGCTTACAAGCGGGTCATCGACGAAAGCGGCTCGCGGATCTGTCTTGTTCTCATGGCCGGAGGACAAACGCAGGTACTCCTCGCCACGGCCACTCCGAACGACACGCATTTTGTGACACTTAAATTCACCCGCAATGTCCAAGGCACGGACGATCTTATTCAGGCCTCTGTGGTCACCACGCCGGAAGAGCCCACTTCGTGGATGGCCACGATTCAGACAACACTCCTGACAGGTACCCAAACGTTTGGTTATTTGAGCGCCGGAGGTTATGGGAACACAGCCCCTGCGCCCAGTGTGAATCTTGTCGACGAAATTCGCATTGGCACCACGTATGCCGATGTCGCGGGCGTTTTCGGCCAACCGCCGGTTTTTGAACTCGTCGGCACCACGGTCGATCAGATCACCTCGACTTCCGCGGATTTTCATACGCGTTTGGCAAACCCCGGCGCCCCTGCCGGCGAGCTCTTCGCGCTCTGGGGCGAATCCGCCGGCGGACAGACGTTTGCCAACTGGGCGCACTCCGCGCTCGTCGCAAATGCCGTCGCCACCGCCACGCCATATCACCACACGCCCGCGCTGGCGCCCGACAAAACATATTTCTACACCTTTGCCGCCATCAACGACGCCGCCACGGCGTGGGCGTATCCGTCGCCCGCGTCGTTCATCACCGCGCCTGTCACGGTTTCTGCACCGGCCGCCATGGCGGAAAATTCACTCACACCCGCCATCATCACTTTGGCGCGGTCCGATATTGCCGCCGTGAAAACCGAGCCGCTCACCGTTCATTTCACCCTGTCCGGGACAGCCGTGCGCGGCACGCATTATCATGCCTCCGCGATCAACAGCGTTCTCATTCCGGCCGGCGCCGCCAGCGCCACCCTCACCATAACGCCGCTGCCCGATTGGGATTCCGAAGACGATCACACGCTGGTCATCACACTCCAGCCCGGCGCTTACATCCTGCCGGATCAACACGACGCCTCCATCACATTCATCAACGCCGTGCTTCCGGAGGCACCGGTCAACGCCTTTTTGGGTACTGTTTCCGAACTGGCGTCAAACCCCGCCAACTGGTCGCTCGGCGTCGTGCCACATGCCGGCCATGAGGTGATGATCACGCAGAGTTACGCCGCCCGCAATCCAATCTGGGATGTGGCCGCACCCGTTGTCGTCGGCTCCTGGACGCAACCTGTTGGGAGCACGAACACCGTCTTCTTCGACATCTCCCCCGCTCAGCCGCTGACCATCCTCCACGACTGCAATCTCCTCGGCGGCGTCTGGACGCATACCGGTCCGAGCGCAACGCCAACCACCGCCGTCGCGGTGAACATTCAAGGCAACCTCAATCTCGGTCCCGGAGGAACGATCAACGTCGGACGTGACATTACGACTTACGATCCCGGCGGTAACTCACGCGGCCATCGCTACCAAAGCGGCCCCGGATATGTCGCACATTACGGTGCCGCGTATGCCGGCGAGGGATTCTATCGTGCCAGCACCGCACCTTATGCGCTGGATCTAAATCAAAACACATACGGCTCCATCCTCAATCCGGTTGCATACGGCGCCTCTTCCCATGGAGGCGGCGGCGCGGGGGCGTTGCTCAAATACAGCGGCCCCGGCCTCGTCATGCTCAACGTCGCGCAAACCGCAACGCTGAACGGACGCATCGCGGCGGACGGTTACGCCTATTCGAACAACAGTGGCGGCGCGTCCGGTGGAACACTGAACCTCACATTCGGCAGCATTGAAGGCACGGGATCCATCACCGCAAACGGCGGTACAGACACCTATTACGGTTCCGGTTCCGGCGGGCGCATTCGCATCAAACTCACCCACGCCAACGCCTCCCTCACCCCCTTCAAAGGCGTACTCTCCGCCTACGGCGGCGATGGCGTCCCCGCCCGTGCCAACGCTCCTAGCGCCGCCGGCACCATCGTACTCATCACCCAATCCAACGAATCCGAACCAACCCTTCGTGTGGCCAACAACATCACCTTCATCACCTCCACCAACGCCCCCACACTCCTGCCCGCCACCCATCTGCCTTCAATGGGTAATCCCGGCGAAGACCTCTCCAAAACCTCCTGGGAAGTCTACGACAACGCCAAACTCCGCATCACAAAAAGCACGCGCATTAAATCGCTCAGCCTCATTTCCACCGCTTCGCCGGTGACCGACGCGCGCACGCCTTGCATCTTTGCCGACGATGTCATCCTCAGCACCAGCGAACTCAAAATACTCAACGACCTCCGTTACGCGCCCGGCATCTACCGTGCCGCTGATCTTCAGCCAGGCGTGTTAATCGGCACCGGCGCCATCCAGGTCATCTCACCGGGCTCCTTGCTGTTGCTGCGTTGACGTCGCCTTTCCGCAGGCGCAGGAGCGCATCTTGCAAAAGTTGTATGATCCGCGCCTGCTCATGTTGCGACACGACAAAGACATCGAGACGCCGGCCCAATCTCAGGTCAAGGCGCACGCCGCATCCAACAGGAAAAACGCGTCGCGGTTGACATGACATCACATCGCGAAAGCGAACATCAATGCGTTGCTTGAACCACAAAAACCTTCCAAAAACAATGATTCCCGTTGGACGGAAAAAGAGATACGAGTACACCCACGACCAATGCAAGTTAGCGGTCTTCATCCCGTAATGTCCCAGCACAGGAACAAGTCCGGACGCCCAGTACCCGGCAATTGGAATTTTCTTTGTCATGATTGCCTTATAGCGTTACCGGAGCCTCCCTTCTTCCATAATCGATTGCGTATGGCATCCTCGAAACTATTGGAATTCAAAAATGAAATGATCGCCTCTGGAACAGAACCGGGGCACGTCAGGTCAAGACGGTAATATGGACGGATGTCCTCAACTGTTCGTTGAAGATTGTATCCATAACAACGTTGCAAGATTTTGCGAATCTCTTCTTTGTCCGCCTGTTTGCGGGCCAGGAAGATCGCATGAGCAACGGCTTGCGCGCCTTTTATTCCCTCGGGATGATTATGCGTGCATGCCGCACTTTGACGGGCCTGATCCAGCATGTCGCACTCACTTTCAAACGCATAGGCAATCGGACTGACACGCATTGCCGCGCCATTTCCTAGGCTGTTATACGGCCCTGATGAAAAGGACAACATCCATAACGTAAACTTCGGACCATACCCGCGAAAAGGGTAACGACGCGCAAACTTGCGAATATGCGCGCCATAATTTTTTTGAGTCAGGATTGCATCCGCAACGGCAACCGTCAGAACCGTGTCGTCCGTGAAGAATGAAAACGGGGTAAACAATTTGAAATTCTTTCGCTTTGTCCGAAAGTTTTCACGAATTGACCCAATGACATCCCCTGCAATTGCACCTAACATAATGTGTGATTTTTTGCGCCTTGCCGCAGATGAGTACACCATGTGAAAAGACAACCCATAAGGCATGACATTATCACAAACTCAAAATGATGCATAATAATTTTTCGCCAACACGGAACAACTCCAAGATCAAATGTACCATCCCCAACGCAAACGCAAACGTGATATGGCGCTTCAGCGAAACGAAAACCGAATGCTTCCACCTCGAATACAACACTTGCCTTTGGCGCACGTAAGCCGTACACTTTTTGCTTTTCAACCCCGGAGCCGTTGTCCATGAGAAAAGTCCAGTTCGTCCTTTCGCAAAAGGATTCGCCCAACCTGCTCACAAAGCAGCCCGCGCTGACCTTCAAGCCCGACAAGGAGGGCGCCGAAAACCAACTCATCAGCCTCTACGATGACGTGGTGGGCCAGACCCTCGACGGCTTCGGCGGCGCCGTCACCGAGGCCGCCGCGGTCACCCTTTACAAGCTCTCCCCTGCAAACCGCAAAAAGATTCTCGACGCCTATTACCATCCCGCCAAAGGCATCGGCTACACGCTCGCCCGTGCCCACATCAACAGCTCCGATTTCTCCTGCGGCAACTACGCCTACGTCGAGCAGGACGGCGACTTCGCGCTCAAAACTTTTTCCATCGCGCGCGACAAGGAGGCCATCATCCCCATGCTTCTGGCCGCCCAAAAAACCGCCGGCGCCACGCTCAACATTCTCGGCTCACCCTGGAGTCCGCCCGCGTGGATGAAGACCACCGGCATGATGAATCTCGGCGGCAAGCTCCGTCCCGAATGCCGCGACGCCTGGGCGCGCTACTACGCCAAATTCGTCAAGGCCTACCGCGCCGAAGGGCTCAACATCTGGG
>JAVBOU010000075.1:0-8289 GCA_031550185.1 Kiritimatiellia bacterium | reverse complement strand
CGGGGCCTCTTTTCCCACGGCTAACGCTTCTACCTCATCATCGAACGCTACAACGTCCTGCGCATCCCCCTCGATTCCAAAACCCCAAAAACGCTTCGTGGGGTGGCAGTGCGCCTGCCACGCCACGAAACAAAAAACAATGATATAGCATTTTGACGTAACATTACGACATGCGACGTTAACGACAAGTTTGGTTTTTGAGATCAATCAAGAAAAGTGCATCAATGTTGTTCGGAAATACAATAGTGTTTTTAATCAGCATTGGCACATATCTTTTCAACCTCGGAGAGGTTCATGTTTGGCGTCGATTCGCACGGGGCGATGTGTTAAGATAGATCACCGTTATGAAGCCCTTTGTCCACCTCCACGTCCACACGAAATACAGCCTCCTGGATGGCGCGTGCCATATCGAACCGATGTGCAAGCGGGCGGCGGAGTTTAACATGCCGGCGGTGGCGCTCACGGACCACGGGGTGATGTATGGCGCGGTGGAATTCATCAAGGCGTGCAAAAGCCATAACGTGAAGCCGATCATCGGTTGTGAATTTTACATCAATGCCAACGAGCCGATGTCGTCGCGCGATTCAAAGGTGCCGTATTACCATCTTGTGCTGCTGGCGGAAACGAGCGAAGGTTACAAAAATCTCGCGAAGCTGAACACGCTGGCGCACACGCAGGGATTTTATTACAAGCCGCGCATTGACAAGCAGGCGTTGCGCGATCACGCGAAGGGACTCATCGGGCTGGCGGCGTGCCTGCAGGGCGAGGTGAACGTGCCGCTCGCGGAGGGACGCTTCGACCACGCGCTCGCCGTGGCGGAGCAATATCGCGAGATTCTGGGCGCGGAAAATTTTTTTCTGGAGATGCAGGATCACGGCATCAAGGAGCAGAAGCTCGTGAACGACGGCGTGCGCAAACTCGTGAAGCAACACGGCTTTCGCACGGTGATCACGAACGACGTGCATTACCTTTATCAGACGCACGCGGAGGCGCACGACGTGATGCTCGCGATTCAGACGCAGTCGTTGATGAGCGACACGACGCGCATGCGTTATCAGGGTGACCAGTTTTATTTCAAGTCGCGACCCGAGCTCGAAACGCTTTTTCCAAACGACGTCGCGGCGCTGGACGCGACGGTGGAAATCGCGGAGCGTTGCAACGCGCAAATCGAAATGGGCAGGACGCGCTTCCCGGTCTTTGACCTGCCGGAGGGTTACGACGCGAAGTCGTATTTGCGCAAGCTCGGCCTTGATGGATTGCAACGCCGCTATGAGATTCCGGACGTGGAAAATCCGCAGACGCCGGAGCATCAGAGCTTGCTCAAGCGCTTTGATTACGAATTGTCGATCATCGAGCGCACGGGATTTTTGAACTACTTTCTTGTGGTGCAGGACTTCATCAACTACGCCCTCTCCAACGGCATTCCCGTGGGGCCCGGCCGCGGTTCGGGCGCGGGCTCGATCCTCGCGTATTCGCTCAACATCACGCGCATCGACCCGATTCGCTTTGACCTCATTTTCGAGCGCTTCCTCAATCCCGAACGCGTCTCGCCGCCGGACTTCGACATCGACTTTTGCCAGTTGCGCCGCGGCAAGGTCATCGACTACGTGAAGCAAAAATACGGCACGGACCGCGTCGCGCAAATCGTCACCTTCGGCCAGCTCGGCGCCAAAAGCGTGGTGAAGGACATCGCGCGCGTTTTCGAAATTCCACTGCAAAAATCGAATGAATTTGCGAAGCTCATCCCCGACGATCCGAAGATCACCCTGACCAAGGCGAAAGAGGGAAACCCCGCGTTCGGCGCCGCGTGCAACACCGACCCCGACTTGCGCCGCATCATGAAATACGCGGAGACGCTCGAGGGCCTCGTGCGCAACGCGGGCGTCCATGCCGCGGGCGTGGTCATCGGCGACGAGCCGCTCATCGAGATCATTCCGCTCGCGCGCGACAAGGACGGCCAGCCCGTCACGCAATACGCCAAGGAGCCGGTCGAAGAGTGCGGCCTGCTCAAAATGGACTTCCTCGGCTTGAAGACCCTCACCGTGTTGCGCGAGGCCACCGACCTCATCCAGGAAATCCACGAAATTGCCATCGACCTCGACACCATCGCGCTCGACGACGAAAAGACTTTCGAGCTCTTTCGCAACGCCGACACTGTGGGCGTCTTCCAGCTCGAATCGCCCGGCATGCAGCGCCTCTTGAAAGACCTCGGCCCAACGTCCATCGAGGAAATCATCGCCGTGCTCGCGCTCTACCGCCCCGGCCCCATGGACATGCTTCCCTCCTTTGTCAAACGCAAAAAGGGTCAGGAAAAAATCGTCTACGACCATCCGCTTCTCGAGTCCATCCTCAAGGAAACCTACGGCATCATGGTCTATCAGGAGCAGGTCCAGCGCGCCGCCAATATCCTCGCCGGTTACTCGCTCGGCGAGGCCGACATCCTCCGCCGCGCCATGGGCAAGAAAAAACTCGAGACCATGATCAAAGAGCGCGCCAAGTTTGTCGAGGGTTGCAAAAAAACCAACAACATTCCCGAAGCCCAGGCCGGGCAAATCTTCGACAACATCGAGAAGTTCGCCGGCTATGGTTTCAACAAAGCCCACGCCGCCGCTTACGGCATCGTCACCTACCAGACCGCCTACCTCAAGGCGCACTATCCCGTCGAATTCATGTGTGCGCAAATCTCCTCCGAAATCGGCAACTTCGACAAACTCCCCGGCTTCCTCAACGAAGCCATCGCCATGGGTTACACCATCCTCCCGCCCGACGTCAACCGCAGCCACGCCCGCTTCATCCCCGAAAACGGCGCCATCCGATTCGGCCTCGCCGGCATCAAGGGCTTCGGCGAACTCGCCGCCGAAACCATCCTCGCCGAGCGCAAAAAAAACGGCCCCTACACCTCCATGGTCGACCTCTGCGTCCGCACCGCGCCGCAGAACAAACGCCTCCTCGAAGCCCTCACCCGTTCCGGCGCCTTCGACGCCCTTGTCCCCAACCGCGCCCAGGCCTTCGGTGCCATCGACTTCGCCCTCACCCGCGCCGCCACTACGCTTGAGGAACGCGCCTCCGGCCAAACCTCCCTCTTCGGTGACACCCCCGCCGCCGGTGGCGATTCCGACGACCTGCCACCCGCCAACCCCTGGTCCGACCGCGAAAAACTCAACGCCGAACGCGAGATTTTAGGCATCTTCATCTCCGGCCATCCGCTCGATCGCTTCCGCCATCTCGTCACCGACTTCCAATCCACCACCATCTCCAAAATCGCCGACCTCCCCGACAACACCGACGTCCGCCTCACCGGCCTTCTCACCTCCGTTCAGCCTCGCATCAGCAAAGAGCGCAAAGAACCCTGGGCCATCCTCACCCTCGACGACGGCCAGTCCACCATCGAAGCCCTCCTCTTTCCCGAAGCCTTCAAACGCTTCCAGGACGTCGCCAAAGCCGACAAACCCGTCCTGCTCTGCGCCCGCGTCTCCAAGCGCGACGAAGCCCCAAAAGTCATCGTCCAGGAAGTCCACAACCTCGAGGACGCCCCCCGCCTTTTCGCCGCCTGCGGCGTCATCTCCCTCACCGCCGCGCAGTCCGACAAACTCCCCGCGCTCCACGACCTCATCAAAGACAACCCCGGCAGCCTCAAACTCCTCCTGCGCATCATCCCCAACTCCGGCCGTCCCCGCCTCATCGCCCTCCCCTCCCAATACGCCCCGCTCGTCACCTCCAACTTCCTCCACGATCTCGCCAGCCTCCTCGGCCCCCACGCCATCCGCTTCGCCGCCAAACCCGTCCAACCCGCCGCCCCGCGTTCCTTCCGCCAAAGATAAAAACTTCCCGTGGCACAGCCCCACCTCTGCCACGCCATCACCTTTTTGGCTTGCCAGCAACCACATAAATGATGTACATATAGTGATGTGAAGGCGCTTTTTTTCTTTGTAGACGGCTTGGGTTACCGCGACCCCGCACCGGACAATCCGGTCACGCCAGAGGTCTGCCCCACCCTCTTCCGCCTCATGCACGACCCCGACACCGCACGCGTTGACGCGTGCCTCGGCGTGCCCGGCCTCCCCCAAAGCGCCACCGGACAAGCCACCCTCTACACCGGCAAAAACGCCGCCCAGGCCATGGGCCGCCACATGGAGGGATTCCCCGGCCCGACCCTGCGCGCCCTCATCGAGGAAGGCAACCTCATGCAGGAACTCTGCCGCCGCAAACTCCGCTGCAAATTTGCCGACGGCTACGTCGCCGAGCATGTGCCGGACATCCGGTTGCAACGCTTCAAGTCCGTCACCACCGTCATGTCGCTCAGTTGTCCCGACGACGTCTTTTTATTGCGCGACGACATCCTCAACAACCGCGCCGTCTTCCACGACATCACGCGCGAAAGCCTCGTGCCGCGCGGTTACACCGGCCCTGTGCTCACGCCATCGCAAGCCGCCGAGCAGCTCATGCAAATCGCCCTCGGCAACGACTTCACGCTCTTCGAATACTTCATGACCGACATCACCGGCCATACCCTTTCGATGAAGGACGCGACGCACACATTGCGCACCCTCGACGCCTTTCTCACCCCGATCGTCGAAATGGCCGCCGGCACCGGTCTGCTCTTCATCTTGACCAGCGACCACGGCAACATCGAGCACATGGGCGTCAGCACCCACACGACCAACCAGGTTCCCCTCATCGCCAAAGGCCCACACGCCAACAAAATCACCCGCGGAGCCACCTCCCTCCTCGACGTCACCCCGCGCCTCCTCCAACTCTTCGCCACCCCCGCACTCACGCCAACTTCGTCGTAAGGCACAAGACATCTCCCGCGGCGATGGATGACAAAAAGATATCCGAAAATCTCCTCCGCGTACCACGACTTCAATCACGATCCTCGTCTTTTACCCCTCTAATTTCGTTCCACAATGCCCGCAAAACCGAAGATCAGGCAACTTCAGTTTTCCGCATGAAGTACAAAATACGCAGCCAACGGACGGTGTCCCCGCCGCTACGGACGCCTGCTGGCGCGCAATAAAAACTTCCGCAATCCCCATCACCTTGTCATCCAATTTTGATTGCCGCACCATGCCCCAAATTTGAGTGATCAACATCGGCCACAAAATCGAGAGTGGTTATTTAAATATATATATCAGCGATTTTTGCAATTGCAAGAAGAGATCAGTGGTTGCCAAATGCGCAACGTCAAGTTCACCATCTGCACGTCGTGTGAAACGACTTTTGTACGTCGCGTGAATCGCCCCAAATGGTGACGGGTATTGCTGTTGTCACGTTCGATTTGTCAAATGTGTCGTACAGTCGTTTGAGGGTTGCAGAATCACGATCGCCGGGCACCCAGGCCACAGTTCGGCGTGTGCCACGGTCAACGGCCTTGATGAGCCAAAGCTTGTTTTTTTTGAGCCGATAAAATGCCACATCTCATCAAATTCCATCTGCATGATGTCGCCCTCGACCTTCGGCTCCGGCAACGCCTCCCCAAACGCGCGAATCCAGCGATACACGAGCGTATGGTGAATATTCAGAATGCGGCCGATCATCCGGTATGACCCTTTCGCCATGGCATAGAGCAAGACACAGAGTGCCTTTTTGGCCGCTATTTTTGAATTGGTTCGGTCGTCACCTTCACGGAAATTGCATCCGCAGGCTTTGCATTTGTAGCGTTGTCGCCCGGCGACGATGCCATTTTTCACTGCCGTTGTTGAACCACATTTTTTGCATTTTGGCATGATTTCTCCCTGTGTTGTGAGGTCGGAGGAGAAGAATAGCACAAATCTATAATAATGTCACCTCTTTCCAATTAACAAGTAACAGGAGCAGTTTCCCCAATCTAATTGTTCCCTGTTACTTGTTAATTGTTACTTGTTAACTGTTCCCTGTTCCCTGTAAACTGTTAACTATTCATGAACGTTCTTCTTCTTTCGCTCACCCCGCAAGACCCCACGCGGGACCACTTCTGGCGCAACCGCCAAACCCTCGCCGGTCTCGCCGTACTCGGCCACAACGTCGACTGGATCGCTCCGTCCCTGCCCCTCCATTTTCCCCTTCCCGCCGGTGTCACGCATCATCCCCTGCCACGCGCCTTTCGCACCCCGTTCGGCATTGGCCTCTTTGCCGCCGCCCACCTCTCCCGGCGCGAGCCCGACCTCATCCACGCCGTTGACGCCGCCTTCCCCTGCTTTCCTTTCTCCTTCCAACACATTCCGCTTCTCGCCGACGTCTCCACCCTTCTTCCCGCACGACTCGACAAAGCCGACGCCATCATCACCCACTCCTCGCGCCTGCTCCAACGCCTTCGCGACCGTCCCTCTCTTGCCCGCACCGCCCTGCTCACTCCCCTCCCCTTTGCCGACGCCGTCCCTCTTCCCACCGCCACCCAACACGCGCGCGTCAACCATCTCGGCGACCAACCCGGCATCCTCCTTGCCGCTCCCGCCGCCGCGCCGGCCCTTCTCCTCGACGCGCTTCCCGACTTCGACACACTTCCCTCGCCCTGGCGTCTACTCCTTTTTACGCAGACCAAAAAGGAGCACGCCGCAACCCGCAACCTTCTCAAAAAAAATCCCCACGCCGCTTCCATCAAGCTCCTCCCGCCCCTTTCGCCCGACGAAGCCCAACCCCTTTTCGCCGCCTGCGACCTCCTTCTTCTCCCCGACCCCGAGCCCGCCGATCCCGTTCCCTTTCTCCTCGACTTCGCCTTCTCCGGCACACCCATTCTCGCCACCGACACCGCCGCTCATCGGCATCCACTTCCTCCCAATGGCGTCACCTTTTTTGCCCCCACCTCCCGCGCCCTCGTCACCGCCCTCAAACGTCTCCTCGCCCACTACGACACCGCCCTCCAGCGCGCCGCCCGCGCCGCCGACCATCTCGCCCTTCACCACACCCCCGCCCATCGTGCCGACGAACTCCGCCTCGCCTGCGCCTACGCCCAACAGCATTTCGACGCTTAATCCCGCACGTGGCAGACGACAACCCTTTCCGGGGTGGTTCATTTGATTTTGGAATTCTCACACGTCACAGTTTCACGATGAATCTGTTCAATCTGTCTCATCTGCGGTTAAAATAATCAGCTCCAAAAATAAACCTTGCGCTTTCCTGCGCGATGGGTGTAGTCTGGTGCTGTAGATGGAGATCGGTACGAAACGTTCCCTCAAACAGGTTCCAAAAATCCTTGGAGTTGCTGATGAAAAAACATGGAACATGGATTTTAGCCGCTGTGTTGCTTGCAACGCCGTTGCTGGCGCAGGAGAACACGCCCGAGTTGCTCGCCTGGTGGATGTTCAATGAGGAGGATGGGGGGACGACGCTCTTGGATTGGAGCGGAAATGAATTTAACGCCGGGATACTGGCGCCGGAACAGGTGTGGCGCGTGGTGGATCCGGTGATCGGAACGGCGCTGTGGTTTGACGGCACGACGGTGTTGGACGATCCGCTGATGGGTGGCGGGTATGTGGTGGCGGAGGAGCTGGCGGATCAGTTGTTTGAGCCGATGTTTTCGGTGGCGGCGTGGATTTGTCCGGAGTCGTTGCCGCCCTATGCGCCAGTGTTGACGAAGGTGACGGACACGGAGACGTGGGCCGATGGTTTCGGGCTTTATATTGAGGAGACGGGAAAGCTGGGCGCGTTTGTGAACGGTTATGACGGCCATGTGATGCTGGGGGGCGATGGGCGGGTAAACGCATGGACGCATTTGTGCCTGACGTTTGACGGCACGACGGCGAAGTTTTACGTGAACGGCCAGTTGCGGTCGAGCGCGGAGCCGGGCAGTTCGGCGGTGGTGAACGCGGCGCCGGTGTGCATCGGGACGCTGGCGGGTTGGGAGACGTGGGCGTGGCACGGTGCGATCGCTGACGCGCGCGTCTACGCGTCGGCGCTTTCGGCGGCGGATGTGACGGCGCTTTTTTCGAGTTCGCCGGCGTCGCTGGTGGCGGACTCGGATGGCGATGGCATGCCGGATGTGTGGGAGTTGCGCTTTGGCCTTAATCCGCTCAATCCGAACGACGCGAGCCAGATTCGTCATGCTTCGGACGGTTTTACGAATTTGCAGAAATACCGGTTGGGCATGAATCCGTTGAAGGCCGCGGTGGTCTCAACCACGCCGCTTCTGAAAGTCTACACACCCATGGAGAAGTAAGAGATGAAGAACAGCATGTCACGTCAAAGTTTTCTTTTTGTTTTCGCGATTTTCGGTGGATATTGGGCATTCGGAGATGATGCGTGTCACTGCGCCATTGTGCAGGATCCCAATTATGGCAAGCCGAGCGGCGGCATCATGTGTCCGAAATGCAC
>JAVBOU010000017.1:0-7570 GCA_031550185.1 Kiritimatiellia bacterium | reverse complement strand
GGGGGCGGGGGCGGTGGGCGTCGTGCTTCCTGCTCCCCAAACAACCTCGGGATGGGGGTGCAGGCGCCGGGTGCGAATCAAAAGTCTCCGGTTTTGGTTGCGTGGCGTGGCAGCGCCTCGCCCCCCCCACGAAAGGCTTTTGATGTTTATGCCCCGGTCTTGGTCTGGGGGTAGAGTTTGCCGTTGAGCAGGACGAGGGGGATGAGGTTGACGGTGGGGCGGCCTTCGACGGTGATTTCGAGGACGGCGCGCAGGGTGGAGCGGGTCATCTCGGGAATCGTGAATGTGAATTCGAGCACCGGCGCGGCGTCCACCATGTGGCCTTGAAGGAGGTGGTAGAAGCAGTCGTTGGGGGTGACGAGCCAGCCTTCGGGGGTGTACCAGTGGAGGGAGAGGTTGAGCTGGGTCTTGTAGGTGTTGTGAAGCGTGAGGCGGAGCGTCTTGGGTTCGCCGGGACGAACCAGCGGGCCTTCGATGCCGTAGTCGAGGGACGCGGAAAGGAGGTCGAAGTCGTAGCGGGGGCCGTTGAGCCCGCCCCAGATGCCGCGGCCGTTGTCGTGGGATTGGAGGTCCTTGACGGTGAGATCGCGGCAGTCGGAGGCGTCGTCGCTGAGCATGACGGCGAACCAGTTGGCGCGCTGTATTTTCTCGGCGATGCTGAGGGTACGGTCGGTGAGGTTGTCGACGTTCTGGGGGAGCTGGTTGCCGAAGTAACCGAGCTCGCCGAGATTGAGGCAGACGGTGCGGATGCCGCGGCCGATGGGGTCGATCCATTTCTGGGGGATGGCCTTGGCGCCGTGAAGGATGCCCCAGACGGAGCCGGCGGTGGCGGCGGTGCAGTCGGTGTCTTCGCCGCAGTTGACGCAGATGCACTGGACTTGCGCAAAGTCGTCGCCGCCGTAGAGAAGGCCGGCGAGGGTGAAGGCGATGTTCGAGGGAACGTCGTAACCCAGGTTGCCGGTGTCGAAGCCCTTGGCGCGATCGTCGGCGCTGACCGCCGCCCAGTTCATGAGGCGGCCGCGGTGGAGACGCAGCACCTCGTCGCGCATTTTGAGCCAGGGCATTTTGGCGTCGAAGCATTCGAGGGTGGTTTGGACGGCCTTGGTGACGCCGCAATCCGCGGGGATGAAGGAGAGGCCGACGTTGATGCAGGCGCGCAGGTCGTTCAGGACGAAGGCGGCGGATTCGAGGGCGGCCATGAAGATTTCGGCGAAAAGTCCCTCGCCGTTGCCGTGGTCGAGGATGGCGTCTTCGTAGGCGTATTTGGCGGCTTTCCACGGCGCACCGGGGCAGATGCAGGCCCAGATTTCGCTGCGGATGTAGGAGCCGCAACTGTTCTTAAATTCGTTGTTGAAGGTGCCGGAGAGGGGTGGTGGCAAGCCCTGGCGCATGTTGGTTTTGCCGGTGCCGTATTCGGCCCAGTGGGGCGTGACGTAGGTGACCCAATACTCGGCGAGGCGGTGGGCGGTGACGTCGATGCCCTTCTCCTCCATCGCGCAAAGCCAGAGAAGCTGGATGTCGAGGTCGTCGTTGGGCATGGGTTCGCCCTTGAGTTGCTCCTGCGTGTAGAACGTGACGTTGTTAACCTGGCGCTGCCACTCAAAGGGCGCGCCGATGGTGCCGCCGATGTTTTTGCCGAGCCAGCAGCCGAGAACTTTGTCGCGGTATTCCGCGCGGTTGAGTTTTTTTGCCATGAGAAACAAGCTCCTTACAGGGTGAGCCGCATAGTATGACAGAATCCGGGGAAAAAGCAAAACGGAAGATGTTCGTGGCAAGGCAGGTGCTCTGCCACAGCGATTTTGAACCACGAATGAACACGAATTGTCGATGTGTGCATGACGCATCATGTGTTTGTTATTCGTTTCCATTCGTGTTCATTCGTGGTTCAATCCAAAAGGAAAAAAAATGCGTCAAACAACGTGGCGTGGCAGAACCCGAGCTCTGCCACGCCACGAAGAGGTTTGGGAAACGGGTTGTCTTACCACCAGTATTCGGCCTGGATGCCGAAGTTCATGCCTTCACGTTTGTCATAGAAGGAGTCAGGGGCGACCTGGCCTTCGAAGTCGCTGCCCCATTTCGCGTAGGTGGCGAAGAGGCGGATTTCGGGACGGCTGAAGTAGGTGCCATTGGGCGAACAGCGAAGCGCGATGGTGCCCTTGAAGAGATACGAGCTGTCGCCGGTGGCCTGGTCATCGACGTAGTCAATGCCGGGTTCGAGCTCGATGCCGAAGTACCGGCTGAACTGCCAGACAGGACGAACGCCGCAACTGGCCCAGTTGTACTGGTTGCCGTTGCCGCGATCGGTGTACTGGTAGAGGCCGACGGCTTCCATACCGAGACGGTCGGTCCACTGGAAAAGCGTGTCGTTGATGAAGCGGACGGTCCAGGCGTCCTGATCGTAGTTGTAACCGTAACGACCGCTGCCGTCGGCGGCGGGAACAGGAAGGATGGCGCCGGCGGAAAGCGAGATGTTGGCGCCATAGCCGAACTGCGTGGAGAACTGGTTTTTGAACGTTTTGTCGGGCGCGATGACGTGCATGAAGCCGAGATCAAAGCCGTTGTAGGACTTGTAGTCGGACATGGTTTCGGAGTCAATGTCGTAATGGTTGCCGCCCTTCAGATAACCGTAGTTGACCCACGTGGTGAGCTGGCCGCCGAAGAGGTCGATGCCGTAGAGAATGGCGTTGAGATTGTTCTTGGCGATGAGGCCGTTTTGGGTGTTGTACCAGTCATCCTGGTCGGAGTAACCGATATAGGCGAGGGCGAGCTTGAGGTTGCCGCCGAGGCTGATGGTGTCAAGACCGCCGCCGTAACCGGAGAGGTCGTAAAACCAGAAGTCATTCATGTGCGGCTCGGGCAGACGGTAGAAGCGCCGGCCGGCCCAGAGCCCCATCTCCGGATCGCGGTCGGAAAAATGCGTGACGCGGACGTAGACTTCGCCGAGGGTGAAGGAATCATTGTTGTCCATGTTGGAACTGTACGCGAGGCGGATCGGCACCTCGATGCGCATGCCGTTGGAGTCGGGATCCCAGCTCTTCAGGTTGAAGCGCATTTCAAGATACGTGTCGTCCTCGTTACCCAGGCGGTATTTCGACAACGCACCCGGCGCCTTGAAGGCCTCCATCTTTCCGCCGCGGCTGTTGACGCCATACCCGGAGCGGATATAGCCCTGGTAGTCAAAGCCCGTGTGAAACGGCTGGCGCGAGGCAAACTCCGGCCCCGACTCCGTGCGCGAATCCACGACGCCAAACTGGTTGGACACCGCGCTGTCGATGTCCATGAACGAACGGAACGAATACGGCTGGGAACCCGGCGCGGGCGAGAAGGCCTTGACCAGATAACGCGTGATCGCCGCGTCAAAATCCGCCGCTGTCGCGGGCGCCGGCTTGGCCGCTTCGGTTTGCCGCTGCGACTCCTGCGTTTCGAGCTTGTCGATGCGCGATTCGAGCGCGGTGATCTGCGCCTCGTACGCGGCGCGCATGGCTTTCAACTCCTCTTTGAGTGCGTCGACCTCGGATTGTTGCGCGCGCGCGGCCATGGTTCCGCACATCACGAGCAGACAGGTCTTCGCGAGGCAATGGACAATAGACTTCATTCGGACTCCTTATTGTGGTGAGATGACACGGTCATCCGTTTGATGATGCCTCTATGATACGTCCGCGAAACCCCGCAATGCAATGGGCAAACCAACGTGGCAAAATTTTTTTGCCTTCGCTATAATACGCCTCATGCACAAACTCATCACCCTCACCCTCGCCGCGCTCCTCGCCGGCTGCGCCACCCGCAACAAGGAAACCACCGCCATGCCCACACTCGTTCAATTCGAATTCAAACAACTCCCCGCGGTTCGCGTTGTCGGCAAGGAGATCGCCGCCAACCACAACGACATCATGGCCGGCAACAACAATCTCCCCGCCTTTTGGCAGCAGTGCTTCGACGACAACACCTTCGCCACGCTCGAGGCGCTCGGCGACGCCATTTACGACGACGCTTATGTCGGCTACATCAGCAACTTCGATCCCGCCACCGGCAACTTCTCTTACATCTGCGGCATGCTCATGAACCCCGGAACCACCGCGCCCGAAGGCTTCACCGCGCGCGACATCGCGCCCGCGAAAGCCGCCGTCGCCTGGATCAAGGGCACAATCCCCGACGTCTTCTCCGCCGCGCACGACTTTACCATGAAGGCGATGGAGGAGCGCGGCGCAACGCCCGACGGCCCGTGGTGCATGGAGCTTTATAACTGCCCGCGCTTCACCCAACCCGACGCTGACGGCAACGTCATCCTCGACTACTACATCCCCTGCAAATAAGGAACCCCCCATGAAAAATATCGTGCTTCTCGGCGACTCAATCCGCATGAGTTACCAGCCCTTCGTCCGCGAACTGATGGGCGAATCCGCCTACGTGTGGGGGCCCTTCGAAAACTGCCAGCACACCGTCAACGTCCTCCTCAACCTCTGGCAGTGGATCGCGCCGCTGCGCGCCGACGTCATCCACGTCAACGCCGGCATCTGGGACACCCGCCGCATCATCCCCGGCGGCGAGTGCATCGTCCCGCTCGCGTACTACAAGAAAAACGTCGAGCTCATTCTCACCTCGCTCAAGGCCGTCACCAGCGCCAAAATCATCTGGGCCACCTCCACGCCCGTGCTCGACGACAAGGTGCGCGTCCAGCAGCTCAAAAACGGCAGCGCCGGCCGCCGCGCCATCGACATCGTCCGCTACAACAAAGCCGCCGTCGACGTCGCGCTCAAACTCAACGTCCCCGTCAACCCGCTCTACGACGTCGTCATGAAAAACGGCCTCGACACCATGCTCACCGACGACGGCACCCACTTCACCGACGCCGGCGCGCGCATTCTCGCCCAGGCCGTCGTCAACGCCGTGCAATGACACGCCGTGGCAGAGCTTGACCTCTGCCACGCCACGGAATAAATTTTCATCCCCCATCAGGAGTTCAACCCCATGCCCAACATCGCCGTCATCTCCGTCGCCCACATCCACAGCCAGGACTTTTGCAAAAAACTTGGCGAGCTCACTTCGCAAAAACGCCCTTATGTCATTTGGGACGAGGACGCCAAACGCGGCGCCGAATACGCCGAAAAATTCAACACGCGCTTCGAACCCGATCTCGCCAAAATCACCGCTGATCCAAAGGTCGACGGCTTCCTTGTCTGCGCCGAAAACACGCGCCACTTGCCGCTGCTCCAGCAGGTGATTCCCGTCGGCAAACCCGTGATGTGCGAAAAACCCCTCGCCACTTCCGCCGCCGATGTCGAGGTCATTCTCAGCCTCGCCGCGAAGCACAAGACACCGCTCATCAGCGGTTACATGCAGCCCTTTTTCGCGCCCAACCGCGCCGCCAAAAAAGCCATGGCCGACGGCCTCCTCGGCAAGGTCACGCACCTCAACTTCCGCAACGCCCACCACGCCGCGTACGGTCGCTGGTTCGACAATCCGCAGCTCGCCTGGTTCACCGAACCCGAACTCGCGGGCGGCGGCGCGCTGCTCGACATGGGCACCCACGCTGTGCACCTCCTCTGCCACCTCGGCGGCAAGGTCGAGTCGGTCTGGAGCATGAACGCCAACCTCGCCGGCGTCTACCCCAAGGTCGACGATTACGGCGTCATCATCATGAAATTCACCTCCGGCGTGATCGGCCGCGTCGAAGCCGGCTGGGTCTTCACCGGCGGCATTGGCGGACTCGAAATCATCGGCAGCCAGCAGAGCATTTGGAACAACGGCCAGGGACTCGTCACCGGCGGCCCCGGCAAACCCGCCGAAACGCTCCAGCCCGCCGACGCGCGCCCCGACCGCATCCCGCGCCTCATCGCGCTCATCAAGGGCGAGATCGCGCCCGCCGAACTCACCGAAGACCTCGCCGCTTGCGCCGAAGCGGTCCGCGTCATGGACGCCGCCTACGCCTCCGCCAAAACCGGCCAGTGGGTGAGACTGTGAAACAATCGGTCCGACTGATCAATCAGCCGGATCAGTCCGATCACGCCATGCCATGCACCCGCCGGATGAACAGACGCCCGACGAACCGATGGTGACGCTCGCCACGGTGATGTCGCCCGCGCAGGCGGAGGCAATGCGCATGGAGCTGGAGCTGAACAACATCCGCGTGATGATTCAGGACCAGCTCGCGGCGAACGTCGCGCCCATCGCCAGAAGTGTGTTTGGCGGGATCCCCGTGCTCATTCCCGCGAAGGATTTGAAACGCGCGCGCGAGGTCCTCGCCGCGCGGATGCGCGTGCGCGACAAGGGCATTTACGAATGCCCGCGCTGCCATTCCGACAACGTGTATTATCAAAATAACGCGCGGCGTCAAATGCCGCTGCTGCTCTTGAGCCTCATGATCCCGCCGCTCTTTTTATTTTTGCTGTATGTCATGTTTGTCGAACGAAACCGGGAGGAATATCTATGCCGAAACTGCGGACACATCTGGGACGAAATTCGAAAAAAGAAATCCTCGCGCCGCTCCTCGCGCTCCTGATCGGCGGATGCGCAAGCGCGCCGCAAAATGCAACGCCGCGCTATTCCCTGCGCGAATACGAACACGCGCAATGGGGCAGGGTGATTCACTTTGCCAATGACGACATCGAGGCCATCCTTGCGCCGGAACGCGGCGGCCGCCTCATGCACTATTCGCGCGTCGGCGAATCAAACCTCCTCTGGACCGTGCGCGACATCAACAAAGGACAAGGCGACGTTTACGGCTGGCGAAACTGGGGCGGCGAAAAAACCTGGATCTGGCCGCAAACCGACTGGCCCGTGCATCCCAACGGCGAAACCTGGCCGCCACCGCATGACATGGAGCAGGCGCCGTTCACCATCATCATGCAAGGTGACGCGACAAAACACGGTCACGAACCCGGCCATATCATCATCATGGGGCAACGGAGTATCATGCGGGTTTTACGTTTCCCGGCGAAAGGCACACAAGTTGATATTCATGCGAGTCTTGACCAGCACCCCCAAGCATGCGGTATTTGGTCGGTCACGCAAATTCCCGTGCCGAAAAAAATCGAAATCGAACGCGTCGAACCGAATCGTTTCCTCGCGCAAGCGCCGGATTCCAAAACGCCGCTTGCGATGCTCGACGCTAACACCGTCGACCTCGCCAACACGTCTGGCGGCAGCAAGGGCATGATGGATGCAAATGCGTTCCGCGTCCCAACCGCGCAGGGTACACTGGTCGTGCGACAGGACGAAGTCCCGAACCAACCCTACGGCGACATCCACCGCGCGATCATCTACAAAAGCATTGACCGCGATGGTGACGCCTACGTCGAGCTTGAGTTTGTCGCGCCGTTGGTCATTCCACTCGGCTATCCACATGTCGACGTCGATCTTTACCGCGGGTCATCCATTCTTCCTTCCAGTTCCCAACGCGTGACGCTTTCCCTCGAATAACCGCGTTGTAATGTAAGACAGACGACGTAACCCTGAAGGGCGAGCGCGCAACAGGAGGGGTTCAGCAAAAAAACATTGGCACTTCTCAGGGTGGGGCGCGACCGCCGGGCGCGCCGGGTATCGGACAGACGGTTGTTTTATGTCTCTTGCG
>JAVBOU010000155.1:0-6074 GCA_031550185.1 Kiritimatiellia bacterium | reverse complement strand
CAAAAAAAGTTGTGGCGGGGGCGGCGGGCGGCCACCCCCCCACCCCCAGTGTGAATTTAGGCGGGGGTATTAAAAGCATATTAGAGGGCGGCCCCCGCCGGCGCCCGGGGGGCGCCCAAGGGGGTGGTGGCTGGTTAGTACCCCTGCCCCCCCACAACTTTTTTTGTTGAAGTCTGTCGCGAAACCTGCCATTATTACACGCCATTGGTTTTCAACACGAAGTGTTTTTGAAATGAACAACGCCACAACCATCAGCGAAATGAACGCAACCGCAGCGATGCCGCGCGGTGTTGTGGCCGTGTTGTCCATGTATGAAGAAGCCGTCCGCTTTGTGCGCGGCTTTTTTGGTTTTGCATGCGATGTCCCTGGCGGCGAGTATTACTATTACTTTTCGCGCCAGTGCTTCGTCCCGCAAGTTCGGTCTCTCCGGTAATCCGGATACTCACACCCACAATGAACGAAAGGACGAAGCCCGGTTGAACAACCGGCGGCTGTCATGCATTCTTCTCACACAACAACTGAAAAACTTTTTGAACGCGTCGGCGTCTTCGGCCTCGGCGTCATCGGCGGATCGTGGGCGCGGGCGTTGAAACGTCTGGGCGCGCATGTCGTCGCGACGGACACGGATGCGCGCAACATTGCGGCGGCGTTGGACGCGGGCGCGATCGACGGGGCAGGGGAGTGTTTCGCGGATTGCGATCTCGTATTGTTGTGCGCACCGCCAACGGTGGTGTGCGAGGTGTTGCCGCGGCTGGCGTGCGCGGGGATGATCACCGACGTGTGCTCCGTGAAAACGCCGGTGATGAAGGCGGCGGAAGGGCTGAAAAATTTTGTGGGCGGGCATCCGATGGCGGGATCGGAGCAAGCCGGTTTTAGCGCGTCGGACGCGCGGCTCTTTGAGGGCGCGCCGTATGCGCTCTGCGTGCCGGAGCATTGCACGTTGCCGCAAAAGCGAATCGCTGCGTTTGAAAATTTGCTGACAGCAATCGGCGCGAAGCCAATCCGCATGACTGCGGAGGCGCACGACGCGTCCGTGGCAATGGTGTCACATCTGCCACACGCGGCGGCGTTTGCGCTGGCGAAGGTGGCAGCGCCGGAGGCATTGTCACTGGCGGGCCGCGGGTTTGCGGACATGACGCGCATTGCGAAGTCGTCGCCCGCGCTCTGGGCGGACATCATGCTACGCTCGCCGCAACTCGTTCCCGCTCTGTCGCGCTACATTGCCGCGCTGTCCGAATTGTCCGCCGCCCTGTCGCGACACGATACCGCGGTGGTGGAGTCGTTGCTGACGATGGGAGGCACGCGATGAAACGTTTTGGGTTGATCGGTCATCCGCTTGGGCATTCGATGTCGCCGCTGATTCACACGCGCATCATGGCGATGGCGGGCATTGCCGGCACGTACGAACTTTTCGACATCGCGCCGTCACGCGTGCAAGACGCCGTGCCGCGCTTGATGCGCGAGCTCGACGGATTCAACTGCACGATTCCGCACAAGGAAACGCTGGCCGCCATGGTCGCGCCCGCGCAGGCGTTTGGCGCGGTGAACACAGTTTTTCGCGGCGCGGGTTACAATACCGACATCCTCGGTTTTCGCACGTGCGGGATTAAGCTCGCCGGTAAAAATGTGCTGCTCCTCGGCGCGGGCGGAACAGCTCGCATGATGGCGCACGAATGCCGGCGCGCGGGCGCGAAAACGCTGACCATTTGCGCGCGCGACGCGGCGCGTGCGGACGGATTGAACGCGTGCGTGGTGTCCTATGAACACGCTTTTGACGCGACGTTGCAACCGGACGTCATCCTCAACAGCACGCCACTCGGCATGTGGCCGAATGCGTGGAACATGCCGTGCGCCGCGGCGCTGCTGCGTCCGGGCATTGACGTTTTCGACGCGATTTACAATCCGTGCCCCACGCGTCTTGTCTTGAACGCGCAGAAGCACGGCGGCCGCGCGACCGGCGGTTTGCGAATGCTTGTGCGCCAGGCCATTGAGGCGCAACGCATTTGGAATCCGGAAACCGCATTCGACACCGCGGCCATCGAGCGCGCGTTGCTGCCGGAATTGTTCGTTGAAATTTTGCGTCACTCGCCCTTGCACATTCTGCTCACCGGCTTCATGGGCGCGGGCAAAACATCGGTTGCCAGGCAACTTTCAAAACGCCTCAATCTCGCGTGCGTCGACATTGACCACGAGATCGAGACGCATTGCGGATGCTCGATTGCTCACCTTTTCAAACGCGCAGGTGAGGCGGAATTCCGCCGCATCGAGCGCGACCTCGCGCAACGCGTGTTGACGCGCGGTGAATCCTCGGTCGTCGCTGCGGGCGGCGGACTTGTCATTTCAAAGGAGAACCAAAAAATGATACGCGAGACCAACACACTCGTGCTTAACCTCGACGCGCCTTTTGATATACTCTGGGAGCGCGTGGCCGGATGTCCGAACCGGCCGTTGTTACAAGACGCCGGACAGGCGCGCGAACTGCACGCGGCCAGGAGGTCACTTTATCTCGACTTCTGCGACGCCAACTTCGACGCTTGCGGAACTCCCGCCGACGCCATTCACGCCCGTCTCACCCACGCAGGAAACTGACATGATACTCGTCCTCAAACACGGCACGCCGCCCGATCACGTCCGCGCGCTCTGCGCCGCGATCGAAAAAAAATACGCCGTCCACGCCGCGCCCATCATCGGCGCGGAAGACACGATCATCGGCCTTGTCGGCGACACCAGCCTCATTCAATCCGCCGACATCGAGATGCTCGACGACGTTGAGCGCGTCATGAAAGTCCAGGAGCCTTACAAGCGCGCCAACCGCAAGTTTCATCCCGACGGCTCGCTCATCACCGTGGGCAATGTGGTTTTCGGCGGCGATAAAATCGTCGTCTGCGCCGGTCCCTGTTCTGTCGAATCCGAGACGCAAGTCTGCGGCATTGCGGCCGACGTCAAAAATGCCGGAGCGACGTTGCTTCGCGGCGGAGCCTTCAAGCCGCGCACCTCGCCCTACGCCTTTCAGGGCCTCAAGGCCGAGGGGCTTCTCTACCTCAAAAACGCCCGCAAGCAAACCGGTCTTCCGGTTGTTTCCGAAATCACCAATCCCGGCCAGGTTGAGCTCTTCAACGACTTTGTCGACCTCTTTCAAGTCGGCGCGCGCAACATGCAAAACTTCGAGCTTCTCAAGCAGCTCGGCGCCACGCGCAAACCCGTTTTGCTCAAGCGCGGCTTCGCCAATTCCATCGAGGAGCTGCTCATGTCCGCCGAGCACATCATGTCCGGCGGCAACCCGAACGTCATCCTTTGCGAGCGCGGCATCCGCACCTTCGAGACCGCCACGCGTAACACGCTCGACATCAGCGCCATCCCTGTGCTCAAGTCCAAATCGCACCTCCCGGTTGTGGTCGATCCCTCGCACGCCGGCGGCGTCGCGTGGCTCGTCGAGCCGCTCTCAAAGGCCGCCATTGCCGCGGGCGCCGACGGCCTCATCATCGAAGTTCACAACGATCCCAAGAACGCCCTTTCCGACGGCAAGCAATCGCTCAGCCCCGCGGAGTTCGCCGACCTCATGCAAAAACTCAAGCCTGTCGCCAAGGCGATCGGACGGGATTTGTGATGCGCGTCGTCATTCAGCACAACGCCCTCGACCTTCTTGGCGCCGCAGTTGCCGATGCTGTTGCCGGACGCCGTGCCTTCATCGTCACGGATGCGAATGTCGCGCCGCTTTTTCTCGACCGCGCCACGCGCTCGCTCGCCGGTTCCGGGTTCACGGTTGCCTCAAAAATTCTTCCGCCTGGCGAACATACGAAGTCCGCGGAAAATCTTTTCGCCTTGTGGCAGAGCTTCCACGCTGCCACGATCAGCCGCGCCGACGCAATCATCGCGCTCGGTGGCGGCGTCATTGGCGACCTTGCCGGGTTTGCCTCCGCGACGTATCTCCGCGGTTGTCCGCTCGTCCAAGTGCCCACCACGCTCCTCGCGCAAGTCGATTCTTCCATCGGCGGAAAAACCGGCATTGATTTGTCTTTTGGCAAAAATCTCGCCGGCGCCTTTCATCAACCTGTCCTCACGTGCATTGATCCCGCGTTGCTCAAAACACTTCCCGACAACGAACGCGTCAACGGCATGGCCGAGGTCATCAAATACGCCTGCATCGCCGACGCCTCGCTCTTCGACGCCCGCGATCTCGACGTCATCATTCCCCGTTGCGTCGCCATCAAGCGCGACATCGTCAGCCGCGACGAACGCGACACCGGCGAACGGATGATTCTCAACTTCGGCCACACGCTCGGTCACGCGGTTGAAAAACTTTCCAATTACGCAACGCCCCACGGCCACGCCGTCGCCATGGGCATGGTTTTCGCCGCGCGCATTGGCGAACGCCACGGCACAACGCCCCGTGGCACAGCCGACACCCTTGCCACGCGCCTGCGCGAGCTTCATCTTCCCGTCACCACGCCATACACCGCCGCCGAACTTTTCGACGCGCTTCTTGCCGACAAAAAAAATCTTGCCGGCAAACTTCACTTCATTCTTCTCGAACGCATTGGCCGCGCCGTCATCGTTCCCTTCAAACCCGAAGACCTCCGCCAATTCCTCGTCTCCATTTTATGAAGCAACCCTCAAAAGGTGGGGCGCGCCCGCCGGGCGCGCCGGATGGCGGACAAGCCTCTTGCGCCGCGTCACTCTCAATGCCAAAAAATTTCCGACTGTCCATTGCCCGGCGCGCTCGGCGGTCGCGCCCCACCTTTTCATCATGAACATCCGCATCGAACCCTCCAACCTTTCCGGCGGCATTTGCGTCCCACCGTCAAAAAGCCTTCTTCATCGCGGGCTTTTTTGCGCCGCATTGGCGGGCGATTTGTCGCTGTGCAAACTGCCTTCGTCGCTCTCCGACGACATCCGCACAACCTTTGCGTGCCTTCACAAATTTCTTGCCAACGACGCTGATTTCTTTTGCAGCGAATCCGGCACAACGCTCCGCCTGCTCATTCCCGTGGCAGCGGCACACTTCTGCCACGCGCGTTTCAGCGGCGCGGGACGTTTGCCGCAACGTCCGCTCGCCGAATACCGCGACGCTTTCGCAAACCACGGTGTGACCTGTTCGTTTCCGTCCGATGGCTTTCTGCCGCTCAGGCTCAGCGGACGCCTCACATCGGGTGTTTTTCATTTGCCCGGCCACATCAGCTCGCAATACATTTCAGGCATTTTGCTCGCGTTACCGTTGCTTGACGGTGACTCCGAAATCATTCTCACCTCACCGCTCGAATCCGCGCCTTACGTCGAGATGACGTGCGACGTGATGCGCTTCTTTAACATTGAAGTCGATGGCCTTCGCGTTCGTGGCAGGCAACGTTACGCTGCCACGAAGCCTTACGTTGCCGAGCCCGACTTTTCGCAAGCCGCGTTTTGGCAGCTCGCGCAATTTCTCGGCCACGCCATCATGCTTCGCAATCTTCCCGCGCACACGTCCCAAGGCGACGCGGTTTTTGCGACATTGCTCAATGGTCCGCGCGAGATCGACGTTTCGCAAATTCCCGACCTTGTGCCAGCGCTGGCCGCCGCCGCAGCCATCACGTATGGCGACACGCATCTCGTCAACGCCGGCCGTTTGCGCTTGAAGGAGAGCGACCGCATCGCCTCCACGTGCGACATGCTCCGCGCGTTTGGCGTCGAGGTTTCGTTCACCGACGCCTCGATCACCATTTGCGGCAAGCCGAACCGCACGCTCAACGCCTGCACCATCGACGCGCATCGTGACCATCGCATTGTCATGGCCGCGGCCATGCTCGCCACACGCGCGAGCGGTTCTGTTACAATTTTTGGCAGCGACGCAGTTGCAAAATCCTATCCGTCATTTTTTGAACATTACACACAAGCAGGAGGAATCGCCCATGAGCTCCATCTGGGGACATAACCTGAAAATTTCCCTTTTCGGCGAATCACACGGCCCCGCCGTCGGTGTCACGCTCGACGGTCTGCCACCGGGCGAGCCGCTCGACCTCGACTCGATCCAGGCGCATCTCGACCGTCGCGGGGCGGTGGGGGGGGGCCTGTACCGAGCGCCCCAACCCAGCCCCCCA
>JAVBOU010000141.1:0-54240 GCA_031550185.1 Kiritimatiellia bacterium | reverse complement strand
CGAACACAGGGTGGGGGGCGCCCGGCGGTCGCGCCCCACCTTGAAATGTGCCAATGTTGCTTAAAAACGCTATAAAATCGAAAAATATCCTGTCGTGGCAGAGGTGGGGTTCTGCCACGACGCGCGTTTACTGCAACGTTTCCACAAGCCCGACGCAGAGTTGCGCGGAACGGCGCGCGGCCTCGCGGACAAAGGCGCGGAAATCGTCGGCGCGTTTTTCGCCGAGTCCGACATCGCTGATGGCGCGAATCACGAGAAAGGGAATTTTGAAATTGGTGCAGACGTGTGCGACCGCGCCGCCCTCCATGTCGGCGCACACCACCTCGCCATGAAAATGTTTTTCAATGCGCGCGATTTGTTCCGGCTCGCTGATGAACGCGTCGGAACTGCCCAGCACACCGTGATGACACCGCCACTCCGGACGTCGCACCGCGTCGAATTTTTCCAACAGCGCTTTCGAGACATCAAACCGCGGCGGAGAGCCCAGGATTTGCCCATATTCAAAACCCAGCGCGCGCACATCGACATCGGTGTAGACGACCTGCTCCGGCACGACGAAATCCAAAATTTCCTGGTCGTGCTTCAACCCGCCCGCGCACCCCGTGTTGATCACGCAACCCACGTTGAAGTCCGACGCGAGCAGCGTCATCACCATCGCGGCGTTCACCTTGCCGACGCCCGATTTCGCGATCACCACCTCCTGTTCGCCCACCTTCACGTCGTACATGCGCACGCCAAAATGTTCGCGCGCCACACCGCCGCCAAAGCACGCCAGCAACTCCGCCAGCTCCTCGTCCATCGCCGCGAGCAACGCAATCGCCTGTTTCATTCGCCCGCCTCCAAGTCAACGTACGCAAACTTCTCGCCGTCGAAAAGTCCGCGCGGCGTCAGTTTCAATTTCGGAATCACCGGCAGCGCCAAAAACGACAGCGCCATGAACGGCGAACGCAAATGCACGCCCACGCGCCGCGCCGCCTCCAAACACGCGCGCTCATCCTTGGCTACCTCGTCGACCGAGCACGTTGACATCAGCCCCGCGTACGGCAACGGCAGCGACGCGGTCACCGCGCCACCCTGCACCACCACCAGCCCGCCGCGCATCTCCACCACCGCGTTCAACGCCGTGGCAAGCGCCTCGTCCGTGCCACCGATGCCGATCACATGATGCGAGTCATGCGCGATGCTTGCCGCGATCGCGCCGTCACCCATTTCTCCAAAGCCGCGCGCGAATCCCACCGCCGGCTTTTGCCCGCGCTCGTAACGATTCAACACCGCCAGCTTCATCGCGCCCGGCGCGCCAAATTGTTCAATCAAATGATCCGTGATCACCGCGTCTTCCCGCACGCCGATCACGCGCACGCGCCCCTTCGCCGACACGCGCAAATCCTCCATCCCCACCCGCGCCGCGCGAAAGCAATTCCGCGGCTCCACCTCCCGCGGCGCCATCAGCGTTTCGCCCCAGCGCGCCACGCACTTTCCTTTCAGCCACGCCTCCTCCACCTCAAATTCCCGCAAATCGCCCACGCGCAAAAAGTCTGCGCGGTCGCCCTTGCGCAGCAGTCCGAGCTTCAACCCGTACCACGTCGCCGGCGTCACCGTCGCCGCCTCCAGCACGTCCCATACCTCCGCGCCCGCGCCGACCGCCCAGCGCACCGCGCCCACGATTCCCTCGCGGATCAGCGCCGTCGGATGCAGGTCGTCGCAGCACCACATGCACTGCCCGCGAAACTCCGCCAGCAGCGGCAAAAACGCCTCGTCCACGCGCGCCGCCGAACCCCTCCGCAACATCAGCCGCATCCCCCGGCGCAACTTCTCCCGCGCCTCCTCCACCGACTCGCATTCATGATCCGTCCCAATCCCCGCGTCGATGTAACGCTGCAACATCGCACCCGTCAGGCACGGCGCATGGCCGTCCACCCGTTTGCCCAAACGCCGCGCCGCCGCGATCTTGCGCATCACCTCCGCGTCGTTGTTCAACACGCCCGGCACATTCATCATCTCCGCCAGATGCGTCACCCGCGGATCCTCCAGCAGCCGCTCCACCGCCGCCGCGTCCATCACCGCTCCCGCCGACTCGCGCGGCGGCGCCGGCACGCACGACGGCACGCCCCAGCCCCACACAAAGTCGCTTCCCTCGCCCAGCCCGTAAAACTCCCGCACGCCCTCCTCGCCCAGCACGTTCGCCACCTCGTGCGGATCCGCCACCGCCGCCAGCGTCCCCTGCGCCGACACGCACCGCGCAAACTCCCCCGGCAGCACCATGCTGCTCTCCACATGCACATGCGCGTCCACAAAACCCGGAATCAAAAAACCTTCCGCCGCCTCCACCGGCTTCTCCACGACCGACTCGATAAACCCCTCCGCGTTGATCTCCAGCGCGCCCTCAAAAATCCGGCGCCCAATCACGTCCACCACGCGGCCGCGCACAACCTTCTTTTCTGAATTCATGATGACATTATAGACGCGCACCCGCCGCCTGCAAAGCGCAAAAAGCGCCCTGTGGCATAACACGACGTCACGGCATGGGGGCTGGTGTCTCGTGGAAATGGGACTCGACTTTTGGGCGGGAATGAGGGATATTCACGCGCATGACAAAACTTCCGGAACTTCTCGCCCCGGCCGGGGACATGACGGCGCTGCAGGCGGCGCTGGATGCGGGCGCGGATGCGGTGTATTTGGGGCTCGACCGGTTGAGCATGAGGCGGATGCCGTCGCGGAATTTTACGCTGGAGACGCTCCCGGAAGCGGCGGAGCGTTGTCGCGCGCGCGGAGTGAAGTTGTATTTGACGCTGAACACGGTGGTGTTTGAGGAGGAGTTGCAACTGCTGGATCCGCTACTGCTGGCGGCGAAGGCGCATGTCGATGCGGTGATTTTGTCGGATGTGGCGGTGGCAGAGGGGTGCCGTCGCCACGGAATTGCGTTTCATGTTTCGACGCAGTTTTCATGCTCAAATTCGGCGTCGGCGCGGGTGTTGAAAACGCTGGGCGCGTCGCGCGTGGTGCTGGCGCGCGAGTGTTCGTTGGAGGAGGTGAAACGCATCACGGAACGGAGCGGGATCGAGGTGGAGATTTTTGTGCACGGCGCGCAGTGCGTGGCCACGTCGGGGCGGTGTCTCTTGTCGCACGAAGCGTATGGGTTTTCGGCGTGCCGCGGCGAATGCCGTCAACCGTGCCGGCGGGAGTTTGAGATTCGCGAGGTGCGCGAAGGGGAGGGGTCGGACGCGGCGTTTGTGGTGGGCGGCGGGTATGTGTTGTCGGCGCGGGATTTGTGTTCGCTGCCGTTTTTGGACAAGGTGGTGGCAACAGGCGCGGCGTCGTTGAAAATCGAGGGGCGCGCGCGCAATGCGGATTATGTGGCGGCGGTGGTGCGTGCGTATCGTGCGGGGCTTGATGCGATAGGGCAGGGAAGTTTCTCGGCATCGCTGGCGGAGGCGTTGCTGGAGGAGTGTCGCGGTGTGTATCACCGGCCGTGGAGCGCGGGGCTTTTTCACGGCAGGCCGGGGCAGGGGCAGTTTTGCGCGACGGATGAAAATCAGGCGCAACGCAAAAAGGTGTATGTGGGCGTGGTGCTGAATTATTATCCAAAGGCGAAGGTGGCGCAGGTGCTGGTGCATGCGCCGGAAGGGTTGAGGCGCGGCGAACGGTTGACGATTCAGGGGCCGACGAGCGGACTGGTCGAGGTGGTTGCGGAGGTGTTGCGGCAGGAGGAACGGGAGGTGGAGTTTGCGCCGCGCGGCGAATGGGTGACGTTTGCGTGCGCGTCGCGCGTGAGGGCAGGGGACAAGGTTTTTTGCTGGCAGGAGGCCACGCGCGTGCAAACGAATGCGGGCGAATGACTGGCGTGGCAGAGCATGACCTCTGCCACGCCAGTCATTCGAGGTTCAGCGCGTAGTGCATGCCGCGGGCGACGGTGATGACGTGGACGGAGCGGGCGCCGTGTCGGAGGAGAGTTTTGGCGCAGGCGTTGGCCGTGGCGCCGGTGGTGAAAACGTCGTCGAGCAGAAGGATGCGCTGGCCTTCGATTTTGCGCGGTCGTTTGACGCGGAAGGCGTGCGCGACGTTGACGGCGCGTTGGTGGCGCGTGAGGGTGGTTTGCGAGACGGGAGCGCCTTTTCGCGCGAGGGCGCCGGAGAGGAGGGGCAGCGCGACGCGATGGCTGAGCTCGCGGGCGAGAAATTCGCTTTGGTTGTAATGGCGGCGCCAAAACTTCGCGATGGAGATGGGGACAGGGACGATGAGATCGAACATGTCCGCGCTGTAATGGGTGAGGAAGCAGCCGTGCAACAGATCCGCGAAATCGTTGCAGAGCCAGAGGGATTTTTGGTACTTGAAGAGGTGGACGAGCCGGCGGATGTCGCCTGCAAAAATCGTGGCGGCGCGCGCCTGCAGGAAAGCCGGGGTGTCGCGCGCGCAGTCGGAGCAGGTGAACGCGGCGGGAACGGCGCCCATCGCGCGCACGCCGCAAACGTCGCAGAGTCCGTCCGCAACGAGCAGCGATTTGCGCAGGCAATCCCAGCAGAGCGCGCGGCGTTTGCGGTGCGTGGGGTTGTGGCACAGGAAGCAAACCGGCGGCGAGAAGAGGTCGAGCGTGGCGTTAAGAAAAGTCTCTGCAAAATGAAAAGGCATGACGTGACACCATTCGGTATGATACGCTGAATGCGGTTCTCATGTCCACCTTGTAAACATGGAGTTGACGCGATGCGTTGGATGGTTTTGATTGGAGGGTTGTTATTTTTTGCAGGGGCATTTGCCGACGAGACGCACCTGCTGATCGTGCATATCAATGACTCGCACGGGCAGCTGACGACGGAGCAAAACGAGGGATACCCCGTCGCGCGGATCGCGCATGTTGTCAATACCCTGCGCGAGCGGCATCCGGGAAAGGTGCTTTTTCTTCACGCCGGCGACGAGATTTCGCGCGGCGACGCGTTGACCCGCGCCACGCTTGGGGCGTCGAGTTTCGCGCTGTTCGACGCGATGGGGCTGGACGTGTTCACGGCGGGCAACGGCGATTTTTACGACGGCGCGTCGAACCTGTTGCAGATCGCCAAAAGCGTCCGCTTCCCGGTGTTGCACTCAAACACGAAGCCGGAGGACAAGACGATCGAATGGTTCCCTGAGACGGCGATTCTCGAGCGCGGCGGCGTCAAGATTGGAATCGTCGGCGGCGGACGGATCGTGCGGTACGAGCCGTTTCCCAAAGTGAAGCTGGCGTTCTTTAATGACACGGTGAAGCCGATTTTGTCCACGCTGACCAACAACGTCGACCTCACGATCGCGTTGACGCACCATGGTGTGGCGAATGATTTTGTGTTGGCGCGGGAGGACACCGGGATTGACCTGATCATTGGCGGCGACAGCCACACGGCGATTCCCATGCCCATTCCATTTCCTCACGCGCGCAATGGTGTGACGAATTGTACGTGGATCGCCCAGGCCGGCGAATATGGCAAGTATATCGGCTACCTGGACGTCGCCCTTGAACGTCCCAACGAGGCGGCGCGCTATCGCGTAAAGTCCGTCACCGGCCATCTCATCCGCCTGCATCACAACATGCCGGACGACGAACACATCAACGCCCTTGTCGAGGCGTGGCAACGCAAAAGCCTGCCTGTTCCGGCGCATGCGAAGTGAGGAATGCAGTTTACAAAACCCTGTGGCGTGGCAGAGGTCGTGCCACGCCACAGGGTTGGGGTTTTGCGTGATCAGGAGCGCCGGCGTTGGTTCAGTGGGCTATGATGAGGGTGCCGATTTGAGGCTGGTATTCGTAGGCGCCGATGTCGGCGAGGTGCGCGGATGTGTCGGGGCGGGGCATGCCGCGGGCGTCGGTCGGGGGAATGTCGATGATGCCACCGGCGTTGCGGAGCGGGCTTCGCGGGGCGAAGGCGTGGGTTTGCAAGGCGGTGGCGTCGGGCAGGAGAGGGCCGTCGTTGTCGGCGAGCGGAGAGAGCAGGGGATCGGTGTCGAAGAGGTTGTTGTCGTATGCTCCACCGGGCAGTGTGAGCAGGCTGGTTTCGGGCATGGTGAAGGAGCAGTTTTGCACGGAGAGCGCGGCGTTGGAGAGGTCGACAAGGGTGAGAACGTTGGAAATGCGTGCCATGTTTTTGTCGAAGGCGCAGCCGAGGAGGCGCGTGGTTGAGGCGGCGGCGCTGTAGAGTCTGATTGCGCCGTGGGAGCCCCAGAAACCGGTGAATGTGCAGAACTGGATGTTGTAGTATCCTGAGGCGTTGCCGACATTGATGGCTTTGCGGAGATGCTGAGCGGGGGCGTCGGGATTGCGGGAAAAAGTGCAGTTGACGATGGTGTTGGTGGCGCCGGCGGAGTTTGCGGCGTAGAGTAGCGTGGTGCCGTAGGTGCGGTTGGCGGTGTCGGCAAGTTTGAAGAGGCAGCGTTCGATGCGTCCGGCGTGGGTGATGCTGACCGTGGCGTGGGAGATCGCGTAGTTGTTGGGATCACCGATGCCGACGGCGTCGTAAAAGGCGCAGTCGGAGATGTGGACTTTTTTGAGGGGACGGCTGCCGCCTGTTGTGATGTAGGACGTAACGCCGCGCCTGAAGACGCTGTTGCGAATGATCATGTCGTCGTCATACGTGGCGTTTGAGTCGAGGTTCAGGTTGATGTTGACGCCGGTGTTGTTTTCGAAAATGCTGTTTTCGATCGAAAGGGCGACCTTGCTTTCGAGAAGGGCGTTGCTGCCGGTGTTGTCGCGGAAGGTGCAGGCGTCGAATGTGGTGCGCTTGCCGCGGTAGAGGTAGGCGACATTGCCGCCGCCAGTGCCGGAGCTGTTGCGCTCAAAGGTGCTGTCCTGGATGAAGGAGAGCGCCGCGATGTTGAAGCATCCGCCGCGTGTCGCAGTGTTGCTGACGCAGTGCCAGCGGGTGATGTCGAGCATGGGCCACTTGCTGAGTTCGGTCGTTGTGAGAATGCCGCCGTATCTGGTGGCGGAGTTGTTGAAGAAGTCGCAGTTGTCGGAAAGAAGGATGCCGGAACGTTTGACATTTGCTTCATACGGGTTGTCCATGCCAAGCGAAAAGCATCCGCCTGAAACAGCGGCGGTGTTGTTTGTGAAGGCGCAGTCGTTGAGGCGTATCGCCTGCTCGAGATAGATGGCGCCGCCGTTTTCGGCGGTGTTGGCGAGGAAGACGCAGTTGGCGATGGTGGTGCCGTTGGAGACGCCGTTCTGGATATAGAAGACGCCGCCGTTGCCGCGTGAGTAGCCATTGGTGAAGGTGAGGTTGTTGAAGGCGAGGCGCGCCTGCGGGTGGTTGACGTAAAACATGCCGTTGGTGAAGCTCTCGCTGGCGCGGTTGCCGATGAGTGTCGCGCCGGTGCCGGCGGCAATGATGGTCAGGTCGGTTTCGCGCGTGATGCTGATGCGGCTGTCGAGCGTGACGGACATGTCTTGCGGAATGATGATGGTGTCGCCGGGGTGGGCGCCGGCGATGAGTTGGCGCAACGTGCCTTCGCCGTCGTCAAGATTGCTGGTGACGGCGTATTCGGCGGCGTTTGCCGTGAAAAGTGCGCCCATAACCAGGGCGCTGATCCATGTGCGGTGTTTCATATGAATACTCCTTCGAGGTGTGGATGAGAGGTTGCTAATCGGTGAGGGTGAGCGTGCCGAAGCCCGTGGGACTCCAGGCCGGACGCAGGCCGCCGCCCCAGGTCATGACCGCCGGGACGCCCGCGCCGTCGGCGTCGAAAAGCTGCAGCGAGAGGCCGGCGGTGACGCCGGGGGAGGGCGTGAGGCCGCCGGTTTCGGACCAGGGAATGCGGAGTTCGTAGGTGGTGATGTCGGCGTTGCGCCGGATGGCGAGCTCGTAGACGGAGGAGTCCTTGGCGAGCTGGCCGGAGGGCAGGCCGCCGCTGCGCGCGGGCGGACGGTAGAGGGTGTGCCTGCCGCTGCCGCCGCCGGGCGTGGTCGCGCTGACGAGCCATGCGAAGGCGCGGGCGTCGGCGCCCTCCACGCGGTTGCCGGGATGGAGGGCGATGACGAGACTGTCGCCGCGGTTGGTTTCCTCGCCGGTGGCGTTGGCGACGTGCGTGTCGTCGCGCACTTTGGCGGCGAAGTAAAGGGCCTGGTCGTCCCATGTGAATTTGACAACGCCGGAGAGGTTGGCGGGCGACCAGGTGTAGCCGTCGGGCGCGGTGAGCTGGTTGTCGCAGAGGAGTGGAATGGGATCGGTGAAATCCCAATCGCTGAGATCGCCGTTGATGACGGGCGGCGATTTGCTGCGGGCGGCTTCGGTGGCGAAGAGGGTGTTGTCGTAGAGCGTGACGCGGAGGTTGTCGTACATGGCCCAGCCGTTGCCGCGGACAACGGGCGTGAAGCTCATGGATTTTGCGGCGGGCGGCGTGTCGCGGACGTGTGAGAGGAGGCGCCAGAATGGAGTGGTGTTGCCGGCGTCGAAGACCTGCGGGATGAAAAAAGTTTTGTCATCGATTGAGAGGTTGCTGCCGGCCTGCATGTCGTTGTTCCAGACCCATGCGGTGTAAAGGTATTTGCGACCTGGAGCGGGTGGCGTGACGCTCTGGTTCATGTGCTGGTAGTTGGCGCTTTTCGTGCCGGAGAAACGCGCGGCGTGGCCTTCAAAACCCGGGCCGCGACCGAGCGAGGCGAGATCGACGCGTTCGACATCGCCGCTCCAATCCGCGGGCTTGCCGCCGGCGCCGTTTTCCATGCCGCCGTTTTTGAGCAGGTTGCCGAGAGACTTGGGGTCAATGAGTGTGAGCGTGAAGGGCTTCGTGCAGGAGACTGCGGCGGGCGACGTCCATGTGAGTTTGAGCGTGCCGTTGAGCGTGGGTGCGGCATTCTTCACGGCGGCAAGCGACAAGTTGATGAGCGCATCGCTGTTGGGCGCGAGATCGAAAGACGTGACGGGAAGCGTGTTGTCAGCGCCGAGCGTGACGTTGAGCGCGCCTTTGACCGGACGCGCGAGCGGATTGACGACGCGCAACGTGATGACGCTGGCGGCGGAACCGGCAACAGCGGTGAGTGCGGGTTTTGCGGTGGCGCCCTGTGTGCCGAGTTGCACGCCGGCGTTGACCGCGAGCGTGGCGAGATCGAAGCCTTCGAGAAAAACGGGCATGGCGTTGAGCGTGACGGAGAGCGTGTTGTCCGCGGTGGCAAGGCGGCGCTCGTTGCCCTGGTGGTCGGTGAGCAGGATTGACGGCGCGCCGGCGGGGAGGTCGAGCGTGGTGGTCGCGTTGTCCGCATCCGTGACCGTGGAAGCGACTGCAAGACCGCGCCCGTCTTTTTCAAAAATATACAACACCGCGTCGCCGACATAAGCGGTCGCAATGGGTTTGGCAAGGCCGATTTTGGAGGCGATCACGGCGAAGGTCGCGGCGACGGGGCGCGGCGTGGTGTCGTCGAGCAGATACGTCCAGTTGCCGGCCGCGGCGGTGTGGCCGCCGAAGTAGACGACCGCGCCGGCGCCGGCGACAAGTTCGGCGGGCCACTGGCGCATGATCCATTTGGACTGCATGACGCTGCGGACGATGTTTTCCTCTGGCGGCATGTTCCAGACGGAGAGGCCGCGCGCGGTTTCATTGTCCCAGACGGCGATGCCGGGCTTGCCAACCGCGGTCATGTCGTGACGCGCCTCGCGGACGCCGGACTCGCCCGCATAATGAATGGGCAGCACGTCGATGAAATCCGCCACGCCGCTGTTGAGCAGATCGGTGCGGAAGTTGCGCGGCCAGAGTCCGCCCGCGAGCTGCACCTTTAGTTTCGGATCGACCTTGCGGATCGCGGCGGTGCCGATGCGGCAGAAATCGAGGTACTCGCGCACAGGGTCGGCGGCCTTGTTGCCGGGGACGATTTCGTTGAGCCACTCGAAGCCCCAGACGCGGCCCTTGTAGCGCGTCGCGAGCGTGGCGGCGGTGCGCTGCCATGCGGCGGCGTCGAACGTGAAGGGCTCGTAACCTGCGCCATACGCATCCGGCGCCATCACCCACGCGGGCGGCGTCACGAGGCAAATCCACGGCTCGATACCGGCGGCGTTGTTCGACGCGACGCGCGCGTCCAGCTCGTCAAAAAACCATTGGCCGGCGAGCGGTTCGAGGGTGTTCCAGTTGGTGAAGTGGCGGCAATACGTGGCGCCGAGTTTGCGTGCCACGCGCGCGAGTTCCGGCGTATTCACGTTCGTCACACCAAAAGGCGTGGCCTTCGCGGCGACGCCGGGAATGCGGGCGAAAAACGCGTCGCGCGTGTCCTTGTCAATCGTGGCAAGGAGCAGCATCACGCCACGCTCGGTGAGTTCGGGAAGCGCGATCGGCGTGGTCGTTCCCTTTGCGCCAACCGTCACGTTTTGCGTGAATGCGGCCACGGTTTTTCCCGCGGTGTTGACAATGCGAAACGTTGCCTCGACCTGCGATCCCCTGGCGCGATGTTCGCCCCACACCATGTCAACCCGAGGTTTTTCGGCGTACGTAAAAAGTCCGCCTTCCGCTGGCACGGTTAAATCGAATCCGTCGACAAATCGCATGATTTTCGGTCCGCTGGCGCGCACGCTCCACGGCCAGTTTTTACCGTCGCCGCCCTTGAAATACGCCATCCACTGGATTTCGTTGTAACGAAACGTGGCGCCGAGCGTGTAGCGAAACGTCTTGCTGCCACGGCCCGGCGCAACCGGCGCGCTCTGCGTGTGGAGCCCTGGATAGCCGTAATGCTGGCGCGTTTTCGTGTAAATGCCGTCGGGGTTGTCCACCCACGGACCGAGCGGCACGATCTCCAACCGCGTGCCTTCCGCCCAGTTGTCCGACGTGTCGAGGCCATACTCCACGGTCATCTCAAACGTGTCGCCTTTTGTCACCTCCTGCGCGTTTGGCACGATGTGAATGAAACTTTTTTTCAACGTCGCCGTTGCCGGCCTGGCGCGCGCGGCCTGGCGTTTTTCCTCAGCCTCCTGTTTGGCCAAAGCCGCCGCGTCCACCTTGATCGGAATCACCGGCAGCACGTCAAACTTCGTGCGTTTTTCAAAATCGCCGCCCGGCGCGAGGAACACGATCGGCTGCACGCCCGTCATCTTCGACACGTCCAGTTTCGGGTTGTGCTTAAACACATACGCCTGCCCGGCCTTCACATCACGCGCGGCCTGCCACGCGAGGAATCCGCCGTACTCGTCCTTGTTCTTCGCCCATTGCAAATGGTTCGCCAGTTGCACGCCCTTCAGCACGTCGCCGGCGTCGGGTTTGATGGTGATGGAAATTTCAAACTCCTGTCCCGGCATCACCTCGGCCGGCATGGTCACCGTGTACCAGCCCTTGTCAAGCGTCACCGAAAATCCCAACCCGTACGCAAGCGTCATCGCCGCGCACGCGATCATCCGATGCAAAAAAAATGGTCTTCTTGTCATCCCGTACCTCATTGTCGCACGTTGCCATTGCACACGGTCGACTCCCGCGCCACCACCATTGGCGACAGCACGAGCTCCTTCGCGCCGCCGCCTTCAATCAATGCATTCAACAGCCGTACCGCCATCACAGCCCGGCGGCGATCCTGCCCTGACACCGAGCTCAGCCGCACCGTGCTGAACTCGCACACCGGTGAATTGTCCACGCCGATCACCTTGACCTCCTCCGGCACCCGAAGACCCGCGTCCGACAACATCCGAAGCATTGTCGCCGACTGCCGGTCCGACTCCGCCACCACGCCGTCAAACTTCACGCCTGACTTCAACACCGCCTCCATCTTCTCCGTCAAATGCGCCGTCTCATACGTCTTGCGCGCGCATACCAGCTCCGCGCGAAATGGCAACCCGGCCTCTTTCAGCGCCGCCTGATATCCCTCGAAACGCATGCGCCCGTCCTTGTGCGGCGCCTTGATGAAAAGCGGACGCCGGCAACCCCGCTCCACCAAATGCCGCGTCGCGAACAATCCCACCTCCATTTGATTCACACCCGCGTTCGGAATCCGCGCCGCAACCGACCGGCTGAACATCGTCGCCACCGGAACCTTCCGCCTCAAAATTTCATTCAGCTTCGGCGCGAGATCAAAGTACGGCGCACCCGCCACGATGACGCCGTCCACCACATTGCGGTTCGCCACGCTCAGGCACCCTTCGAAATCCGGCTCGTCGTGAAAAAATTGCAACAACATCCGCTGATGCGTTTTGGCAAATTCACTCGACACACCATCCAGAAACGCCTCCACCAATCCGCTCCCCGGCTGCCCGTGGTGCGAAATAAAAACACCCACCACATTCTGCCGCCCCGTGAACAACGCCCTGGCCGTCGCGTTCGGCACATACCCCATTTCCCTGGCTTGCGCGTGAATGCGCTCCGCCAGCTCCGGCCTCACCGAACTCCTGCCCATCCGCCCGCTGAGCACTTTTGAAACCAGCGACCGCGACACGTCGAGCGCATCCGCTATGTCGGAAATACGAACCATGACAAAGACTCCGCCTTTCAAATGACATCAAGATGATAGCATTTTTAAAATTATCGTGTCAACCGGTTGACAACGATAAAATGCCATTGTCTTACGCTCAGATTCCCACGTTCCGCCATACAGAGTAGAGCACGACGACCACGACAACGCCCCATCCCACAAAACGGTTGTACGCCAGCGCGGGTTTTAGCGCCAGCAATAACACCAGCGGTACCGCGACTCCAAGAATCGGATTAAACGCCATCGCCCCTTGAATGTCGCCATGCAACACACGGTGCGCCGCCCGCAACGTGCCGCAACCCGCGCATTGCCATTCGGTGACCACATACAGCGGACACCGCGGATAAAATCCGTGGCGCTCAGGATCGAACACATACAACAACGCGACAGCGGCCAGAAAAATTACAAGCCCTGCGCCCAGAAAAAAATTAGAACGTCCTCGCATGCTTCATCATAGCCGCGGCAAGCACAATCAGATTAACCGCCACACTCAACCAAACTCCCCACCACATCCAGGTTTCCGCCTTTTTGGAAAGATCCATCGCGCCCTGCACATCTCCCGCCGCGAGTCGTCCGTTGACCTGCGCCGCATACACGATCGAAACAATGCCAAAAATTTGGCAGCAAAAAATCGTGCACAAAATTGCGCCGACAAGATGGTTGGGAACTTGCGTCACGGGCGGACCCGGCGTCACCGGCGTCCCGCACCGCATGCACGCCATTGCTCCGTCGTCGATTTCACTTCCACAATTTCTGCAAAACATGTTCACCTCCTAATGCGAGCTTACACGAGAAGCGGCGAAAAGCGACAGGATGAGTACGATCACGATCAATGCTGAAATAAATCCACCCATGATGATTCCGAACCACGCGCGTCCTTTGCCATGTTTTTTCGGATGCTTCTTGATGTCCCGCAACGCCAAAATGCCCGTAATCAAGGCAAATGGCGCAAAAATCGGCAGAACCGAAAAAAGTGCCAGATAACCCGACGCGATGGCCCAACCCGATCGTCCAACCGGCAACAACATTCGAATGGCCGCGTCATCGCCGGGCGCCGGTGCCGTAATCGGCGGCACGTTGCATCTTTGACAGGTGCCCGTGGCCGTGAGCACTGAACCGCAATATGAACAAAATGGCATCACATTCTCCTTGGCATGAGCGCATCACCAACACAAAGGCCATGCACGACATACAGCCTATCGCCCTCATACCATATTGTCAAGTACGTTGCAACAAAACGAAAAACAAGGAAAGCCCAGGCTTTTGTCGTTGCAACCGAACGTTTTGCAAATGCTGTTAATCCCCGATGACCAGTTCGGCGCCAGCGGAGAGGGCGACGGGGACATTAAAGGAAATGTGGCTGCCATCGGTCTGGAAGGGGAGGGGAGTGGCATTGAGTTCCGCGGTTTTCCATGCGCCTTTGACGGCAAGGGTTTGGAGGTTGAGGGTGCCGTACAGGACGCGCAAGGTGCAGAAAAATCCAACGCGCTCAAACTCGCCCCATGCGCCGTCGACGCTCCAGAAGAAACGGAAGTCGCCCGTGGTGCGTGGCGCAAAGCCGATCATGCCGCGCGTCAGGTCGAACGCGAAACCGCTCCATGCGATGAGCATGCCATACGATGCAAGGCTGCGGGCGTAGTTGCTGCCACACTCGATTTCGCTCCACGGATTGCGGCGTTCGCCGTCGTAACGGAAGCGGATGGCGTCGGCCACGTCCTTCGCCTTTTGGAGTTCGCCGAAAAGCGCGAGGTGCGCGGCGAAGGACCATTCCTGTCCGGTGAAAATTTCGGAGGAATAGCAGGTGGGAATCACAGGCCGTGACGCCGCGTCGGGCCAGGTGCAAAGCAATACGCCCTTCTCATCGTTGAGTCCAAAAATGCGCCATGTGTTCGCGACGTCGCGCATGGAGAGGAAGTTTTTATCGAAAAGGGTTTGGAGGTTTGTTCGCACCTGTTTCGCGTCGAGCACCTCACCGATGCCGTAAAGACTGGCGTAGAGTTGCGCGAGCGGCGCGTCGATGGCGCGGCCGCTTTTACCAAACTGGTATTTGATTTGGCCGTGTTCCTCGTCCCAGTAATAGTCGCGCGCGTCGCCATGATCGGTGAAGCCGTCGAGGAGCGAGCGGTCGGTGACATCGACGTCGTGAAAGTAGCACTCGCCGTTGAAGAGATGCTGGTCGGTCCACGCTTTGCCCCGCGCAAAAATATCGCGGCAGGTTTGTGCGAAATGCGCGTCGCCGAGCACGTCGGCCATTTCAGCGACGGCCTTGAGCGCGCCGAGGTAATGGGCGTTGAGAAAGCCGCTGGGCCCGAAAAATTCGATGTCGAGCGTGTGATGCTGGCGACCACGGATGACGCCGCTCTGCTCCGGATCCCAGCGGTCGTAATTTTTGTCGCTCCACGCGTATTCGATCGTCCGTTTGATCGCCGGATAAACGCGCATGAGCCAGTCTGTGCGGCCCGAGAGTTTCCACTCGCGATAGCTCTTCATCGCCTCGCCAAACTGTCCGTCGACGCACGGGCGCTGATCGGAAATTTTTGCCTTTCGACCAAGCGGAAGTTTCACCCGGAAATGCGCGCCGCCATGCTCGTCGACGTTGTAAAGGTACTGCGCGTCGCGCATCGAGCGCTCGAGCTCGGGGAAGAGAAACGCCAATGCCTGCGCGTAGTTCCAGACGTGCGAGCAGCTGCCCTCGCAACTGCCCTGCGTGTTGCCCGCGCCCTCCCAGGCGTAAAACGTGCCGTCCTCCAAACGCAGCGTCACCGGGCTTCGCAGCACCGCGAGGTTTGCCGACACGCCGTCCAGCACCGACGCCGGCAACGTCGACGCAAACAGCGCGTCGCGAAAGGCCAGCGTGTCGCGGCGCAGGCGGTCGAAGTGGTCCAGCGCGTAGCGCGCGCCGTCCGCCGCCGAACTTTGGAGCGACGCGTAAAAATTTTTCCAGCGGTTCACAAACCCGTCCGCGCACATCTCCTTCTCCTGCCACGTCGCCTCGTGGCGGCGGTTGGGGACGTGCCACGAGATGATGAAACGCGTGGTTTTGCGCTCGCCCGGGTCCAGGCTGAAGTGCGCGGCAAGCAACCCCGTGTCCGCGCCCAATCCCTCGCGTCGCTCCGCGTAATGGCGGTGTTTGAATTCGCCCGGCTGTGACAAATCGTGGTAATACGACTCCAGCGCGTCGCACCATACGCCGCGGTAAAAATATTCCTGATGCGAGCAGCGTTCCGCGTCCGTCGTCAATGCCAGCTCGCCGTATTCAAAGGCCGTCGCGTCGCCGCCGCGCGTCAGCACCAGTTGTGTCAGCCGGCCGTTGCGCTGCACCGCGTTTGACGCGGACAGCGTGTTGTATGGATTTGCCAGCACGCCCGCCAGCGCATAATCGCACCGCTCGCCCGCGTGATTTTCAACCGTGATTTCAAAGACCGCCAGCGGCCGGCTCGAATCATCCGCGTTGCTCGGAATGAACGGGCTCCACGCCATCAATTCAACTTTCACCGGCGCGTCCGGATCCGACAGCGAAAGCCTGGCGACCGGAAACTCGCCGTTAAAAACATGATCGCGAAAATGCGGCAGCCCCGACATCGTCTCCGAGCGCGGACCCCAGCCGTAACCCACAAAAAGCCGTTCGCGATAGGCCAGCGTCCCCACATACGGCGGCGGTAAATCGCCGTTCAGGACGCGCACGTCGCGCACCTTGCCCGCGCATTCGGTGCGCAACGCGAAATGCGAAAAGCCGTTGAGCGAACCCTTGTTCGGCGCGTTGAAAATCTCCCAGTCGATCAGCCCGCCGTTGCCCGCCAGTCCGATGCTGCCCGTGCCGATTCCACCCAGTGGAAACGAAATCTCCGCCGTCTGCCTGCCTTCGTACGTCATGATAAAATCCCGGTGTGAGTGTGACAAAAGAAAGAACGAATTGTACCCCAATTTCGCTCTGCAAACAATCGTGCAACGCTTTTCGTGGCGTGGCACGGCCGCTGCCACGCCACGCCACGCCGGGTGTTTACCCGGGCGGCAAAACGAGGCGGCACGGAAGCCGCGTGAGTTGCGGAAGCATGTTGAACGCCGCGCCGTTTTGAAGTTGGCGGACCATGTCAAGGATGCTCTGGCATTGTTGCGCAAGCGGGACTTCAATGGTTGGAATGCGGCGGTGGAGAAAAAATTCCTGCTCGGCATAATCCTGGTCAAACGCCACGAGCTCGACGTCTTCGGGAATGCGGAGCCAGCGTTTTTGCATCGCGTGATGGATGGTTTTGAGATGCTGGCCGGAGCATCCGAGGATCAGCGCGTCGGGCCGGTAACGCTGCAGGTAGTTGCGGAAGATGTTGGCGTAAGCAAGCTGTTCGCGCAGATGTTCCTGCTGGATCGAAAAGGGCGTCCAAAGCAAAAGCCCCTCGTCGTGTGCGAGCCGGTGCCTTGCGCAGGCTTCGAAAAATGCGCGACGGCGTTCCAGAACCCAGTCCGCGCCGAGCGTCGCAAGCAACAGGCCGACGCGTTTGCGCTTGCGCCGGCGCACGAGGTAATCCACGGCCAGACGGATCCCCTGCGGACCGTCCTCGCATACGGTGGGCAGGCCGGAATACAGAAAATGCGCGCCGCAAAAAAAGCACGGGATGTCCATCGCCGTGATCGCGCCGGCCAGCAGCGCCTGCGAGGAGGAGGCGGGCAACATCACGACGGCGTTCGGGCGCGACTGTTCGAGGCGGCGCGTGATGCGGCACACGTCGATGCTCGGCACCGGGTTGCCGAGCACTTCAATGGTCACGCCCTCCGCCGCGGCAAAGTCATCCATGCCGCTGAGCACGCCGCGCGAAAACCAGTCCGGATGCGTGCTGTTCAAATTGTGGAGCACAACCGCGACGCGCGCGCCGGTTCTGGCGGCGGACAGCGCGCTCTTTGCGGCGGGTGGCGCCTTGATGCGCGCGCCGACGAACGTGCCGACTCCGGCGCGGCGTTCGATCCAACCTTCCGCCACCAGCAGGTCGAGCGACTTGCGGATGGTCGTCCGGCTGACCTTTGTCATGTCCATGAGTTCCGCCTCGGAGAAAAAGGCGTCGCCATACACCGCGTCGCTTCCGGTCAACGCGTCGATGATTTGGTCGCGCACCTGGAAAAACGCCTTGCGTGGCGCATAACGCGTGTCAAAAACAATCGGTTTCATAGTATGGCGCGATAATGGCACGAATTCCCCGGCGACGTCAAGCGCAAAGATACAACATCGGCCTGTATGCGACACATGTACTCAACCAGACGTCCATGCTTTTGCACGTTCGTCGCTTCACATGACTCAACATCCTTGTGGCGTGGCACGGCCTCTGCCACGCTGCGGATTTTGGACAGGGCGGTTTAGACGACCCGTCCCGCCAAAATGTCCGTTTCCGCCAGTGTGAAGCGCGTGCAGACCACAGAGTGACGGCAATTGTCGTCGCGGTATTTCAGATAAGTGGTGGCGACGATTGTGCCGTCGGGCAGCAACTCCACGCCGGGATAACCGCAGTCCCAGCCGGCGTGGTTGTGCAGCAGCTTCACGCGGTATTGCCCCGGTCGACCCTGGCGGATGTCGTCGTAGGTGCCGACCCATGCCACGAAGTGACCGGTGGTCGGCGAATCCGGCGCCTGGTCGCGGAAGGCGAAGACGAGCCGTCCGTCGCGGGTTTGGACGCCGATGTGCCGGTCGCCGGTCAAGCCCCATGGCGTGTCGTCGGGGACGCTCCATGTCGCGCCCTCGTCGCGGCTGAACATCATCATGCTGCGTCCGGTATGGGTGTTTTCGCGCATCAGGCAACACAGTTCGTCGCCGCCGGGCGAGCGGAAGACAAAAGGCTCGCAGACTTTTTTGCCGTCGACAAACGCGACCGGCCGCGGTTTTGACCACGTGAAACCGCCGTCCTTGCTGATGGTTTGGATGACGCCGAGATGGCGTTCGTCCTCGCCGGATTTCCGGCCGCGGTGATAGAGGCCAAGATAGGAACCGTCGCGCAGGCGCACCATGCTGCTGAACGTCATCACGCAAAAAAAGGCCTCGCCCAGCGGCGGCATTTCGTGCCATGTCCGGCCGTCATCCTCACTCATGATGCCGGGCATCGGTGGTCCTTCGCGGGTGTCCCTGGCTGCGGACCAGACCCACAGCCGCGCCTTGCCGCGCGGGTCGATCAGGCGGTAAATGCTGGGGCAGTTTTGGTGCGTTTTGAAACCCGGCGGCATGATGTCGTCAAGCCGTGTCCATGTTTTTCCGCCGTCGTCGCTGCGTGCCATGGGGCCGGCCGCGCCGCCGTGGTTCACGCACCACACGCAAAAAATTGTCCTGCCGTCCGGCAGCATGACGGTTGTCGGATGGCCCTGATAGACCGTCTCTGTGCCGGCCGCGATGACGGTCTGTCGGGGGACGTCCTGCGAAAGATCAATGGTGGCGGGGAGTGTGTGCATGGGGTGATTCGTGGGTTTTAGAAATGGTTCGCGGCGGCGGCCTTGACAATTCCCTGCGCGGCGATGCGTTTGGCAAAGGCCTCGTACTCATCGGTGGACAGCGGCGCGAACGGGGGACGAAACGCGCCGCAGTCGAGGCCAATGTATTTCATGAACGCCTTGCAGTAGGAGCGGTTTTCGCTCTCGATCATGAGCTCGACCACACGGTTTGCCTCGTCCTGCAGCGGCGCCGCCTCGTTGAAGCGTCCTGCCGCGGCCAGCGCGCAAATGCGGGCGAAGTGCGCGGGGATGATGTTGTAAGTGGTGCCGATGCCGCCGGAAAAGACATTGCCCAGCGCCAGCCCGCAGAGCAGTTGCTCGTCACAGCCCGCGAAAAAAATCGCCTCCTGGCCGAGCCGCCGTCTCAGGCATTGGACGGCGTAATAGTCGCGGCCGGTATACTTCATTCCCCTGACGTTCGGGATGTCGAAGAAACGCGCGTCACGCTCCGGCTCAAGCGCCTGGCCGATGGAATAAATCATGAATGGCAAATCCGTCGCACCGGCGATGCGCGCGTAGTGGCGGCTGGCCGCCTCAAACGTCTGCCCGAAGTAGACCGGCGCCACCGACGACACCCAGTCCACGCCGCACGCCGCCGCGTGGCGGGCCAGCGCCACCGCGTCGTCCGTCGCTACGCAGCCGACATGCACCATGACCTTGCCGCGCCCGCGGTTGGCCCTCACCACGGTCTCGACCACCAGCTTGCGCTCGGTTTCGTTTTGCAGAAGCCCCTCGCCCGTGGAGCCTGTCAGATAAAACCCGCGCAATCCCTGTGCCAGCAGGAACTCCACCAGCCGCTCCAGCATTTCAACGTTCACTTGGTTGTCCGCGGTGAACGGCGTGAACAGCGCCGCGTGCGCACCGGCCATGCCTTGAAATTCCCGCCCGGTCAGTTTGATGTCCATCACGTTTTTCTCCTTGTTGCACCTCGCGCGACGCGCGGACGGGGCTTAAAAAAAGTGGAACCACAGAATTTCGCGAGCATGGGGTAAAATCGTCCCGCCGTCAAGAAAAAAGGGCTCGGTTGATCTCTATAAAAGACATGTATTGCATAAAACATTTCTTTTTCCGTGTGATTTTGTGCTTGAAACTTTGCGGTCGTTTCTGTACTCTACTGGTATCTTATAAGTGAGAAACGTGGAAGATGGAGTTCCTCCATGCCCGTGCCGGCCACGGGAGCAGGTTTTGCAGTGAGTCTGTTCATGAAAGCAATCATCACGTTTTTAAGCGCGGTTTGGCTGACGGCATTGGCGCATCCGGAGACATACACGTTCATCGGCGACAATGACAACTGGTCCGTGCCGGCCAACTGGTCACCCCTGAGCGCCACGCCCGTTTCGGAGTGGCGGAACGGCGACACCGGCATCGTGGCCAACGCCGTCGCGCTGGCGGCCCCGAACACTCCGCGGCCCGGGATACAGGATGACGCGCCCACGATGGTGCTCGGGCATGGCGGGTTGATCCGCGTCCCCGGCAACGGAACGGATCAAATTTTCACGCCGTTTGTATTTGACGGCGGAGCCCTTGAGTTCAACAAAAACATGACCTTGCATGGCGCGATGCATGTCATGCGGCCCGCCACCATCACGTTTAACTATGAGAACAACGCCATCGCCAAGGTGCCGGGGTGTTTCCACGGATCCGAGTCCCTCACGTTGCAGGGCACCGTGAGCAACATGAGCAACTGGGACAACAACAGCATCCGCTTTCAAGCCACCAGGGAACCAAACGGAAACGCGGGATTCACCGGGCATTTGCATCTCAAGACACGCGTCTACTTCGACGCCGCCGGCATTCCCGCCGGCCCCATCACCATTCATCCCGGCGGATTTTTCGACATTGGCGCCATCAATGTCACGCGCGACCTGACGCTGGCGGGCGGCGCGTTACGCGGCTACGGCAACGGCACGCTAAGGGGAACCACCACGCTCACGGCCAACTCCTGGCTCGACGCCGCCGGCTCCGCCAACCGACTCACGTTTTACGGCCCCATCATCGGCGAGGCCGACATCACTGTCGGCGCCAGCGAGCTTCCCGGAAGCGGCAAACCCGGGCAGGGCACCGTCTACTTTTACGGCGACAACCGCGGCTGGCGCGGCGACCTCATCCTCCGCCACACGGCAGCCGCCAGCAGCAACCCGACGCAATTCGCCACGAACAACGTATCCGCGCCGCTCGCCAGCCAGTTCTTGCCATCCGGCGCCATCCGCTCGCTCAACGCCACGCCCTGCGGCATCCAGTTCAACGGCAACATTGACTGGATCGTCACCAACAGCCTCATCGGGCCGCTGACCATCAACGTCGGCGCCAACAAGTATCGCCGGCTCACGCTGGACAACGCCGTGCTCGCGCCCTCCGGAACACCTTCGACCACCGGCGAGACCACCATCTGCGGCCGCCTCAACCTCACCAACTCCACGTTGCGGATGCGCCTTCTGAACACGGGTCACGACCGCCTTGTCCTTGCGCCCTCCAGCGGCGGATCCGCGTTGCCGACCCTCCAAATTCATGGCACGCGACTGGAGCTCTCCATTGACTACGCCCCTTTGCCCGGTGCCGTCCTTTTCCTTGTCGTCAACAACGCCGACGACGCCAACACCGGCACCTTTTCCGGACTCGCCGAGGGCGCCGCTGTCACCCTCAGCACCAGCCCGCTCCGCACCGCTCAAATCGCCTACGCCGCCAACTCCGCCACCAGCGAGCTCTTCGGCGGCAACGACATCGCGCTGTACAACTTCGTCAACCACATTGAATTTACCACGCCACAGATTGGCACCGGCGTTGGCGCCACCAACATCCGCGTGAAATCCGCCACCCTCAACGGCGAGCTCCTCGCGGGAACGCCCGCACCCAACGTCATCATCTGCTGGGGCAACGAGGATCCCGGCTCCACCGATCCCGCCGACTGGCAGCACACCATTGACAAGAACCGGCCGGACGGCGCGTTTTACGCGGACATTGCCGGCCTCCAGCCCTCCACCACCTATTACTACGCCTGCCGCGCCGACAACCACGACAACGGCGTGCCGCATGAAGTCTGGAGCGCCACCTCCTCCTTCACCACGCCCGCGCCGACCGCCGTTTATTGGAACGCGCCAACATGGAACAACTCCACCGCCTGCGATTGGAGCAACCCCGCGCATTGGTCGCCCGCGCCGCCGGTCAACGCCGATTACTACGGCTACGTCACTAACGGAACCGCCAACATCAACGGCGACCTCGGCGAGACCGGCGACCGCCCGACCATCATCGCCACCTCCGGCGGCACCCTTTACGTCCGCGCAGGGCCGGTAAACGAGACGCCCCTCATCCTCGACGGCGGCGCCATTCACTACGAGTCGCGCGTGCGACTTTCCGGCGGGTTGCGCATCATCTCCGACTCTGCCATCACATGCAGCCAGACCACCCCCAACTACGACGGCAGTGGTCGCATCTTTTCCGAGGTCTTCATGCCCGCCGGCGTCACCCTTGCGACGCGCGGCGCGATGTACATGGACGGCGTCAACCCCGGCTTCAACGGCGTCTGGCAAATCGGTCCCGGGCGTTGCGGCATTTACAATCACCTCGCCCTTGGCGGCGACGCCTCCGTCATCCTCGGGCAAGGTGCGGAGTTCAGTTATCAAATCGCCGTCTCCGCCGGCGGCCCCCTTGACCTGCGCAACCCCTTCTCCGGGGTCGGCATTTTCCACACCGGCCAGCATGACGACGGCTTCACCACCGCCAGTTCCCTCATGCCCGGCAGTCCTGAATCCGGCGGCACCATGGCCGTCAGCACGGAAAAACTCACCTTCGCCGAAACAGCCCGCCTCGACGTCAATCTCTGGAATGCCGCCAACCACGGCCGTCTTCTCGTGCTCAACACCTACATCACCGGCGGTGTCACTTATACGAACCGCAACATCAACATCATCATCAACCCCGGAGCCGCCCTCAACATCACCCCGAAATCCGGCTTCAGAACCCGCGCCGGTGATGTTTTCGTACTCGTCAACAATATCGGCGCAAACGCCATTCAAGGCGAATTCGCCGGTCTTTCCGAAGGCGCCAAAATCAACCTCGGCCACGCCTCCGGCGACCTCACCTACACCCACATCGCCGATGACGACGGCCTTCCCAACGACATCGCCATCACCAACATCCGCCTCGATGGAACCCTCCTCTTCCTCAAATAACAAAACCGGCTCGTGGCAGAGCTTGACCTCTGCCACGCCACAAAAACTTGAAAAACATCATGCACAAATTCCACTCACTCGTCATCACCATCGCGCTGTCCACATACGCCGTGGCGGAAAACCACACGTTCATCGCCGAGAATGCCAATTGGAGCGCCAGCGCCAACTGGGATCCGGTCGCACCGTCCGCCGCGCAATGGACGTCGGGCGATACCGCGACGATTCCCAGCGGACGCATTGCGCAAATGGACCTCGCCATCGGTTCGTCTAACACCGGCTGGCCTGTTGTCACCATCAGCGAAGGCGGCATGCTTCAGCGCCTCAGCGGCGGCAATCTCACGAGCATTTCCAACCCGCTCATCCTCAACGGCGGCGAGCTGAATTTCCAACGGAGTTTCACATTCAACGGTTCTATTTTGGTCAATGCCGACACCATCATCCGCTACAGCGTTGGCGGTGACGCGGGGTTTGGCGGTGCCAGCGTTATTAGCGGCTCCGGCTCGCTTACGTTCATCGGTACCAGCACCGGCGGCAACATGGACAACACCGTTCGCCTCAGCGCGCAAAGCCCCGGCTTTAGTGGCCAAGTCAATATCTTCGGACGGATTTACACGCCCAATAGCGCGAGCCTCGGAAGTGGGGCGATTTACGTTGGCGCCAACGGCTTTTTCGATTCCAACGCCACGATGACCAACGCCATCACGCTGAACAGTGGTTCCATTCGGAGTTATGGCGGCGGCGGAAGGTTCGCCGGTCCCATCACGCTCGCCTCAGATTCCTATGTTGATTCCTCGACTTGGGGGAATCCCGCCAATGTCAGCGGCTCCATTTCAGGATCTTATGACATTATCCTCGGCCAGGATTTTCCCTCTGCCGCCACTGCCGAGGGCAGCGCCGTCTTCAGCGGCAACAACAGCGCATGGACCGGCAGGCTCATCGCCCTCAAGTCCACCGCCTCCGGGCGTCCAGGGACCTCGTTCGCCACGCCAAATGCGCTCCCGGGCTCATCGATCATCGCGCCCAACGGCACGGTTTTGACATTGTCCCAGGACGCTGACTGGACGATGACGAATTCCTTCGCCGGTCCCATCACCCTCAACGTCGGCAACAACAAAAACCGCCGTCTCACATTCCAGCGCGCCACGCTGGCGCCGTCCGCCAATGAGACCTCCACCGGCATTTTCACCCTCAATGGACGCGTCACGCTTGCCGACGCCACGTTGAAGCTCCAACTCCTCTCCGCCACCACCGCCGACTTGTTGGTTGTCAGCGGAAATAACGCCACAGCCGCCAATCCCGCCGTTGTCTTGAATAATGCCATGCTCGATGTCACCTGCGCGTATGACGCCAGCTCGCTCGACACCATTGTCATCTTGCAGAACAACAGCACCATTCCCATTTCCGGCATTTTCAAGACGCCTGAAGGTGACGATCTTCCCGAAGGCGCGGTGGTCGATCTCGGCTCCGGCCGCACCGCAAAAATCACCTATACGGCCGCGCCAAACGGCACTTCGATCGCCTTGAAAAGCTTCACCACGCCCGTGGCGCACGTTCCTCCCCAGGTGGATCTTAACGGCGGCGCCACCGAGCTTCTCGCCCACTCTGCGATTCTTCATGGCCAGGTCACAGCCGGCACGCCGGTGCCAACCGTCTTCTTCTGCTGGGGCGACTTCAACCCCGGCTCCAACACCACCAAAGCCTGGTCGCATACGATTCCCATGTTGGGGCAGAATGCGGCCTTCTCCACCACCATTTACAGCCTCCTTCCGGAAACCACATATTACTATGCCTGCCTGGCCATCAACTACGACGGCGAGAACTGGCATGAAGCGTGGAGCCCGGTTGCGTCGTTCACCACCAGCGCCCGCCGAAGCATGTATTGGCAAAATTCCGGTTGGAATGACTCCACCACCTACGACTGGTCCAAGCCCGCCTATTGGTTTCCCGCCATCCCTGCCTCCGCCGGCGACACCGGCTACATCACCAATTCTTTCACCGCCAACATCAACGGTGACCTTGGCACAGAGAACAACCGGCCGACTATCGTCGTCGAACCTGGCGGACGCCTTTACGTCCGAATCGGTCCCGTCAACGCCACGCCGGTCGTGCTGAATGGCGGCTCAATCTTCTACTCTTCCCGCACGCGTCTTGCCGGCGGACTTCACCTTCAGGCCGATTCACTTGTCACCTCTGACGACCTGGCGGGCGACGGCAGTGGCCGTATCATCGAAAACATCACCGGCCCTGCCAGCGTCACACTGTCCACGCGTGGTTCCACATACTTCGAAGGCAACAACACAAATCTTTTCAGCGCCTTTCACTTCGGCACCGGATTGAGCGGAATTTTGAGCGATCGCGCCCTTGGCTACGGCCCTGTGTTTCTCGAGGAAACCGCCCAAATCAGCAATAACCTCCACTGGCACAACCAATCCCTCAATGTTTGGAATCCCTTCAGCGGCTTTGGCATCCTTTTCACCGGTTCCAATGCTACGGGATGCACCGTAACAAATTCCATCACACCCGGCTCCGCGCAAACAGGCGGCACATTCACCATAAACACGAAAAAGTTGACGCTGACGCCCACATCTTCGCTTCACTTCAACCTTTGGAGTCCCGTAGATGCCGGTCGGCTTTACGTCACCAACGACGATCTCACCGCGTGCAGTGTCATCCTGCAAAATCCGGCGCTGACCATCGCTCCGCAACCCGGTTTCAAAATTGCTCCCGGCGACACGCTTGTTCTTCTTCACAACGCTGGCGTTAACGCCATCAACGGCCAGTTTGCCAACCTTCCCGAAGGTTCGAAAATCGACTTCGGCCACGCCCTCGGCACCCTCACCTACACCCACATCGCCGATGACGACGGCCTGCCCAACGACATCGCCATCTCCAACATCCGCCTTGCTGGAACCCTCCTCTTGCTCAGATAACAAAACCGGCTCGTGGCAGAGCATGACCTCTGCCACGCAGCGAATTCACGTTCACCCTTTTTCCGCATGAAAAAAACACTCCTTGCTTTCTCCGCGCTTTGCGCCCTCTCGCTTTCGGCTGTCACCGTGTGGAACGGCGAGGACGTTGCCACGGGCGGAGGTTGGGCCGGCCCGAAAAATGAAATCAATTTTTTCAAGCCGCAGACCGACTTTGCGCACAACGGAACCACGGCGCTGGAGCTGCACGGCGAGGGCGCGGAGTGGATTGGCGGCGGATGGAACTGGATGAACTGGTGGCCCGAAAACGGCGGCACGGATCTCACCGCGTTTTCGCATCTCACCTTTTGGATCCGTCAAAGCGGCGATGCGATTGAGAACCTGACCGTCACGCTCGTGTCGTCCATCACGAAAAATCCCGCCGAACCCGTGCCGCTGGCGAACTACGTCAAGGCCGCCAATTTGCGCGACGCCGCGTGGCACGAGATCGTCATTCCCGTTGCCGATTTCAAACCCAAAAATGACGAAACGCCCTTTGATCCCAAGGCGGTCTGGGAAATCATCTTCGGCTCCTGGGCGCAATATCCGCGCGCCTTCAGCCTGTACATCGACGATATCGACTTCATCAACCGTGAACAAAAAATCGACTGGTGACAACACAAGGAGTGAAGAATGAAAAAACAGATCATTTCTTTTGGCACGACGCTTTGCGTTGCGGCATCCGCGTTGGCCATTGATCACACGTTTGTCGGCGACAACGCCAACTGGACCGATCCCGCGAATTGGTCCCCCGAGCCTCTCGCGTGGACCGCGGCGGATCGCGCCATCCTCCCAGTCGGCAGCACCGCGATTTTCAACAACATTCTCGGCTCGGATTCCGACGCGCCGACGATTGTCATTGAAAGCGGCGCCACGCTCGTCTGGCCCGCCACGGGCGTTAACAATCTTTACAGCCCCATTGTCCTCAATGGCGGTACCTTTGACATTCGCAAGGGTTACATTTTTATCGACAGCACATTTCTTGTCAGCGCGGACAGCACCATTCTGTTTGACACTCACGAAGTGTGCAATTTGCAAAGTCCGATCTCCGGCGACAAAACCCTCACCATCAGCGGCAGAAGCAGCGCGAACTCCTGGCCGACCACATTGCGCATGATGGTGCCGTCTCCGAATTTCACAGGCATTTTGAACGTCCTCGGTCGCGTGTATGTTGACAAGCAAAACGCCTTTCCCGCCGCCACCGTCCGGGTTGGACCGGGCGGATTTTATTCGATCGCGGCGCCGCAAAACTCGCCGCTGATTCTCGCAGGCGGCACGTTGCGCAACACTGGTGAAAGGGTGACTTACAGCGGGCCGATTACCCTGACCGCCGATTCGTACATGGACACCATTGCCTGGTGCAACGACCCGCTTCGCATTGAGTCTGTGATCACCGGTTCGCACAACATTACGCTGGGCGCCGCGCTCGATGGCGGTGGCGACCTGGGCAATGGCACCATTCGCTTTAGCGGCGATTTTACAAATTGGTTCGGCGATTTGGTCGGCCTTGTCCGGGACAGTGAGCCGCGCCGCATTCAATCCGACAGCGGCCACCTTCACGCCGGCGCGTTCATCACGCCGAACGGCGCGAGCCTCATGCTCAACACGCGGAGCGACTGGACGCTTGTCAACGACTTCACCGGTCCTTGGGACATTTCCGTCGGCGAGGACGCCCGCTGGTTCGTCGCGCCTTTTCCCTTTGCCCGGCTCCTCACGCTTGATGGCGGCGTCATCACGCCCGCGCGCGAAAACGGGCTCGCCGGCGCGCTCGATGTTTACGGCCGCCTTTCTCTTGCGAACGCCACGGTCAACCTTCGTCTCCTCGACGCGCTCAACAGCGACAAGATCAATGTCATGAGCATCGACTCCAATCCCGCTCTCACCATTGCCGATTCAGTCCTTAACGTCACCTGCGATTACGACGCCGGTCCCACCGATGTCGTCATTCTCATCTTCAACAACGCGCCGGGTCATCCGGTCGTCGGAATTTTTAATGACGCCGAGGGCAATCCGCTTCCCGAAGGCGCTGAACTCGACCTCGGTTTCGGCCGCACCGCGCGCGTCACTTACATGGCCGGTCCGAACGCCAACTCCGTCGCGCTCACTGGCTTCACCACCTCCGCGGCCCATGTCGCCCCGCAAATCTCCAACACCGGCGCCACGGAAATACTCTCCCACTCGACGATCCTCAACGCGCAAATCCTTGCGGGGACGCCCGTGCCCTCCACGTTTTTCTGTTATGGCGAAATCCCCGGGAGCACCGATACCAACACCTGGCAACACGTCATCCCCATGGGCGGCCAGTCCTCCGGATTTTTCACCACCATTTACGACCTCGTACCAGAGCGTGAATACCATTACACCACCCTTGCCATCAACCATGACGGCACGGACTGGCATTCCGCCTGGGGCGACGTCCTTGCCTTCACCAGCCGCGTGATCGAAACGCAGCGCTGGAGCAATGTCGGCTGGCACCAGGATGACGGCGTTTATAAATGGAGCTCGCCGGACTTTTGGTCGCCGCGTCTCCCCGCGTCTTCCGGTGATGTCGCCATTATCAGCGCCGGCTCCACCGCCAACATGTTTTTCGACCTCGGCGTCGCGCGCAACCGCCCGCGTGTCATTGTCGAGCCTGGCGCCACGCTTTTCATGCGTCCCAACGATGACAACAGTGTCAGCGAAACCCCGATCGAACTCCAAGGTTCGACGCTTCGCTGGAGCTGGGATCCACGTCCGCTTCGCGCGCCAATCCGCGTCACCGGCGATTCGCTCTTCACCAACGCCGACGGCGAGGTCGATGTTACCAACGGCGCCGACATCGGCCCGGTATCCGCCCCGTCTGGCGTCACGATTTCCACGCGCGGCTCCTTCGCCTTCCGTGATCCTTCGACGGATCTTCATTGCGACTGGATTTTCGGCGGCGGTTACATTTCGTATCATCACGACACGGCGCTTGGCGACGGCGCCGTGCATCTTCTTTTTCCCGCCACGCGCCTCAGCTTTAGTTGGGGCTGGAACAACCATGCCATGACGTTGTATAATACCCTCAATGGTTTCGGTGTGCTCTATTCCGGTAACCACGACAACGGCGTCACACTCGCCGGCAGCGTCACCCCCGGCAATGACCTCATTCCCGGCACGCTCACCGTCGATGCGCCCCTGTGCAAACTCGCCGCCACTGCCACGCTCGACCTTCGCATTGTCAACGCCCAAAGTAACGCCATGATCCGCGCCGTTTACAATTCCACCATCAACAATGCCCCTGTCTTCAATCCAGCCTTCACCGTTGTCCTCGACAACCCCGCGCTCAACATCAGCGCGTTTTCTAACACCCGCGTCCGCCACGGCGACGTCATCGTGCTGTTGCATAACACGGGCGAAAACCCCATTTCCGGAACCTTCAAGGATCTTCCCGAAGGCCGCCGTGTCCGCATTGGCGACCGTGCCATGGCCACGCTCACCTATACGCACGCCGCGGATGAGGACGGCGCACCCAATGACATCGCCCTCATCCACATCGGACTTGACGGCACGCTCTTTTTCCTCAAATGACACCCGCCACACACCATGTCACATCTCACGCCATGCCCGCCGGCGTGGCAGAGGTCGTGTCCTGCCACGGCCACGCTTTTGTCAACACCCCGCGACGCGCAAAGGTTGCGCGCCTGTTAAGGAAACAACACCATGAACAGCAAATCCATCCTCGCAACCGTTGCGCTTGTATTCTGCATCACGCGCGCGGTTGCCAATCCTCAAGTCATACCGTTTTACGGTGATGATGAGTCGCGGATTACAACGAACCGCGTCTACACGCACGCGTTGGATTTGGGTGACCAGGGCGGCGACCCGTTTGTGAACGGTGTGCAGTTCAAGAGCGTGAACAATGGCAATAATGGCAGCCACAACGGGTATGGCTGGCGTGGAGTTCCGCCAAACCCGTTCCCCTTCCAGACGGATAAGACATTCGCGCCGCTGGGTTCGGGGATTGCCAATGTGTTGGGGGATTTTTGTTATGGCATTTCGAACAACTCCATCTACCTCGACAACTTGACGCCGGGGATCGTGTATGAGGCGCGGTTTTATCACCGGTTTTTTGGCGGCGGACGGCCGCAGACGCTCACGTTCATCCCGGGGCCGGGGATTGCGGATGAGATTGATTTTGATCCTGACGCGCACGAGCGGGCCGAGATGGTGGTGTACCGTTACACCGCAGGCGCGACATCGCTGCAAGTCCATTGCTATTCGAAGAAGCCTGGCGACACTTATCATATCTCCGGATTGGTGAACGAGGTGGTGTACGAGGTTGAGGCGGCGGAGGCAACGCAACAGACCGCGATCACAGCGAGGCTGAACGGCGCGGCCATCATCGGCGGTGCGGCGTCAACGGTGACGGCGTATTGGCAGCCGTCGAGCGCGACGGATTGGGACACCGCGGAAGAGGCCGGGGTCGTACTCACCACGGACGGCGCATTTCACCTGGACATTGGCGGACTCGTGCCGGAGACGGCTTACCGCTTCCGCTTTTTGATGACGAACGGCGTCTCGACGGCGTGGAGCGATGCGGGTGTGTTTGCGACAACGGCGAATGTGCCGGCGTTTGAGATTGACGCCGCGGCGCCGACAGGGACAACCGCGACATTCAACGGCACGCTGCTGTTCTGCGGCGGCGGCATGGAGACGGTGGACATGACGTTGCTTTGGGGCACGGATCCGGAGGCGTTGGACGGAGCGCCGGTGGTGTTGACCGACGTGGCCCCAGGGCCGTTCACGATGTCGTTGAGCGGGCTGGATTTCGGCGCAACTTACTACTTCCGTTTCGTGGCGGAAAATGCGGACGGAGCGGAGACGCGGCAGGCGGAGACCGGGAGCTTCACCACGCTCGGCGCGCCGGTGCTGGGCGCTGTCGGCGCGCGGAAGTCCGCGGCCGGAACGCTCGAATTGTCGGTGGCCATCTCGACGCAAGGCGCAGGGCCGATGGATGTGACGTGCTGGTTTGGAACGTCGCCGGAGAATATGGCGTCCGTCGCGACGTGGCAGGGCGAGCAGGGGACGCCGGTGCTCACGCACACGGAGGACGGGTTGCAACCCGGTGTGTTGTATCATTATGCGTTTGAGGTGTTTTGCGCGGCTGATGAGACCACGTCGTGGACGGTATGGAGTGCGACGAACACGGCGCTGGTCGCCTACATTCACGAGGCGCCGCGTGTTACGGTGTTTCAAGGCGACGCGGAGAGTGAAATTTCAACGACCAAACGTTACACGCATCTGCTCGATGTCGGCGGCACGCTGAATTATCCCGTTGTCAATGGCGTGCGCTTCCACAGCACGGCGGACGTCGCGGGCAGCGTGAACGGGTACTCATGGGCCAACCTTCCGGGCAACCTGCACAACGGCGGCAACGAGGGGCAAATCTCCGCGCCGCAAGGCTCTGGAATGCGCGCGCTGCTCACCGATTTCAGGCACAGCGCGGCCAACACTGGCACGACGCCGCGCGCGTTGACCTTCGGTGGATTGAAACCCGGCTTCCTCTACGAGTTTCGTTTTTACGACCGGCCATGGGACACTCCCAACGACCGCGGGCAAACTTTCACCTTCAAGCCCCTCGGCGCCAGCGACCCCGGCTGGTCCATTGCGCACAACCCCGACGCGGAGAAGAACGATCACATCCTCTCCTTCCGTTACGCGCCCGCGGCGGACACGCTCATCGTGGAGTATGTCCAAACCGCGCCCAGCGACAACTCCTACCACATCTACGGCCTCAGTAACGAAATCCTCGCGGGCATCTTTGAGCCCGCCGCGCAAGTCGGCAACACCTACGCCACGCTCAACGCCAGCGTCCTGCTGGAAGGGTCGTCCGCCATCGTCTCCGCGTTTTGGGACACGCAACCCCGCGCCAGCAACGAAGCCGAGTGGGCGAATCAGCTCAGCCAAACCGTCCACGCCGACGGCACGGTCAACTTTGACCTCACCGGTCTCACCGGCAATTCCACCTATTACTTCCGCTTTAAAATGGAGAGTTCGTTCGGAACGGCATGGACGGACGCCGTCGCATTCACCACGCACGCCGACACGCCGGTTGTCGAAACCCTTGCCGCCGACCTTGTCACCGAACGCGCCGCCACCGCGCGCGCCGACCTCCTCTTTACCGGCGGCCCCGATGTCTCCGCCGACGTCCTGCTCCTCTGGGACACCACCGACCACGCCGACACCTCCGCATGGCGCAACACCAATTCAGTGCCCGCGCAGAGTTCCGGCGTCATCCTCGTCCCGCTCACCGGGCTTTGGTACGACACCACCTACCACTATCGCGCCATGGCTGTGAATGCCGCCGGTTCCGTCTGGGCCTCCAGCAGCACGAACTTCACCACGCGCGGCATTCCCATCTTCGGCAACATCGCGAACGCCAGCCCGACGCCGAACCAACTGCAAATGGACGCCGAAGTGGTCTACCCCGGCCCTGTCGAGGGTACGGTCACCTGCTGGTTTGGTACGGATCCTGATCTCCTCGCGTCCGTGGGTGGTGACACGCTCGACGCACCCGGCACGGTCAACTTTACCCAAAGCAACCTCCAGGTCGGCGGCGTCTACTACTACGCCTTCCAAATCGAAAGCAGCGTTTCGGACGGCGGGCAGTCCGCCTCGTGGGACGTGTGGTCGGCCACCAACCGTGTCGTACTCTCCGGTGCCACCGAGTGGACCGCGGGCGGCGGCTCCGACACCGACTGGGACAACCCCGCCAACTGGAGTCACGGCGTGCCCGGGCCTGGCGGCACGGCCGCATTCCCCGCGGGCGACGTGCTTGTCACTGTGTCCCGCGACATCGCGATTGCTAACGTCAATGTCCTCGGCAACGGCGTGACCTTCGACCTCGGTCAATTCACGCTCAATGTCACGGGTATCTTCACCGTCGGGGTGAACGTCTATGGGTGCGCTGCCACGCTTGCCTCGGGCCGCCTCCATGTTGCCGAACTCATCGTCGGCAACGGTTGCAGCAACTGCCGGTTCACTGTCGCGGCCGGCGCGGAGCTCGTCGCCACCTCAACCACCACCCTCACCCGCAACGGCAACCAAATCGGCAACGAGCTGATTGTCCGCGGACTCTTCCTCGCCAATGGCATTAACATTGGCGACGGCGGCGGCTGGGGAGGTTCGGACAAGATGACGGTTGACGGCGGTTGCGTCACCAACCAAATCGCCACAAACATCGGCCCCTGGTCCGGCAGCCACACCTTGGAACTGCTCAACAACGCGCGCTTTGTTCAGGCTTCCGATACCTTCAGGGTCGGTTACCGCGGTTCAAACTGTCGTCTGCATGTCTTCGACGGTTCCGAGCTCGACATCACTGGAAATGTCACGGTCAATATCGGCACGGACTGGGGCGGCAGTGTCGGCTATATCACGGTTAGCAACGCCGCCCTCCGCGTGACCGGCTCCATCACCGTCGGCCAGGGGAACAGTGGAGGCGGCAACACCATCCTCCTTTACGAAGACCCCGGCTATTCCACCATCGCCAGTTTCGGTGGAAATTTCCATGTTCAGCAGGGCTACAATCCCGCAGAACCTGGGAATTACTCCAACAACCACTTCGGCATTCACGGCGGCACACTCACCGTGGGCGGTGAATTTGCTTATGCGGACAGTTGCATCAACAACCGCATTCACATCTCGCGCCCGAATTCGCGCCTCTCCGCGAACGTCCTCAATCTGCGCGGTTCCTCTTCGCTCACCTATGACCTTGCCGCAGGTGACACCTTTGATCACACCGTTTGGAACGTCGCCGGCGCCGCCGCGTTTTCCGCCAACACACTCGTCAACGTCAGCCTTGGCCGATTCAAGGGCACCGCCACGCTCTTCTCTTCCGCCACCGGCGATCTCAACCCCAACGTTATCACCGTCGACCAAACCGAAGGCTATAATCACAAATTGATTGTCGCACCAAATCTTCTTAAAATTCGTGCTTGGATTAACCGTACCCTTTTCATCCTGCGTTAGCTCCTTGAAAAATTGTCACCCTTTTCAACAACCCGCGACGCGCAAAGGTTGCGCGCCTGTTAAGGAAGCAACACCATGAACAGCAAAACCATCCTCGCAAGCGCCGCGCTTGCCTTCGCCATCACACGCGCGGTTGCCAATCCTCAAACTGTGCCGTTTGTCGGCGATGACGAAACGCGGATCAGAGCGGACCGCGTCTACACGCACGCGCTGGATTTTGGAGGACACGAGAACCATCCGCAAGTCAACGGCGTGCAATTTTTCAGTACGCCCAATGCCACCGGAAGCCATGGCGGGTACAGTTGGGAAGGCTTCCCGTCAGCGCCGTTTCCCTTTCAAAATGACTGCACCACCATCTCTTCGCCGCCTTCTTCTGGAATTTACCAGGTGCTGGCGGACTTCAACTACAGTCTCAAGTTAGGGTCGGTCTGGTTGCGCGGCCTGACACCGGGAAAGGTGTATGAGACGCGCTTTTATCATCGCCCCTTTGGGGTCAACGCCGCGCGCTGGCAGACGTTCACGTTCAAGCCGGACGCGACAACGGCCGATTCCCTCCGCTTCAATCCGGACGAAAAGATGGGGGATCAAATGTTGATCTACCGCTACACGGCGGGTGGGAACGCGCTGGAAATCGTTTTTAATTCGATGGAAAACGAAGGCGACACCTATCACTGTTATGGCGTGGTCAACGAACAGGTGTACGAGGTCACGCCGGGTGAAGTTACGCAGTTGACTGCGGACTCGGCGCGGTTGAACGGACAGGCGATCACCGGCGGCGAGGCGTCAACAGTGACGGCTTACTGGCAACCGTCGAACGCGGCGGACTGGGCCACCGCGGAATCGGCGGAGCTCGCGGTGACGGATGACGGCGTGCTTCATTTCGACATCAGCGGTCTTGTTCCCGCCTCGGAATATCGTTTTCGTATGTCGCTGACCAACGCGTTGCGTTCGTCGTGGAGCAAGACGGGAACCTTTTCGACGTTGCCGGACAAGCCGGTGTTTTCCGTCAATCCCGCGCAGGTGACCGGGACGACGGCGACGCTGGGCGGCACGTTGCTGTATTGCGGGCCGGGTCAGGAAACCGTGGATGTGACGCTGTACTGGGGAGCCGATCCGGAGGTGTCGAGCATGACATCCGTAGTCTTGTCAAACGTGGCACCCGGAGCGTTTTCAACCACGCTGGAGGGGCTGGATTATGGCGGAACCTATTGCTATCTGTTCAAGGCAACAAACGCGAATGACGCGGAGATGTGGCAGGACGCGCCCGGATGGTTCACAACGCTTGGCGCGCCGGTTTGGGGCGCGTCCGGCGCCGCGACGATCGCGCAGGGAACGCTGGAACTGACCGCCTCCCTCTTGAAGCCGGGCGCGGCCGTGGCAAGCGTCACCTGCTGGCTCGGCGCAACACCGGAGAGCATGCAAGCGGTGACCAACTGGCCGGCAAGCGGCGCGGTGAACTTCGCGCACACGCTGTCAGGCCTTGCCACCGACGCGGTCTACTATTACGCCTTCCACGCGTTGTGCGAGGCGGACGCGCAAAACAGTTGGAGCGTGTGGAGCGCGACGAACCAGGTGCGCGTGGCGCAGATTCATCCGCTCTTGCCGGCGCTCACCACGGGTTACTACAACGTCCTGCTTCACCTCGGCGCCAATCTGGGCAATGATGTCATCAACGACAGCAACATCGACACCGACCATCTTGCGGCCTTCGGTGGCGAAACCGCGCAGACGCCGTATCCCGGTCTGACCTTGTCCGGGCTGCCTGTTCCCGGCACTCAGCGCGACCTCACATGGACGATTCTCACCAACAACAACGCCAACGGCCTCTGGACCATGAACCGGGACAACTACGTCAAATACTGGCACATCTACATCCATGTCCCCGGTGACACAAACCGCAACGCGCGCATCCATTACACCTGCGATGACAACATCCGCGTCTGGCGCAACGGCGAACGCATCCTCGACGCCGCCTACACCCCCAACGAGGCAAGCGTCAACATCACGCTCCTTCCCGGCGTCAACAGCATCGGCATCAAGTTCCGCGAACTCAGCGGTGACGACAAGATGGGCTTCCGCATCACCGACCGCAACAACACGCCCTTCGACGACCTGCGCTATTCCTTCACGGCCTCCGTCCTCAGCGCGCCCGTGGTGCCGCTCACGCTTTCGCTCACGCACGACGCGATTACCTTTGATCCGAACTTCACCTACACCCATTCCCTTGAGGATTTCAATCTCTACGCCGTGTGCGACACGCAGGATCGCGGCGCCGTGTTCTCCGCCTGGACAAACTCTCCGTCCTGCCTTCTTCAAACATTCACCAGCATCACCACGCCACCCGCGTCGATCGAATTTGCACATCTTGGCCTTGCCACGCCTTACGTCATCCGTTTCTTCACGGTCAAGCAGGGCTTTTGGCAAAATTCCCTCCCGCTGGCATTTTCCACATACGGTGTGACCGCCAACATTGCGTCGCTTCCGCCCTCCGACGCGACCGGCGTTTCCGTCGTTGCCAATGCGAGTCTCGGCTATTGCGGCCCTGGTCTCAGCACCGCCGATGTTTATCTGTACTGGTGGGATGACGCCACCGCGACAACCAACTCCGCCGTCAAACTCGCGCAATCCGCGGGCCCGGTCGCCATGCCCGTTACCGGCCTTTGGTACTCGCAGGACTATCATTATCGTTTTGCCGCGTCAAATGAATTTGGCTTTGCCTGGAGTCCCGAACCCGTCCAGTTCACCACGCCCGGCGTGCCCATTTTCGGCGCCATCACCCACTCCACCCCGGAGCCCAACATCCTCAGAATGAACGCAGAAATTCTTTATCCAGGCCCTGTCGAAGGCGCGGTCACCTACTGGTTCGGCACGGATCCTGATCTCCTCGCGTCCGTGGGCGGTGACACGCTCGACGCCCCCGGCGCCGTCAGCTTTACCCAAAGCAACCTCCAGGTCGGCGGCGTCTATTACTACGCCTTCCAAATCGAAAGCAGCGTCACCGACGGCGGCCAATTCGCCTCGTGGAATGTCTGGTCATCCACCAACCGCGTCGTGCTCTCCGGCGTCACCGAGTGGACCGCGGGCGGCGGCTCCAACACCGACTGGAACAATCCCGCCAACTGGAGTCACGGCGTGCCTGGGCCTGGCGGCACGGCCAAATTCCCCGCGGGCGACGTGTTTGTCACCGCGTCCCGCGACATCGCGATTGCCACCATCAACATCCTTTCCGGCGCCGACACCGTCACGTTCGACTTCGGCGGCTTCACCCTCGACGCCGCCACCTTCAACGTCGGCCTCGACAACGTTGCTGGAAACTTTCTGCTCGCCAGTGGCGTGATGAACTTCACGGACTCCTTCTTTGTCGGCCGCAACGCCGGGACGTGCAACGCCTCGCTCGCTTCCGGCAGCCGTGTGATCACCCAACACCTCTACGTCGGATACGACCAATCCGGCAACCGCCTCACCGTCGAATCCGGCGCCGCGCTGACCGCCCGCAACACCGCCAATGTTGGCCACCGTAGCGTCGACAAGTCGATTTATAACAACGAACTCCTCGTTCGCGGACTTTTCTGCGCCAGCGAAATTTGGGTGGGCGTGACCGGTGGCTGGAGCGACAGCGCCGCCCTCATGACCGTTGATGGCGGTGTTGTCACCAACACGGCGCTCACCGCCATCGGCCGGTGGACCGGCAACGGTCACACGCTGACGTTGCAAAACAACGCCCGTTACATCCAGACCACCGGAGCCCTCAGCATCGGCGGCCGCGCCACTTCTAATCCCCGCGTTTCCATTTTGAGCGGCTCCGAGTTTGACCTCAATGGCAGGATTTATCTCGCCGTCAACTCCGGTAATGTTTTCCCTGGAGGTGGCACCGACTGGGGTGGCGAGCGCGGCTGGCTTGTCGTCAGCAACGCCACGCTTCGCGCGACCGGCGGTCTTGAAATCGGAAGAGGCAACAGTGGAACCGACAACACCGTCCTGCTCTACGAAGACCCCGGCCACACCACCATCGTCGCGCCGGGCAACAACCTCGATGTTGGCGGTGCTTCCTCCCGCAACCTCTTCGGGTTCCACGGCGGACACTTCGACCTGTCGGGCCTCACCTTCAACACCACCGCTACCGCCGTGGACAGCCGCATCCACTTCTCGCGTCCCTCACACCTCACTGCCGCCAACTTCAACGCGCGCGCCGACATCGACCTCATCACCTTCGACCTTCCCGTCGGCGCTGTTTACACGTATCCCGTGTTGGACATCACCGGTAACGCCTCGTTTTCTCCCGACACACGCGTTGAAATCAACCTCGGCAAATTCCAGGGTTCCGCCACGCTCTTCTCCTCCGCCACCGGCGACCTCACCCCCGACGCCGTTACCGTCAATCAAGCGCAAGGTTACAACCACAAACTCATTGCCGAACCCAACCTCCTCCAAATCCGTGCTTGGCTTGCCGGATCCCTTTTCATTGTACGCTAATCATCCTTGCATTGAGCAATGCCGCGTGGCGTGGCAGAATCTCTGCCACGCCACAGCGCGTATAACGCTTTCACAACACCACGTCGCCCACATCATGAACATGACTCGCCTCACATCACTGCTTGTCGCCGCCTTGCTGCCGGTTGTCTCCTCCGCGCAGGGCTTTATCCGCTGGACGGACTTTAACGAAGGACTTCCCGCGGATGATCCGGTAAAAAGTCTCGCGTTCATCAATGTTCGTGAGGATATCGCGTTGGCGGCGACGAAATCCGGCGCGTTGTGGCAGAGGTCTGGCGCTGCCACGCAATGGACGAAAAGCGACGCGCTTTCCGGTGTTAGTGCGGTGATTGGCGTGCCGGATTTGTTGGGACATTTTTGCGCGGCGACGCAAAATGGGTTGTGGCAGAGCGATGACGGCGTCACATGGAAGCAGATCGGCTCAAAGGAAAAGGGCATGGCCGATGACGCCGTGACGTCAGTCGCCGTGAATATGACGGCCACACCCGGCACCGTCATTTACCTCACCGGACATCCAGCCGGAAACCGCATTTCCAAAGGTAATAGCAATGGATGGGAAACGCTTGACCTTGGCACGGAGATGCGCGATCCGCTGGTGTTTTTCACGAAGCAAACTTTGTGTGTGGTGTCACGGCAGGAGCAAAAGATTTTATACACGGAGATCGATGGCAAGACGTGGCACGCGGCGCAGGGTGACACGGAATATTTTACCGGCGCGCTGCCTGTCGCGCAATCCGGCGACACGTTGTTGATCGCGAAGCATCACGGATTAAGCCACAGCGTTGACGGCGGCAAGACGTGGAAGTTTACGATGGGCGAGCACGCGCGCGTGATCGGCGCGGCGGAAAACCTTTTTCTTCGCGAAGGCGACCGCGCGCGTTTGCGCGGACTGAAGGATCGTCCGCTGACGTTGCAAATGAGCGCCGATCTTGGCAATTCGTGGCAACCCGCGAATTTTGGTTTGTTTGAGGCGATTCCGGCGTCGCGTCGTGCGGCGTTGTGGATTCCGGAGGAGAAGGATCCGTACGCGCACATTCGAATCGCCACCGCGTTTGGGACGAACGCGAGACAGCGTACGATGTTGCTCGCGCTCGACGACGCGGGTGTTGTGAAGGGCGAATGGATGTGGACGGAGAAGCCGCCCATCATCGCGGGCGCGAAACTCGCGCCCAAAACCTTGCGCGTCGGCGACACGAAAACAAAGTTGCAACTCACGGTCGCGGCGAGCGACAAGCGAGGAAAAGTGGCGAAAGTCACGGCCGATCTCGGCGCGATTGGCGCGGGCGAAATCGAACTCTTCGACGATGGCGCGCATGGCGACGGCGCGGCGAATGACAAGATATATGGCAACACGTTTTCGATTCCCCCCAACATTGGCGCGGGCGAAAAGGTGCTGGGCGTGATCGCAACGACCGATGACAAGCGCGTCGGCTCCACCGCGGTGACGCTGACGATTGCGGACGCCGATTCCAAGATCACGATTTGGAATGGCGAGCAGTTTAGCGGCGGTTATCCGTGGATTGCGCCGCAAGCGCCGCTGAATTATTTCAAGACGCAGACCGAGGAAAAGCGAAGCGGCGGCACCGCGATGGAGTTCCGCGGAGAGGGTGGGGGATGGATCGGCGGCGGCTGGAACTGGCACGGTTGGTGGCCGGACAACGCGGGCACGGATGTGAGCGGTTACGCGAACCTCGCGTTTTGGATGAAGCTCGAGGGCGACCATCCGGGCTCGCTCAACGTGAAGCTCAACTGCTCGTCGTCGCGCAAGCCTTCGACCGCGGTGAGCGTCTTCGACTACACGCAGGGCGAGGCGGATTTGACCGACGGCCAGTGGCACGAAATCATCATTCCGCTGGCGGATTTGCTGGAGGGCGACCCCGGGTTTGACCCGGCGAAGGCATGGGAGTTTGACGTGGATTCGTGGGCGCCCAACAGCCGCGCGTTCAGCGTTTACATCGACGACCTGGGTTTCGATAACCGCTTCGTGCGCTCGAAGAAGGATCTGGTGATTGAGGCGATTGCGCGCGAACCCAAGGCGGTGAAAAATCCCGCGCGCGTCGTGGCGGAGATTGATTTGAACGCGAAGGGCATTCCGGTGAGTCCGTACATTTACGGCGCGGCCATGGGTGACCGCGAGCTCGGCAAACAGGCGGGGCTGACCATTTTGCGTTCGGGCGGAAATCCGCTCACGCCGCACAACTGGCGCACCGGATTTTCCGGCAAAGGCGCCGACTGGTTTTATCAGAACGATGGCAAGCCCACGCCGCCGGAACAGAACTGGCTCATTGGTTTCCACGCGGCCAACGCGAAGGCCGGACTCGACACGTACATGTCGATCCCCACCATGGGCCGCGTCGCGAAGGACAATACCAGCGTTGCGTTCGACACCAACAAGTATCCTGATCAGGACGACTGGGCCGGCCGCCAGCAACCGACGGATCCGCGCCCCACTGCCGGAAGCGGGCGCCGTTATGTGCGCGGCGCGGACGGCGAGATCGTAAAGGACGCCAACAACAATCCCAAGACCGAGCTGATCGAGCCGGACGTCAACGACACCTCCATCGCCGTCACGCCCGACGAGCAGACGGAAATTCTCTCCTTCATGGTCGACAAGATGAAGTACGGCACAGCGGACAAGGGCGGCATCAAATTCATCGCACTCGACAACGAGCCGTGCCTCTGGAATTCCACGCATCGCGGCATGTTTCCGCACGGCCTCACATACGACGCGTTTTGGGAGATGACCGAAAACTACGCGTCGCGACTCAAGAAGATTGATCCGTCCGTCAAGGTCGCGGGCCCGACGTGGTGGGGTTGGTCCGCGTATTTCACCTCCGCGAACGACGCCGAACTCTGCTCGGCCGGCAAAGCCGACTGGGCCAGCCCGCCTGATCGCGCCGCGCACAACAACGAGCCCATCACCGTGTGGTGGCTCAAAAAGCTCGCTGAACACAAGGCCAAAACCGGCGTCAATTTGGTGGATGTGTTGGACTTCCATTTTTATCCGCAGACCGGCATTTATATGGGCGGGCAGCCCAACGATCCCGCGACCATGGAGTTGCGCGTCCAGCAAACTCGCGTGCTGTGGGATCCGGATTACAAGGATGTTTCATGGATGGCCGGTGACCACAACGGCAAAACATTTGACGGCAAACTCCAGATTATTCGCATGTTCAAAAAATGGATTGCGGACCACAATCCCGGCATGCAACTCGCGATTGGCGAATACAATTTCGGCGGCGAAAAGGATGTCTCCGGCGGCGTGGCGCAGGCCGAGTTGCTCGGCGTTTTTGCGCGCGAAGGCGTGGATCACGCGTACCTTTGGTTCTTCCCGCAACCCAACTCGCCGATTTATTTCGGCTACAAAATGTTGCGCAATCCCGACGGCGCCATGACCGCGGTCGGTGGCGATTATCTGCCCGCAAAAATTAGCGCGCAGGATGATGTTTCCGTGCATACGTTCCGCGACGCGGCAACGAAGCGCCTCTCCTTCGTGTTGGTGAACAAGCGCGCCGCCAAAGACGCGCGCGTTGCCCTCAACCTCACTCGTCCCATTCCCGAACAAACCGTGACGCCGTGGGAATACTCCGCTGCCGATCGCTACGCCATCGGTCAACTTCCCGCCCAAAAAGTCAGCGGAAAAACCCTCGAACTCGACCTGCCCGCCATGTCTGTCGTGCGGGTCGATGTGAAAGAGTAAGACAGACATTCCTGTCTGTCATCAACCATCCCCACCAACACCGTCAAGGCAATCACCATGACAGACAAGAATGTCTGTCTTACATTATGAAAACACTCCTATTCCTCCTTCTCCCACTCTGCGCCGTTGCGCAACAAACCGCCACCGTCACGATCAACACCGGCAAGGTGCTACACAAAGTCGCCGAGCGCGATTACCACGGCGTCAACTTGGTCGCACTGTGGAACGACACCGGCATTGACACCGAAACACGCCGCGCGTACGAGCAAGCCGGCTTCGGACTCCTTCGCTTTCCCGGCGGCGTGCCGTGTCAATGGTATGATTGGAAGGAACCCCTTGCCACCGGCTGGACCACGATGACGCCGCAAAACGTCTGGGATTTCGCCAAGGCCGGCCGCTCCAAAATGCTCTTTCAAACCAACACCGCCACCGACAAGACCGACACCAACAAGGACACCGGCAAGCCCTATTCCTTTAACTCCTCCGGCTCCCATGCCGCCGAGTGGGTCAGTGCCATGAAAAAGGCCGGCGTCGGCGTCGCCTTTTGGGAGATCGGCAACGAACCCGAAATCGACGCGCCCAACGACATCAAGTCCAAGGGTCAGGACGCCATCTACGAGTGGTACAACGCCAAATTCAAAGAGCAGGTCGCTGCCATGAAAAAGGCCGACCCGCAGGCCCGCTTCATGGGGCCCGCCTCGTGCAACACCTGGTTCTGGTGGGCGCAAAACAACCTCGCCAAATTCCTCAAAGCCCACGGCAACAAAACCGGCGACGGACTCGTCGATGCCATCAGCCTCCACTGGTATCCCGAGGGCGGCAACGGTTCCTGGCAGGATAAACGCGGCCTTGTTCAAACCGAATGGCCAAAAGCCATGGACTTCATCAAGAAGACCATCGCCGAACACGACAGCCGCAACCTGCCCCTCTACATCACCGAATGGAACTGGGGCGGCGGCGACAAAAACGAATCCGCCGCCGACTTCGCCAACGCCCTTGGCACCGCCGACGCCATCGGCATGTTTTTGCGCACCGGCGTCAGCGGCCACACCTTCTTCTGTCTCCAACGCATTCAAAAAAACTGGGGTGTCCTCGCCATGAAAAGCGACAACCGTCCGTGGCACGAAGCCTCACCCACTTACTATGCCCTCGTGCTCAGTGCCATGCTCGGCGGCGAAGTCCTCGAAACCACCACCGCCGACGAGGCCAACGTCATGTCCGCCTACGCCACCCGCAGCGCTGACCGCGTCACCAGCGTCATGCTCATCAATAAAACCGACGCTCCCATCGACGTTCAACTGGATTGGAAAGGCGTGGCCCGTCCTCTCGGATCCGCCATGCAACTCTACACCCTTGAGGCCGATTCGCCGACCGCGCGCGACGTCACCTGGAATGGCGTCAAATCCCCCACGCCCTGGAAATCCGCGCTCCCTCCGCCCAAAATTCTTCAAGGTGCAATCAACCTCTCGAAGCTCAAGCTCGCACCCTATTCCGTCACCCTCTTGCGTGCAAAATAAAAAGCGGCGCGTGGCAGAGCCATACCTCTGCCACGCGCCGTTTTTGACGTTTCGCGTGCGGCATTGCGGTGGTGTTTTTGTTTTGGTGGCAGAGGTTGGGCTTTGCCACGGATTTTTGTGTTGTGCTATACTTTTCCCTCACACCGCAATCTTCACGATGAGTTTCACATGAGCGAACATTCAACGCTGCACAACGACACCACCATCCTGCGCAAACTCGCGCATCGTTACGCGGAGATCGCCGCGATGCCGGTTCAGGAGGAAAAACGGCAACTCTGGTCCGACCACTTTTCGCTCAAGCGCACGCGCGTTCCAATCATCGCGGGTTTCGGCATGTGGAACATGTGGTGCCGCGAGGTCTTTGGCGACGCGAGGATGCTCTGCGAGGATCCGTTTTTCAAACATTACGAACGGCTCCTCCGCATGTGGTTGTTTCAACATGACATCGGCGACGACACCATTCAGGAACCGTGGCTGCCGCTCGGCGTGCCGCACAAAATAAGCGGGCAGGGACTGTGGGGCGTTGACGAGTCGATGACGCATCTCGACGGGCAGGAGGGCACTGCGGCTTGTTACAAACCCGCGCTCAAAACGTGGGACGACGTTGCGAAACTCCGCGTGATTCACCACGAACTCGACGAGGCGGCCGGTCGTCGCAACCTCGACAAGCTCGCCTCGGCCATCGGCGACATCCTGCCCATTGATGTCCAACGCCATTCCGTTTACAACGGTTTTAACGGCGACATTTCGACGAGCATCGCCAAGTTGCGCGGGCTGGAGCAACTGATGATCGACATGTATGAGTCGCCCGGCGAATTGCACCGCCTGCTCGCGTTCATGCGCGACGGCATCCTCGTGAACAACCAGGAGGCCGAGGACGCGGGACACTTCTCGTTGACGCTCTCGCACAACCAGCAAATGCCGTATGCGCGCGAATTGGAACCGCGCAAACCCAACAGCGGCGCCCGCCGGCGCAAGGATATCTGGGGCTTCTGTGCGGCGCAGGAGTTGGCGTTGGTTTCCCCGGAGTTTCACGACGAGTTCATGTTCCAGTATCAGCTCCCGATCATGGCGCATTACGGACTCGTCCACTACGGCTGCTGCGAGGACCTCGGCGAAAAAATCACGATGCTGCGCCAGTTGAAAAATCTGCGCAGCATCGCCGTCGCCCCGCTCGCCAACGTCCGCCATTGCGCGGAGCAGATACGCAACGACTACGTGATGTCGTGGCGCCCGAATCCGACCGACATGGTGTGCTGCGGTTACAACGAGGAGCGCGTCGAAAAAATCGTCTGCAAAGCTTTGGACGACAGCGCGGGTTGCATCATGCACATCAACCTCAAAGACGTCGAAACCCTCGAGGGCGACACCACGCGCATGCGGCGCTGGGTGCGCAAAGTGCGGCAATGCACCGGGCAATAAAACCAATCACCCAACATGACAGGCCACCCTATGTCCACGCTTCAGCTTACAAAAGGCGTGAAAAAGTATCGCGACTTTTACACCATGAAACCCGGCGCGCCAATCTACATGACAGAGTTCGGTTTTTACGTCACGGACAAATGGAAGGCGGAGGGTCACCTCCCCAAGGATTCCGGTTGGGCTGAATGGAGCGCGCTCTTTGGTTTTGACGAAGGCGCCACTCACGGCCTCGGCTGTCTCGGCTGGTGCGAGGCCGGGTTCGATCCCTGCTTCGAAACCAAAGTGGTCGAAGACCTCGGCGACTGGGAATTGGCGCAGGACTTTGCCGGACGCATCGTCAAATTTTTCAAAGGCCGGCGCAGCGGCTTCATGCCCGAATACGTCGACCATCCGGTCAAGAACATGAAGACCTGGGAGGAAAACTGCCGCTGGCGCATGGATCCCGCAACGCCCTCCCGCATCGAACAACAGACCCGCGCCATCCAGCACGCCGCCCAAAGCGCCGCGCAAGGCAAACTCATCAGCGCCGGCCTGGTCGGCGGCTACATGTACCTGCGCAGCCTCATTGGTCCCGAAGAATTGCTCTACGCGGTTTACGATCAGACGGAGCTTCTCCACGCCTGCATGACAACCTGGTTCGAACTGGCCGACGCCTACTACACGCAGGTGCAGCGGGCTGGCGTCAATATCGAGGAAATTTTTTTCGCCGAGGACATTTGTTACAACCACGGTTTGCTGATTTCCCCCGACATGGTTCGCGAATTTATCTTCCCCTATTACCAGCAGCTCATTGCCAACATCCGTTCACGCCAGCCCGACAAATCCGTCCCGCTTAGCGTGCGCCTCGACACCGACGGCTTCTCCGACGTGGCGATTCCGCTCTACCGAGAAATCGGGCTCAACTTCCTTTGCCCCTTCGAAGTCGCCTCCAGCTGCGATGTCGTGCGCACTGCGCGCGAATATCCCGACCTCCTCATCTCCGGCGGCATTGACAAACGCATCCTCGCCGCCGGCAAGGACGCCATCGACCGCGAGATCGACCGCATCCTCCCCGTGATGCAAAAGCGCGGCGGCTATTATCCCACCTGCGACCACGGCGTCCCCGAGGAAGTCAAATTCGAGGACTACCTCCACTTCCGCAAACGCCTGCTGGAATTTGCGTGATCGAGTGCGTCACTGGATCGCGGCGTGGCAGCGCTTCTGCCACGCCACGCCATGCTGACGAGGCGGATCATGTCGGCCTTGGGTGTTGATTCTTTTGTGGCACAAACGTCCGCGTCTGTGTAAAATAATGAGGTAGACTGTGAGAAAGAAGTACACAAAGACGTCGTGCCTTTCGCCAGCCAAAGCAAACGGAGAATAAACATGCAGCGAATGTTATTCGCAACCTTTTGGTTCATGGTGACGATTTCCGCGCTTCACGCGGACATACAATATTGGAATCCGACCACTACGCCAAGGGGCCACGGTGATAATCGCTGGGGCGCGGATTCCGCGGCATGGTCGGCGACTACTGCCGGTACAAACGCGCCTTTGCGATGGGTCGATGGTAACACGGCATGGTTCACCATCGGGCCGAAGGGAACGGTTTACGTTGACAATCCGCTGGTTGGTGCTTGGAATATTACTCAGTCGCAGGTGTTCCGTCCCGGTACCGGGCCGATGCGCCTCGTCGGGCCGCTTGTCGCCACAGGGGAAACGCAGAACAACATCTGGTGCGACATTGAGTTGCAAAACGATCTGGTGATCTCCAACTCGACGCAAGTTTCGATTTTCGGCGCGATCACCGGTGGTCATAATCTTTGCAAGGTTTACGCCAACACCTTGACCTTGTCCAACGCCTTCAACAATCTTTCGTCGCTTTGGATCGACAGCCTCACGTTGAACGCCTACGGTGGCGGCAACACCCTTGGCGGGCCAGACGCAGATGTGATCCTCGGTCATCCGGAGGCCACAGGCAACAGCGCGCCTAAGCTTAACTTTTTTGCCTTGAGAGACCGCGCCACCACCGATTGGAATGCCCGCGATTTCATTGTCAAATCGTACAGCGAACTCTCTGGTGAAAATAGTGTCTACACCAATGCAATCAACTTCCGCGGTACGCTTCAGCGTGAAAATCGCGGGGTGATTTCGCTGGCGACAACCGGCGTGCCAACCACCACGCAAATAAGCTTCAGCAATCTGGAGAGCCTGGGTAATGAGCGGGGCATCCTGCCGTTATGGTTTTCCGCCACGGAATTTCTGCGCGTGAACAGCCAGGGGCTTGTTGAAATTCTCTCGCCGACACGTCACAACAACCCGATGGACGATCCCACGGATGTGATATATCCCTCATCCGCCAGGACGTTCACGGACGGAGAAACCGCTTACGGTCTCAAACTCGGGCACATGGGTTTTGTGGTTCCCAGTGGCGTCACGGTCACGAATGTCGGTGGTGGCTTTGTCATGAAGGACAGCTCTGTCCTGGGGTCTGGCTCCTTTGAACTGGGCGACGCCGAGGCGATCATTTACATGCAGGGTGGTAGTGAGAGACGCTTTGAGCCGCGTATTAACACCACGGGTGGGCTCACGCTTTTTGGCAACAACAGCACGCTCACTGTGACCAACCTGTCGTGGCGCGGCGACACCACTCTTTGGACGGGCACGATCAAGGCAGTGCTTGAAAACGACTCGGATGTGCCGTTCAACATCCGAGGCTTTCACTACAACACCGGTGCCAGATCGTATTTTACCAAGGAGGGCGCGGGCGCGTTGACGTTTGATGGCAAAGAGGCTGTTTTTTCCGCGTTCAACTTCAACGCAGGACCGGCGCTGACCATCAAGGACAGCTCGGTGGAGGTTGCGTATGGCTTGCAACTCAATGTTGAAGGCATGTCGGTGCTGGTCACCAACTCCGTTCTGCGGAATTCCAACGACGCGCACACCACGGGCGCGGGAAAAAACAACATCAACATCCACATCATCGACAGCGTGCTGGACGGCTGGAGCGGGCTTCACGTCGGGGTGAACGGCGGTTCCAACAACAGGATGGTCGTTGACGGTACTGCTGCAACAAACCGTTATACAATCCGTCCCCGTTCGGATGGGGCGGTTCATGAAAACAAACCCGGCCTCTCCGTCGGAAGGGGTGCCAACAGCCAGAGCAACGTGGTCAGCATCGTCAACGGCGGCTCATGGCATGATTTTGTCACGGTCAGCAACAACGGCAATGCCGTCGGCGAGGGCACCAATGCCAATTGGAACCGACTTGAAGTCATTGGTGGCGACGGCGTCGTCTCCTCCCTGTTGAAGGTCATTCCCAACAACATTGGCAATGGTCAGGGTACAACCGGCAATGAAATTGTGATCGATGGCAAGGGGTATCCCGGTTCGGCCCTCTTTCAAATACCAGGGGGAAGCCCCATCACCGTGGGCAGAGACGAGGCGCCTGCCAACAGGCTGGTCGTTCGCGATGGCGGCGTCATCACCGGTGGATCACTCACGGTTGGCCGCGGATCCTTCCATAATTCGGCCACGTTGACTGGTACGGGGACGAAATGGGTGGCGGATGCGGGCAACGCCACTTTTGAAATCGGCGTGCCGTATTCCGTTTGGACCAATTCGGCTGCTCCTGTTGTGAGATTGCTCTCCAAAACGGTGAATGCGTGCAGCAACGAAGTGGTCATTGCAGATGGTGCGCGGTTCTCAAATTTCAAAAAGTGGCAGACAGTCATTGGCGGCGCCGGCAACCCCGGCAACGAATCGGATAATTACGGTGACAGCTTCGACAACCGCGTGCTGATCGGGACGAACGGATATTGGTTGATCGAAAATGAGACATACATCGGCCGGGTGTATGGCGCCGGGCATGTGTCAACCGGCAACGCCCTTGTTGTCAATGGCCCGGGTGCAACGGTTGTCGCCGGCTACGTCGCCGTTGGCACGGAATTGGGCAACGCGACCTATGGTTATTCAAAATCATTTGGCAACATGTTGATTGTGGAAAACGAAGGCTTTATGCAGTGTTCATACATTGCCGCGGGACATCGTGCCACCACTTCTGTGGAGGGCGAAGTTTATGATAACCGCATTTACGTGCGCAACAACGGACACCTCTATGTCTCCAACCAAGTTCGTCTCGGCGCGGACAACGATTATTTCCCCAGGGACAACGCCATTGAAGTCACCGCCGGCGGCGTGCTTGAAGCCAACACCGTTCGTCTGTGCTCGCCCAACAACAACACCCTGCGCATCTTCGACCGCGGTGTCTGGCAACTGCGCGGCGCTCGTGCGCCAACCTACAACTCGAGGAGAGCCGGCGAAGTCTACAGGGGCGCTGTCACCATTGAGAACGGCGTTCTGTCCATCACCAACACCACCAACGTCGCGGTTCGCGACAACTGGACACAGGCGGGTTTCGCCAACATCGTCTGGGCCGGTAACAACGCCTTCCGTCTGAATAACCTCACCATTGCCAACAACGTCGACCAAAGCTACCTCTTCGAGCCCAACATTACGCCGACCAATTACTTCCGCCTCGAAATGGTCAACGGCACGACACGCTACCAAACGCGCGCGCAGGACACCGGCTCACTCACCATCGGTTCTGCCATCGGTAGCGGCGCGTCCATGCTCTGCTCCAACACGGTGGCTTCCGTCGCGTTGCCCTTTGTTTGCAACGGCGAGCTCACACTCTTCAACAGCACGCTCACGTTGGAAAAACCTGCCGCGCTCAACGGTGAAGTGGTCGTCGACTTGTCAAACCTTCCCGCAAGCGGCGTTGTTCTCACCACGCAGCAAGCCTTGGAACTCGGAGCCGGAAGCTCGTTGCGGTTCATTGGCGTTCCGCCTGAAAGAGGCACGTACGTCTTCATCACCAGCCCTGGCGGACGTAACGGCAAATTCGGCAACGTCAGCGGAATGCCCAAAGACTACAACCTCCATTACGATGTTGGCGGTTCCGGCAACATCGCCATTCACTGGTCGCTTCCACAAACCCTCTTCATGGTTCGCTAACGTAACCCTACACACCGGATGGTCCCTGATTGTCGCGGCGTGGCAGTGGTGGGGCTCTGCCACGCCGCGTTTTTGTTCTGTTTTCACAAGGTGTCTGGAGATTTGGGCAACTTCGCTGTTGATTCTGTGGAGAGTCTGGGTCATACTGTTGGGCAACTGCGTTTTATTTAAGGAGTCCTCATGAAGTGCTGGTCTTGTTTTGCGTCTTGGGTTGTGTTGTCGGCTGTTTTGGCCGCGGGCGTCGCGCACGCTGCGAAGGAGGTGCCGCTGATTGATCCGGTGAATCCGGCGCAGGGATGGCGTTTCAACAACGGGCCGGAATTTCCGGGCGCAAAGGGCGGGATCACGCTCGACGACGGGGTCGATCCGCAACGCCGGCCGGCGCTCCGGCTCGACGGGGATTTCACGGGCGGCGGCGGGTATGTGGATGTGGGCCGCAATGTTCCGAATGTGGAGGTGGACACGCTGACGTATTGGATCAAGGTGCCGCAGGGTGCCAGTCAAATGACGGTGCGCTTGATCGATGGAACGGGTCAGTGCCATCAGTTGAATCTGAAGGTGGCGGATCATGGCAACTGGCAGCAGGTGATTTTGCCGGTCACGAAATACTTCGACATGCGGGCGTCCGGTACGCCGCTGGAGTTGGTCGTGAAGTACGAAAATTGGGGTGGCACTAAGGACGGCAAGTGGCATCAGCCGATGAAGGGGTTGCATTTTCTCGCGAGTCCGAAATTTTTCGGTGAAGCAAAAAAGGGGGAGGTTTGGTTCTCGGGAATGAAGCTGCTGGTCGTGCCGTCAAAGCCGTACAAGGAGTCGTTTGACGCGCGCGCGGCGTTGCCGCAGGGTTGGACGGTAAGGGGGCCGAAGGGCGCTGCGGCGGTTGTCGCGGAGACGGCGTTTGACGGCGCGAACGCGTTGCACATCCAGCGTGATGAGAAGCAACTCAACGACGCCGTGGAGGTGACGGGCGCGTTGTTCGCGGCGGCGCCGGGCGCGTGGAATTTGGGCGGCGCGTTGCGCAGTGCGTTGCATTCACCGGACAACAGTTTCAATGTGATGACGGGCGTGGAAACGCTCGACGCGAACGACAAGGTGATCGAACGCAAGGCGCTGATCGAGCAGGCCGGAACCGCGAATTGGAAGCCGTTCAGCCGCATGATCGAGTTTCCGAAAGGCACGGAGAAGGCGCGCTTTGTGTTCATCGTGAACAAGACGCACGGCACGTTTGACGCCGACGCGCTGACCGCGGCGCCGTTTGAATCAAAGGCGGCGGAGAAGATTGTGGAGCGCGTGGTGATCACGGGTTCGACGTCCGGGCATCTCTTCATGCCCGACGCGCCGGTTGAGTTTGAGGTCGACGTGCAGACGAGCAAGGCGCTTCCGGCTGACGCACGCCAGGCGGTGGTGACGATCGTCGATTACTGGGGCGCGGAAGTGTTGGATCCCATCACGCTCAAGCTCGCGGAAAACGGCAAGGAGAAGGAGCGCTTGCGCCACGTCGAGAAATTCACGCTGCCCGTTGAGCGCCTGGAAGTCGGCAAGTATTTCGAGGTGCACGTCAACGTCGCGGTGCCGCGGTATGCGGACGCCTTTGAGTTCAGCGGCTTCGCGCGTTTGCCGAAGGCCGAGTCGCACAATCATCCCGCGCGTGACATTCCGTTTTCGATTCGCAACTGGGACAGCACCATTGCCTCGTATTACCCGCTCGCCGACCGAATCGGCATCCGCCTCATCGGCACGTGGGGCGACGCCAACTGGGAGAAAATCCGCGACCTCGGCGACCTCTGGTATGGCGGCCCGCGCGGCCCGGACACCCCGGGAGCGGTCGAGCGAAACGGCTGGAAAAACACGACCGAAGAAAAAGTTCGCCAGTGCGCCATCGACTTCATGACCAAGCACAAGGACGAGCCAAGCCTTGGCGTCGTCATGCTCGGCAACGAACCCAACGAGCGGCCCGAACTCGTCGCGGAAAAAGTCCGCGCGTATCAAATTGCGTACGAGGCGCTGAAGTCTGTCAAGCCCGACATTTTTATTGTCACCACGTCCGTGCCCGCGCTCGAAACGTTTTTCGAAGCCGGTTATTACAAGTATACCGACGCCTATGATTACCACACCTACGGCGGCCCCGAGGGCGTCCGCAACGGCATCCGCAAGTATCGCGAGCTCGCCAAAAAATACAATGCCGAAAAGCCGATTTGGTGCACTGAGCTTGGTCTCAACTCACAGGGCCAGACGCGCCAGGCGGTCGCGGAGACCGTGGTCAAAAACTTCACCGCGTTCTTCGCCGAGGGCGGCGCGAATGTGAGCTGGTTCACCATCATGTACCCCGATACCGACGGCAAGCTCCGCGGCGGCGGCGGTGAGGCGCACAACACTTTTGATGCGCAGTATAACCGTTACAATCCCAAGCTCGACGCGATCATGAACTATGTGATGATCAACAACATCACGGTCAAAAAATGTATCGACGAGGTGCAGCATTCCGACGGCGTGCAGGACTTCCTCTTCCGCGATCCCTCCGGCAATGGTGATACCTTCCAGGTGTTGTGGATGGAGCGACCGCTTGCCACGCGCGGCGTTAAAGTCAGCGCCGCTGGCCCGGTTCGCGTCACGCGCGTTGACGGCTCGATGGTCGACCTCACGCCCGACAACGGCGTGCTCACGCTCGGTCTTTCCACCGAACCTGTGCTCCTGCGTTACACCGCGACGCCGTCCGCGCGCACCGCCGCACAACCCCTCGCGCGTGACTTCGCGCCCGCCGCCTTCAACCTCGACCCCGCGCAAAATTTCTCCATCCTCAAAGGGCAGTCCCGTAGCGTCAAACTCACCGGCGCCAATCTGAAGGCCGCTGATTTCGTCGCCGAATATCCGCCCCGCTGGAACGCGACATTTGCGCAGTCCGGCGCGGATGTCATTTGCACCGTCACCTCGCCCGCTGAAACCGAAGCGCGCACCGGCCGCGTCATGATCCGCCAGCTCACCAGCGGCAAGCCCTCCGGCGAACTCATCCTCACCATGCCCATCATGAGTCCCATCACCGCCGAAACCGCGCTCGCCGGTCGCAACGCCGACGGCCAGCCCGGCATCCGCGTCATCATGACCAACAACGGCCTCGAACCCAAGACCGTCAACTGGACCATCGAGCTCCTCAACGCCTGGCCTCTCGCCGGCGGCGTTTTCAAATTCAACGAACCCGGCAACCTCGCCGCCTACCTCAAAGGCGAAACCGAAGGCCGCGCCACACTCGACGCCGACGCCACACACACCCTCGACATTCACGTCGCTGACTTCGCCCCGCAGACACTTTATCGCGTCCGCACCACCGTCACCGACGACGCCGGCCGCCGCACCGTCACCGAGCGCTTCGCCGGTGGTTTCGCCGTTGCCAAACGCGTCAATCAGCCCGTGGCCATCGACGGCTCCGTCGAACCCTTCTGGAACAACTGCCCGCCTGAAACCATCAACACCGTCGCCGCCGCATTGCGTTTCGGCGGCGACAAAACCCGTCCGTGGCAAGGCCCCGAAGATCTCTCCGCCACGTGGCGCGCCGCGTGGGACGACACCTACCTCTACCTCCTTATCGACGTCACCGACGACGTCTTCAGCGCCCCGCACGTCGACGGCGCGATCTGGAATCAGGATGGCCTCCAATTCCTCTTCGACCCCACGCGCACGCAGACCGAAAAAGCCGGCAAATACGATTACTCCGTCGGCCTCGGCAAGGGCAAAGACCCGCAAGCCTGGTGTAACCTCACCGCCCATCCCAGCGTTCCCGAGGGCAACGCGTCCTCCGCCTTCAAAGTCTCCATCACCAACTGGCCCGAAGGCGGAAAAGGCGGCAAACATTACAAGCTCGCCATTCCTTGGACGCACCTCGCGCCCTTCAAGCCCCTCTCCGGCGCCAACCTCGGCATGGGCCTGATCATCAACGAAGACGACGGCGACCGTCGCGTCGGTTACAGCAGTTGGTTCAGCGGCCCCCACACCAAAAATCTCGACGACGTCGGCGACCTCATCCTCGAATAACCAAACATCAAAACTGCGTTGTGGGGGGGGCGGGCCCCAGCCCCCCCCCCACCCGCCAGGTGGGGGGGGGAAAAAAAAAAAAAAAATTTTAAAATTTGTTGATTTT
>JAVBOU010000050.1:0-9492 GCA_031550185.1 Kiritimatiellia bacterium | reverse complement strand
TGATAGCGTTGTTTTCCCCGGACAAACCCGCTTTTTATGGAACACGTGGCCTTGCACTTCTTGCATTCAGGCATGACACAACTCCTTGTGAAAACGGAACAATAGCATTTAACTATCTATATGTCAATACTCTCGGATTTTTAGTCAGCATTGGCACACATCACTTAACCTCTCCGAGGTTGTTAATGGGCGATTGTGGCGAAGTTGTAGCGCCGCTACAATATTGAACATGGAGGGCGAGCGTCCTCGCGAGCCGCAACAAAAGGGTTTCAGCACTAAATATGCGCCATTCAGCAAATCACACGGGGCATGATGGTGTGGATTGCCGCTTGTGGCAACTCCGCGTTGCTGGTATTATAAACGCCTCGTTTTCACTGCGTATTTGCCGCGCATTTCAAACTGAATGTTCCCATGACCTCCACCGACTCCAACTGGCTCGATCCTCACCTCGACACTCTCGCGCAGGAACTCGCCCACTGTCACAACTGCCTCGCCGCCAACACGACCAAGAGCAGCAACCTGCCCGGACGCGAAGCCATCACCGATTTGCTCGAGCAACTCGTCACCCTCCTTTTTCCCGGTTGCCACGGCCACAAACCCTTTGTCGAGGAACACGCCGAGCTCCACCTGCGCGACCACCTCCAGCGTGTCGGCGTCACCCTGTGCGATTACTGCCAGCGCGTCTTCTACTACGTCTGTCCCGACGCGCCATGCAAGGCCTGCGGCGAGTGCGACACCAAGGCCCGCGCCGCCGCGCTCCACCTCATGAACAACCTTCCCGCCATCCGCGAATATCTCCGCGAGGACATCCTCGCCGCGTACGAAGGCGACCCCGCCGCGCGCTCCACCATGGAAGTCGCGCTCAGCTATCCCGGACTCTACGCGATCGCCGTTCACCGCATCGCCCACACGCTTTACGACATCGACGTCCCGCTCATTCCGCGCATCATGTCCGAGCACGCCCACTCGCTCACCGGCATCGACATCCACCCCGGCGCGCACATCGGCCCCGGCTTCTTCATCGACCACGGCACTGGCGTTGTCATCGGCGAAACCTGCGTCATCGGCCGCCGCGTCAAGCTCTACCAGGGCGTGACGCTTGGCGCGCTCAGCTTTCAAAAAGACGATCAGGGCAATCTCGTCAAAGGCGTCAAACGTCATCCCGACGTTGAGGACGACGTCGTCATTTATGCCGGCGCCACCATCCTCGGCGGACGCACCACCATCGGCCACCACTCCGTCATCGGCGGCAACGTCTGGCTCACGAAATCCGTTCCGCCCCACTCCACTGTCTACAACGCACAGCCCGCGCCGAAAATCCGCACCAACGGCGAATCCCTGTCGTAAAGTCAAAAGCTTTTCGTGGCAGAGGTCATGCTCTGCCACGGATTTATTTGACGCAAAGGCGCAAAGGACGCAGAGGAACGCAAAGAAAAGGTAAATGTCTGGCGTGGCAGAGGTCATGCTCTGCCACGAGGCGTTTTTAATGTTCGCACGCGCCGTAAAAACGGTCGATTTCCGCGTTGGCGAGCTCGACGGCACGACGGGCCTTGGGAAGGTTGCCCTTGAGCGAATAGACGTCGCGCACGACAATTTCGAGCGGCAGGTTGTGCTTTGTGGTGACTTCGAGCGTGTCACGGATGCTCTTGCGCCACGCCGCTTCGTCGAGGTCGCGGTGGACGCCGAGGAGGTTGGGGTCGGGCTTGCGGGAGTAGACGATGTTGCGGCCGCTGAGCGCCTCGGCCATGAACGCCTCGTTGGCCCAGCGGGAGATGGAGAGCGCGCGGAGGTTGGGGAGTTTGGAGAGCGAGGTTTCCCAAATCGGATCCGCGGGTTCGCAGCAGCCCCAGTAAACAAAACCGTACATGGCGGCGAGGTCGCTGTAGTACGGGAAGCAAAATTCGTGGAAGAGTTCAGGCGAAACGCCGACGGTCTCCTGGCTGTCGAGCGTGCCCCACATGTCGGAGAGTTTGACGGCACCGCAAACGGGTTGGCGCGGCAGTTGGGTGGTGAAGTTGTAGCACGTGCCGCAGGTGCACTGGTTGCCATTGTTGAGCGTGAGCAGGCCCTCGGACTCGGCCCATTTTGCCATGCGCTTGGCGTTGTCGCGGATCATGCCGAGGATGTCGTGGAGCTTGTCCGGACAGTCGTACATGGCGATGAAAAATGTTTTCATCGTCATCAGCCGCATGAGGCGCTGCGTGATCGAGCCGTTGCCAAAGTAGTAGCCGCGCAGGGCGATCGGGATGATGTCGCCAAACGTCTCCTCGAGGAAGCTTTTTTGCTCCATCGTGCTGTCGCGGTTGAGGCCGAAGGTGGCGGGTTTGACATCGCCCAGGCCGTCGCGCAAATCCGTGATCGGGCAGTGGAAATGATAGCCGGTGACGACGCCCTCGGCGTCCTTGATGTAGTCGGTTTTAATCTCGACGCCAAATTCGTTGTGCCACACGTGCCAGCCCATGTCGATCGTGTCGGGGCAGACGTGATCGTCGCCAATGAGTTCGTAGTGGCGGATGTTGCGCAGAAAATCGCGCTCAAGCCAGCGGCCCATGTCGCTCTTGCAGCGAAGCAGGGATTCGGGCAGGAAGTCGCGGTCGAACGTGCCGGTCTCGAGCGCGAACGGCGGCCGCGCGCCTGGCACGCAGTCGTTCATGTCCGTCCAGATTTTTTTGCGCGCCGCCATGACGGGCAGCGCGGCGATTTCAGCCTGGCGTTTGGCGAGTTCGCGCAAGTAGGTTTTTTCCTCGGCGGGAAGGGAATACGGCATATTGACCTCCGGGGTGTGGGGTTTGGGGAATTTGACGCAAAGGCGCGAAGGACGCAGAGGAACGCGAAGATTGTTGTCGTTGTAGTCGTCGTGGCGTGGCAGGGGTCGTGCCACGCCACGAGGATTTTTTAGACGCCGCTGTAAGCGGTGAAGCCGCCGTCAACGGGGATGATGGCGCCGGTGACGAAGCCGGCGGCTTTGTCGGAGACAAGCCAGAGGAAGGCGCCAAGAAGGTCGTCGGGTTCGCCGAAACGGCCCATCGGCGTGTGGGCGAGAATTTTGCCGGAGCGGGGTGTGAGGCCGCCGTCGGGTGTGGTGAGGAGGCTGCGGTTTTGTTCGGTGATGAAGAAGCCGGGGACAAGGGCGTTGACGCGGACGCCGGTCTTGGCGAGGTGGACGGCGAGCCACTGGGTGAGGGAGTTGATGGCGGCCTTGGCGTTGCTGTACGCGCCGACTTTGGTGAGGGGACGGAGGGAGCTGGCGGAGCTGATGTTGAGGATGACGCCGCGACCGCTGTTGCTCATGGGTTTGGCGAAGACCTGGGTGGGAAGGAGGGTGCCGAGGTAGTTGAGGGTGAAGACGTCCTGGACGCCGTTGAAGGTGAGGTCGAAAAAGGTGCCGCCGGGGTCGTCGACAATGGAGGTGGCGGGGTCGATCCATTCTTTCTGCGCGGTGGCCTGGGGGTTGTTGCCGCCGGCGCCGTTGACGAGGATGGAAACGGGGCCGAAGGCGGCTTCGATTTTGACGCGGGCGGCTTCGAGGCCGGGTTTGTCGAGGACGTCGCAAGGGACGCACAGGGCGTCGCCTTTGGTGTGGCGGCGGATTTCGTCGGCCACGGCTTCGAGGGGTTCGAGCCGGCGGCCCATGAGCGCGACACGGGCGCCGCAGGTGGCCAGGGCAATGGCCATGCGCGAGCAGAGGACGCCGCCGGCGCCGGTGACGAGGGCGGTGTGGTTTTCGAGGTTGATGGTGAAGGGAAGATTCATGGTTTTTGAAAATTTTGGTTTGGCGTTATTCGGGGGAACCTTCGCCGAAGACGTGGACTTCGTAAAGGTGGAAATGGAGCAGGCGGACAATGGGCATGAAGGTGGAAAGCGGGGTCTCGGGCGGGGTGAAAATGAAGAGGGCGGACTTGTGTTTTTCGGGATCTTTTTCAGCGAGGATTTTGGGCAGCGCGGTTTGCCAGTCGTCCGCGAGAGGATGGCGGTTGACGGTGAGGTCGGGGGTGAGTTTGTCGGGCGCGGACCAGTCTTCGTCGATGCTGATGAAGGTGCGTTGCCATGTGCCGTCTTCGTTTTTGGCGAGGTGGAGCTCGAAGGGCTGGAGGAGGCGTTCTTCGCGGGGAATCCAATCGGGGTTGGGGAGAAAGGCGCGGTAGTAGAGCTGGCCGGCGGGCGGGCCGTCAACGCGGATGCCGGAGCGGCCCTCGACGCTGGCAATGGCTGCGGCAAGCTGGGCGGCGGTGAGGACGGTGAGGCGGTCATCCAGCGTCCATTGGACAAAGACGTCGCGCTCGGGAATCAGCGGCATGATGCGCTCGAAAAGGGAGAGCGCGTTGACATCGGCGAGATCCTCCCAGCCGGTGTCTTTGGAGGTGGCGTCAAAGCGAAGGTCAGCGAGGTTTTTCGGCGGGTCGGCAACGGGTTTGGCGAGAACCGAGAGAGTGAGCAGGCGGGGGACAGCGCGCGCCTCGGTGGCAAAGGTGTAGACGAGGAGGCTGCCCTTTTCGAGCGCAGGCGTGGAGGAGGCGTAGCGGCCGTAGACTTCGCCTTTTTCGGCAAGCTCAGGGACGTCGAAAAGGGAGAGCGGCTCGTTGAAGGTGGCGATGACGGAACCAGGCGCGTCGCCGTCGGCGGCGCATTCGCCGTCGGTCCAGGTGGAGCCGGTGTAGACGAAGTTGTTGGTGAAGGCGGGGCCGTTGGCGGCGTTGTCCTTGATCCACGCACCGATGGGTTGGGCGGGCGACGGGGCTTCGGCGTTGTCGGGCAGGCGCGCGATGGTGACGGACATGCGTTCGCCTTTGGGCCAGAAGCGCGCGCCGCGGCGGGAGGTCGGGGTGCCGCGGGGCATGCCGATCCATTCGACGGCGGCGGCGAGTTCGGAGGGTTTGCCGAGCATGAGCGCGAGGGCTTCGTAGTCGTGATTGGAGATCATGCCGGCGAGCGGAAACTCGATGGTGGTGTTGCGGCTGAGGCCGGTGGATTCGGCGAGAACGGTGACGGTCTTCGCGGCTTTGTCGGCGTGGATGCCGGGCCAGGTTTTGACGTTGTCGTTCTTCGGCAACGACTCGAGCCAGGTGATGGCGCGGGTCTGATTTTTGAGGTGGCGCGCGGCGTAGGCGTCGTCCGCATCCTCGCCGAATGCGAGCAGTGCGGGAAGGAGAAGGAGGAGAAATTGACAGCGCATGGTGTTTTACCTGAATGTGGAGGCGGCACGTTTGAAGCCGTCGGCGGCACGCAGGATGATGTCCTCGTGAACGCAGAAGGCGAGGCGAAAGTAACCGGGGCAGCCAAACCCGGAACCGGGAACGGCGAGAATGTTTTGCGCGAAGAGGGCGTTGACAAACGCGAGGTCGTCACCGCCGGGCGCTTCGGGGAAGAAGTAGAACGCGCCCTGCGGTTCGAGGAAATTGATGCGCGCGTTGACCAGCACGCCGGCCATCGCGGCGCGGCGGCGGGCGTAAATGGAAAGATCGACTTGTTCGTTGAGCAACTGTTCCACCAGATGCTGGCCGATGATCGGCGCGTTGACGAAACCCAGCGTGCGCGTGGTCATCGTGACCGCGGCGATGAGGTGCGCGACGTCCGGCATCGCGGGGTTGGCGAGGAAGTAACCAATGCGTTCGCCCGCGAGCGAAAGACTCTTGGAGAAGGAGCCGATGACGACCGCGTACGGCGACAACGGCAGGATGGGCGGCACGACAAAACCGTCGTATGCGAGTGCGCGGTAGGGTTCGTCGGCAACGAGAAAAATCGGGCGGTCGCGATTCGTGTTGTGGCGCGCGAGGAGCTCGGCGAGGGCGTTGAGCGTCTCCTGCGTGTAGCACGCGCCGGTCGGATTGTTGGGCGTGTTGATGAGGATGACGCGCGTCTTCGGCGTAATGGCGGCGTCGATCGCGTCGAGGTCGAGCTGGAAGTCCGGCTTGCGCGTGGCAACGGGTTTGAGAACGCCGCCGAAGTGTCCCGCATAAGCCGTGTATTCGACGAAGTACGGCGCAGGAACGATGATCTCGTCGCCGGGCTCCAGCACCGCGCGAAAAAAGGCGGTGATCGCGCCCGCCGCGCCGCAGGTCACGACCAGATGCTCGGCGTGGATCAACGCGTGCTGTTCATGCGAAAGCTTTTTTGCGAGCGCCACGCGCAACGACGGCAAGCCCTGGTTGGAGCAGTAACCGACGGACATGGGTTCACCCGCGCGATCCGCAATTTTGCGCAGCACTTTCACCGTGTTGGGCGGCGGCGGCACGTCGGGATTGCCGAGGCTAAAATCGAAAACGTTTTCCGGTCCGACGCGGTGGCTGAGTTCACGGCCGGCCTCGAACATTTTGCGGATCCACGAGGCGTTGGACATTTGGGCGGCAATGGCGGGATTGAGAAGAGGTGTGGTCATGGGTTGTTTAAGAGTTTGGCGACCACGGAATCCGGGTCTTTGAGGATGCGCGAGCCGCGGGTGATTTTACACAGGCTGATGTGGAGGACTTTGGCGATGCCGCGCTGCGACATGCCCTCGTTCAACATGTGCAACAGGCGCAGGCGGAGCGAAATATCGTGAAGCTCGTTGGGCGTCAAAAGCTCGCTGAGAAACTTTTCCAATTCGCCGCTGGCGGACGCACGGTCGAGGAAGGTCGCCACTTCGGCGACTTTTTCCATGGTGGTCGCTTTCGTTTTACGCGTCATGCGTGTGCTCCCTGGGTGGAAAGTAAGAAACCGGACACCTGCCAGAAAATGGGAGGTTGTCCGGTCGTAAAATAAGGCGCTCGGGTGCGGTTACTCCGCCGGAGCGGGAGGGCAGCACTTGCAGGGTTCGCCAGGGATGCAACCCATCTTCTGGCATTTGGCCTTGTCGCACGTCTCGCAACCGCAGGGCGCGGGACACACGCACTTGCCGTCCTTGCAATCGTGTTGCACGCAGGGCGTCCGCTCGGAACACACCGAGCACGTCGTGAGGAGGCGGTCGATGGTGGTCACCACGGCGTTGGTCGTGACGCCTTCGTCGTTGAAGAGCGCCTTCACGACCTTCACATTCTCATAATGGCGCGGAGGATTCGGCACCGACAACGTCCGCGATCCGGCCTTGGTGTAGAAGACTTCGCCCACGATATCCTGACGCTTGGTCTGGCTGTACGTGGCCGACGCGGGCGTGTTCGAACGCTTGCGCGCCGTCGCGTCGCCGGTCTGCGCAACGGTTTCCACCGGCGTGCCCAACTGCTTGTTGAGCGCGGCATACGACTCGCCAATCAAGGTCTGCGTATCATCCAGGTCAACGACGGTTTTCGCCGGCTTCGCGGCAACCGCGGCTTTCGATGGTTCCGCGGGGGCCACGGGATCCTGCGCTTTCTGCGTGGTGCAACCTGCAAAGAGAAGCGCGACCGCGCATCCGGCGAGAGTGAGAATTGATTTCATGTTGTAAACTCCGTTTCTGTTGATGGCGATCAAAACCAAGAACGAGCAATAAAGTGGGATTATTGTGGACGAAAACGCGGCAACTGTCAAGGCGTCTGTTCGGGGTGTCCAATTGCACGCGCGCCGCCCATTTGCCGGCGGTCAATTAACCTGGCGTGGCAGAGCACCACCTCTGCCACGACGATTTTCAACCACGAATGAATCCCAATTGTCGATGTGTGCAATAGCGATTGCCATTCGTGGTTCAATTTTTTCACGCCTTTGCGTCAACCAACCTGGCGTGGCAGGGCAAAACTGGACACACACGCTGAAATGCGCGACAATGGAACATGTTGTTTTTCTTTTACCAAAGGAGTTGAAAATGGCACGCGCAAAATCGTCCGCAAAATCGACTGTTGAAAAGGTGAAATTCCTCGAGGAGTGTCCGCCGCTGTGCAACACGCCAAAAGTGAAGATGGGGTTGGTGGCGGTGAGCCGTGACTGCTTCCCGATCGAATTGAGCCGCAAGCGCCTGGAGCGCGTGAAGAAGGAATGCGCGGCGCGCAAGCTCGACGTCACCGTGTGTTCGGTGATCATCGAGAGCGAAACGGACGCAGTGCGCGCGGCGCAGGAGTTGCGCGCGGCGGGCATCGACGCGCTGACGATTTACCTCGGCAACTTCGGCCCCGAAGGTCCGTACACAATCCTCGCCAAGGAGCTCGGCGTGCCGTTCATGCTCTGCGCCGCGGCGGAGGAAAGCGCGAAGGATTTGATCGACGGCCGCGGCGACGCGTATTGCGGCATGCTCAACGGCTCGCTCAACTGCGCGCTGCGCGGCCTGCGCCCGTTCATTCCGGACGACCCTGTCGGACTGCCCGATGAAGTCGCCGAGATGATCGCGCACTTCACACGCGTGGCGCGCGTCGTCGTCGGCGTGAAACATTTGAAGGTCATTTCGTTCGGGCCGCGTCCGCAGGATTTCTACGCGTGCAACGCGCCGATCCAGCCAATGTACGATCTCGGCATTGAGGTCATGGAAAATTCCGAACTCGACCTGCTCCTCCTCTTTAAGGACGCCGCCAAACAAACCGCGCGCCTCGAAGAAGTCGCCGACTCCATGGCCAAGGAACTCGGCGCGGGCAACACCTACCCCAAACGCCTGAAAGAGCTCGCGCAGCTCGAGATCGCGCTCCACGACTTCTATCGCAAAAACCTCGGCTCGCGCCACTACGCCGTCTTCGCCAACAAATGCTGGCCCGCGTTCGAGCCTGCCTTCGGGTTCGTCCCCTGCTACGTCAACAGCCGCCTCGCGAAACAGGGCATCCCCGTCGCCTGCGAGGTCGATATGTACGGCGCGCTCTCCGAATACATGGCCCAATGCGCCTCGCTCGCGCCCGCCACGCTGCTTGACATCAACAACACCGTGCCCTACGACCATCCGCTGCCCAAAAACCTCAAAGGTGCAAGCCCGCGCGACCTCTTCATGGGCTTCCACTGCGGCAACACGCCCTCCTGCCATTTGGAGAATTGCGCGCTCAAATACCAGCTCATCATGCACCGCCTCCAGGAAAACGGCAAGGAACCCTGCATCACCTGCGGCACACTCGACGGCGCGATCAAGGCCGGCCCCATCACCTTCTTCCGCTTGCAGGGCCGCGCCGACAACCACCTCCAAAGCTACATCGCCGAAGGCCACGTGCTCAAGGCCGACCCCAATTCCTTCGGCGGCATCGGCATCTTCGCCATCCCCGAATTTGCCCGCTTTTATCGTCACGTGCTGCTGGCGAAACACTACCCGCACCACGGTGCTGTCGGCTTCGACCACGTCGGCCGCGTCCTTTTCGACGCCGTGAAAATGCTTGGCATTGCCGACGTCGCCACACCCAACCCCGCGGGCGTCCTCTACAAAAACGAAAACCCGTTTGCGTCACGCTAAAGCGAACCCGTCAAAAATTCTCGTGGCGTGGCAGGACTCCTGCCACGCCACGTTTTTTTGGAGTGCGGCGATGCCGATGCCCACGACCGCACTTCAAAGGTGGGGCGCGACCGCCGGGCGCGCCGGGCATTGGATGGACGTTTATTTGTTGTCGCTTGCGTTGCGGATCCAAGCTTGTCGTAACCCCG
>JAVBOU010000078.1:0-6865 GCA_031550185.1 Kiritimatiellia bacterium | reverse complement strand
GGGGTCACGACAAGCCTGGATCCGCAACGCAAGCGGCAAAAACAAACGTCCATCCAATGCCCGGCGCGCCCGGCGGTCGCGCCCCACCTTGTCACATGAAACGGCCATGTTTTGAAACTCCATGACAGACAAGATGACCTTCGGTGTGCTTCGCGTCGTCTGTCCTACATTGCAATACGCGCATCTGTCAGTTTGCGCCGTTGAGGCGGGCGTACTCGCGCGGCGTCTTGCCGGTGACGCGACGGAAGACGTCGTGGAATTGGCTGAGCGAACCGAAGCCGGCGTCCATGGCGATGTCGAGAATTTTGGACTGCGTGGTGACCAGCAGGCGCTGGGCGTGGGTGACACGCTGGTCGTTGACGTATTGCATGAGGCTGACGCCGCAAGTTTTTTTGAAGAGCTCCATCGCATACGTCGCGTTGGTGCCGGCGTGGCGGGCGATGGCGTGGATGCTGAGGTCGGGGTCGCGATAATGCGCGGCGGCGTATTGGAGCATCTTGTCGACACGCGCGGGTTCGATGTCGCTGCCGGTGTGGGCGGGGGCGGTTCCGACGGCGGTGGCCATGCGCAAAAGACGCGCGTGGATTTCCAGGAGCAACGCCTCGCGGTGCGGTGTGTTCGCGGTGTGAAGATCGTCGTACCAGCGGTGCATGGCGGCGAGGTCGACACGCGCGAGGCCGGAGCACGACTCATGGAGTAATTCGCCGTGAAGCAGCGGATGGACGAAGTTTTTACCGGGCAAATTCCATGTGAGGAAGGTGGTGAGGGGCAGGCTGAGCGCCCAGATTTCGCTGCGCGGCTGCCACGCGGAAATGCGGTGGGAAAAGCCCGCCCAAAAGAGCGAAAGCTTTCGCAACGGCAGCGGAATCGTGCGGCCCGCGATGGTGTAAACCAGTTTGCCGCGTGCGAGGAAGTTCAGCTCGATCTCGTTGTGGCGGTGGAAGACAGGCAGCGAGTTTTGCGCGGCGCGCCAATGGTGAGCGAAGAGTCCGTGAACCTGAAAATCGGAAACAATGTCGGCTTTCATGGTCAGATCAACCATTCGTCACTGGGCGGCGTCTCGGGTTCCAGGCGCTTGAAGACGTCGTTCGGGTCGGCGGCCTCGACTTGGATGTGAACAGGCCGGATGCTAATGGCTTTTTGCGGCTGAACCGGGCAAATGTATTCGCAGCCGCCGCAGCCGATGCAGAGCGATTCGTTGAGCGTGGGGATGGGCGGAAGTCCGTTGTGCTTGTCGACCATGCGCAGGGCACCGGTGGGGCAGTGTTCGGCGCAGGCGCCGCAATGGGTGCCGTTGACAAAGACGACGCAGAGACTGGAGTCGAATTTGGCGAGGCCGACGCGGCGGCGTTTTTTTTGCTCGAGCGTCATGGGCATGAGCGCGCCGGTAGGGCAGACGTCGGAACAATTTTTGCAATTAAATTCACAGAAGCCGCGTTTGAACGCGAGGTGCGGCGTGGCGGCGTTGGCGTCGGGCGGCTGGATGATTTTGCCGCGGCAGTTGACGGCGCAGAGCATGCAGGCGGTGCAGGTGGAGGCGAAGCGGGCGGGCGAACCGGCGCCAGGCGGGCAGATGCCGCGGGGCAGGGGAAGGGCGTCGGGTGCGGGTGTTTTGGGGCGCGTCAGTTTGGCGAGCGCGGTGAAGCCGAGGAAGGTGGCGGCGCCTTGGATGAAGAAGGCGCGGCGGAGTGGATTGGTTGGCGCAGGCGCGCGGGCGGTCGTGAAGGCGATGCGCTTGGCTTTGCACGCGGCGAGGCAGTTCATGCAACGGACGCAACGTTCGTTGTCGAGCGATCCGTTGTTGTGGTCGATGCAACCCGCAGGACAGACGTTTGCACAGCGTCCGCAATGAACGCAGTTGTTCAGTTTGAGTTGGAAAAGACCGCGCGAGGCGAAGAGGCCGAGAAGTGTCCCGACCGGACAAATCGCGGTGCAAAAGATGCGTCGCTTCCAAATGACAAGCCCGGCAATGATGAGCAGGTAACACGCGCCGATGAGGACGCCGCTGGCGGATGGCGCGCGCGCGGGCAATTCAGTGGGCGAGACGGCAAGCGCGGCGGGCGTGAGCGTGGCGTTGGCAATGCGCCCGAACATGGAGAAGGGATCCAGCATTCGGAACCCGACGGCAAGTCCGCCAGCGAGCAGGCCGAAGGTTGCCAGCGCGATGAGGTAGCGGAGCGTTTTGAAATTTTTAACGGGCTTGGCTTTGCCGGGCGTGATCCATCCGATGAAGTCCTGGAGGATGCCGAGCGGACAAAGAAAGGCGCAATAGAAGCGTCCGAAAAAAAACGTGACAAGAAGAACGGCGAGGACAATGGCGAGCGCGCTGACGGAAAAGGCCGCAACGCAACGCAACAGCGCGGGACCGAATTGAAGCTGGAAGAACGCGGCGAATGGCGCGAGCGTTGCGTCGCCGAGACCCATGATAAACGCGTACGCAAATGCAATGAAAACACAAAAAGAGAGGAGAATCCGGAAAATGCGCGGTGTTTTCATGGGCGTGATGCGAGGTTGCAAAACGCGCCCGTGGCAGAGGTCATGCTCTGCCACGAGCGCGTTTTTTTCAGGGGTTACACCTCAAGGCGCAGGACGTTGAGTTTGTCGGTGTTGGACACGCCGATGCCCATTTTGTCGGCAATGGCGATGTAGGGCACCTGGTCAAGTTCGTACTTGAGAAGCTTGGCGCCCATGGCGTCGAGTGCGACCATGTCCTTGGAAAGGAGAAGGTACTTTGGCGTCTGAACGTCGTTGAGGCCGACGCCTTGCGGGCCGTTGGAGACCATCATGCGGTAGGCGTCGAGGATGTTAAGGTCGGGCTTGCGGTAGAGGACGGAGTCGGCGATGCACTGCGGAAGGTTGTTCTTGTGCATGTACTGGCGATCCTGGACAAGACCCATGAAATTTTTCATGATCGCGGTCATCTTCGCGCCGCCGTGGTTTTTGAGGATCGGGACGTTGATGAAGACGTCGGCGTCGATGATGGCCTTGTGGATTTTGGCGGTCTTCATCTTGACGGCCTGCGGGCATTCGCGCTCGACGTAGTAGGAGTCGTCGTTGCCGGGAAGCATGACGCCGCCGGCGTTTTCAACGGCCTCCTTGATGCCGCTGGTTTTGTAGCAGCCGCGCCACTCATGGCAGGTGCGGTCGAAGACCTCGACCTTGGCGGCACCGGCGGCGAGGCACTGGCGGACGATTTCGGCGACGAGCTCCGGGTTGGTGTTGGCCGCGAGGTCGGGCGTGCGATCCCAGCCGATGTTGGGCTTGACGACGACGGTTTGGCCGGGCTTGACAAAGGCGGACATGCCGCCGAGCGCCTCAATGCCCTTGCGGAACATTTCGACGGGTTCGCCGTTGCGCACGGCGACGACATCGGGCACACCCTTTTTTTCCACCGGCTGCGAGGCGACCTGCGCGGGGAGTTTGGAGGCCACGGCGGCGAAGGCCGCGGTCATGGCGCTTGCTTTCAAAAATTCACGTCTGTCCATAAATGTTCTCCAGTAGTTAATGCGTGTCACGCATTACAAAAAGCACGGTATAACATCGCACGCGGTTTGTCAACTGCCAGGCGGATGTTTGTCGTTGTTGTAGAGGTCGAAACCGTAATCGGTGTCGTCGGAAATTTTCGCCTCGCTGGCGGCGCGCTTTTCGAATCGCCGTGCCGCGAGGAGCGCCGCCTCGAAGAGCAACCACGACGGCAGCGCCAGCGCGGCCTGGCTCACGATGTCGGGCGGCGTGAGGATGGCGGCCAGAATGAGAAGGCCGACCACGATGTAGGGCCGCGCGTGCGCCAGCGTTTTGACCTTCACCACGCCGAAGCGCACGAGCATCAGCACCACAAGCGGAAATTGGAACATCACGCCGAACGCCAGCGCCAGCATTTGCGCCAGCCCGAAGACGTAATCCAAACGCAGGGCGGCGACCAAACGCGGCGATTGAAAGCCCGCGCCGAATCGCATGACCAGCGGCAGGATCATGCCCAGGCTGAGCGCCACGCCCGCGATGAAGAGCAACGTCGCCGCGGCGATCCACCATTTCAACGCGCGCCGCTCGCCCGCGTAGAGCGCCGGACCGATGAATCGCCACACTGACCAATACATGTACGGGCTGGCCACCACGACAGCCGCCACCAGCGCGAACTTCATCTGCCAGATGAACACCTCCATCGGCGCGAGGTATTGGTAGGCGTTCATCGACGGCGGGCAGGTCCAGTCAATCAACCACCAGATGCCGGGCAACGCGACCGCCAGCCCGACGGGCAACGCCACGAGCACCGCCGCGACGCAATGCAACAGCATCGCGCGCAACGCCTCGATGTGTTCAACCAGCGTCTGGTTTTCCGGCTTCGTCATGCTTCTTCGCCTTGTCCTCTTCGGCCGCACGCTTCTCCGCTGTCGCGATCAATTCGTTCGACTCGCGCGCCAAATCGTCTTTGGCCTTTTTGAATTCATGCGCGGCGCGGCCCAGCCCCTTCGCGATTTCCGGAATCCGCTTCGCGCCAAAGAGCAGGACAATGACCAAAATAATGAGAAGCAACTCGCCCGTGCCAATACCAAACATGGTGTGTCTCCTTTTTTCCACAGTATACGCGCGCGGTGGGCGCGATTCAAGCGGCAACTACGGAAGCTGGGCTTCGAGCGCGGCGATGGCGTTGTCGTAATAACCGAGCGTGATGGGAAGCTCGGAGGGACGATTGCGGCCATGCCAAAGCGTGGTGAAACGGCGGCGGAGGTCACGCAAGTCGGAGAGAATGCGATGGACGCGGCGCGTTTGCTCGTCGGACGAAAGCGGCGCGGCGTCCGGATCAGGACCGAGCAGCGCGAGACGGCGGGCGGCGCAGGCAATCGCATCCACGGCGAAAATCCAGTAGGGTAGAACGCCCGCGGGATCGACACCCTTTTCCTTTTCGACCTGCTCGAAGACGGCGCGGACTTGGCCGAGCTCGCGGAGTGTGTCGCTGCCGAAACGGCGGTTGGCGGTGAGCGGCCCCTGGGTGAATTTGCCGGAGACGCAATGGTCGGCATTGAGCTCGCCAATGAGGCGCGGCCAGGTGTTGGCGTCGGCAAAAAGAAGGTGGCGCCAGTATTGGCCGTAAAAGCCGTCGACCGTGATGCTCGCGAGCTGGCCGAGATGTCGGAGCATCGAGGGGAGGCGCGTGTTGTCGCTCTTGAGGAAAAGCTTGCAAAAGCGTTCGTGGAAGGTTTTGCGGTGCGCGTTGGTGTTCCAGCCCTGCTCGGCGCCGAACCAGTAGCCGGGCCAGGAGAGTTCCATGAAATTGTAATGGCCGCCGTCGCCCCAATCGGTGTTGAGGAGGCCGGTGCCGTTGACGTCTTTGCCAGCCTGCGCGAAGTTGTGGATGTTGACCTCGCCGTGGATCATGCGCGGGAAGAGCGAGATCCAGGAGTTGGTGCCAGGGCAGACGTAAAGCGGGAGCCCGGCTTCGGCGAATTTGTTCACCGAGCTCGTGTCGTGATTCCAGCCGTAACCCCAGTCAAGCAGCGTGACGTCCTTGGGAATTTCGGGGATGAGTTCGGGATAGTGCGAGATGATGTCGCCCCAGAACATGACGGTCTTGCCGTACTTGGCCGCGAGCTCGCGCACCTTGAGAATGTGGTCGAGATAAACGCGACCCTTGCCGCGTTCCTGGCAGAGTTCGTAGGATTGGCCGAGGCCGAGGTCGAGCGTTTCGTCGCAGCAAATGTTGAATTGCTTGGATCGGAATAGCGGCAAAAATTCGCAGAGCAACGAATCGAGAAACGTGTAGATGTCGGGGTTCGCCGGCGAGAGCGTCCAGGCTGTGGCAGTGAGCCACTTCTTCTTTTCCTGCGCGTCGGGATCGACGTACTGCCCGACGCCGAGGTCTTCGGCCAGCGCGTGGTATTCGGGATGCTTGAGCACGGACGCAAGGTGACCGAACGTCGCGAGCGAAGGCACAAGCTCAATGCCGCGGCTGGCGCAATGCGCGTCGAGCAGCAGGATGTCCTGCGGCTGGAGCGGCGAGGCGTTTTCGCCGATCTTGGGATGCTTGCGGAAGATGAACGTGTGCTCAATGTAAAGCTGGAGATGATTGATCTTCGCGGCGGCAAGACCGTCGGCCAGGATCATGAGTTGCTTGAGCTTGGGGACGCGTCCGCGCGCGACATCATAATACACGCCGCGCACCGCGAAGTCCGGCGCGTCGTCGATGAAGCAGCACGGCACCTGATTTTCACTAGCCTGAGAAAACCACTGGCGCAGCGTGGTCATGGCGTTGTGCAGGCCGACACCATTGGCTTCGATGAGAATGCTGTCAGCGGCAATTTTGATGCGGTAACCCTGCGCGGGGATCGTGGCGTCGCGGCGAATGACCACGGTGCTGGCGACATCCGGGAGGTCGAGGTGAACGCTGTACGCGGGAAGAATTTCGCAAAGGCGGTGGACGGCCTCCCAATCAGTGGCGTCGGCCATGCCAATGGTGGTCACGCGGGGGATGGTGAAGAAGGAGTTTTCTTCGACATTGAGGACGCGGGGCTGCGGGAGAAGTGCGGGAATTTTCATGACAAGCGGAGCTGGGATGAGAGTGAAGAGGAGAAAGGTGAAGTTTAACCAATTAAACGAATATTGTCCAATGGAGGTTCGCGTGTTGTGCGAGAATTTTTCGTGGCTGAGCCAAGGTAAGACAGACATTCTTGTCTGTCGCTGGTGTGGCGCAAGAGAGGTCGCACCTGGCAATATTAACACCACGATGACAGACAAGAATGTCTGTCTTACATTACACACGTGGCGTGGCAGAGCCTCTGCCACGCCAAGAAAGGGATTTGATATTTCTTACGCTAATGGTTTGTTGAGCAGATGGGGGAAGAGGATTAACACGCGGAAGGACTAGCAA
>JAVBOU010000047.1:0-6972 GCA_031550185.1 Kiritimatiellia bacterium | reverse complement strand
TGGGTGCCCGCGTCCAGCGCCCCCGCCCTCCTTTGTCCTCCACCAAAACATCGCCCCACACCCACAACCCCCGCGCCCCCCGCCGCGCCGCCCGCCCCCCCCCCCCCCCTCCATGTTCAAGTTTTGGAACAAGTCTAGTGCTTTTGCATAACATAGGTAGACCTGTTGTGAACGCTCTCCTAAGGCACCCCGTATCACGCGTCGTGGCGTGGCGCAACCTTTTCCAAGCCACGACGGCATATTGACAACCTCTCCGAGGTTGAAGAGATGTGTACCAATACTGACTAAAATTGACCTGTCCCGTTGGGGCAAAAAATAGAACCATGAAAATGTCTGGCGTTTATCATGCCGGTGCAAAAGTACGCATGGTCAATGGCACCACCTTTAATACCCCAGGGTCACAGCATTTATTTTTACTTTGTTTTCGCTGTTTCTCGTCCCATCGGGACGAAATGTTGGTAGAAAATCGCGTTCTATTCGTTCATCCGTCCCATGAGGGACGGGATGTTGCGTCACTCAGGCGTCGGAACCCACCTCTTCCATTCTCAACATTTCGTCCCTACAGGACGAATGTTTTTGAGGGCATTATTCTACCAACATCCCGTCCCTACGGGACGGAAAAGTAAATGCTGTGGCCCTGCTTTACCCCCGTGGAAATGAATGAGGTCTTCAACGTGAGCATCGCGTCCCTTTCAACCGTACGGACAAGATGGTCATGACGCATAAAAAATGACGCATTACCGCATCACGCGCGGAAGAGTGCGCCCATTTTTTTGCCCAGCATCAGGCTCGTCCCGACAATCGTCACGCCAAGGAACACCATCGCCCACACGCCGAGCGCGGCGGCGAGGAAGCGACCGATCCCCACCAGTTGGAAGAGTTCGAAAATGGTTTTCGTAATCGGAAAATAATCCATCTTCTGCGCGAGCAACAGGCTGTCCGACACTTCCAGCATGCTGAACGAAAACGTCAGCAACACGCCCGCAATCAAATTTGCCGCAATGAGCGGCGTGGTCACGCGGCGCAACACCGTGAACGCGCTCGCGCCGAGATTCGCCGCCGCCTCCTCCAGCGTCACGGACGTCTGTTGCAAGCCCGCGATCGCCGCGCGCACCATGTACGGCAGGCGCCGCACCGCATACGCCACGACCAAAAAGAACGTTGGATTCTCGCGCACATCGAGCCACTGCTTCATTGTTTCCGGCAGCGCCAGCCGGCTCAGCCAGCCGCTCACCGCCAAAAATCCAAACGCCATCACAAGCCCCGGCACCGCGAGCGGAATCATCGCCAGCCCGTCGAGCAATCCGCGAATTTTGATTTTCGACCGCACCACCACCAGCGCCACGCCGATGCCGAGAAACACGTTGAGCACCACCGCGAGCGACGAAAAAAGCAGGCTGTTGCGAATGCCGCGGATCGTCATGTCGTGGCCCAACGCCTCCGTGTAATTCGCCGTAGTGAAGACGTCCGGCAAAATGGTTTTGTACCAGCCGCCCGGCGTGCTGAAACTCGTCAGCACGACACCCGCGTGCGGCGCCAGCGCAAAAAGCGCCACGACCACAAACGGCAACATCACCAGCAGCCCCCGCCAGCCGCGCAATTTTTTCGCCTGCCACGCGACCGCCGCCTTGGCCTGCATCGCATACGCGCGGCGACCGAAAAGCGTTTTCGAAATCGCATACAACGCGACGCTCGTACACAGCACCACCGTCACCAGCGCGTAGGGAAACGGACTCGAACTAATCTCCTTCAGCTCGTCGTACACCTGCACCGCCGCGCAGCGCGTATAGCCCAGCATCAGCGGCGTGCCGAGCTCTGTGAAGCTCGCGATGAAGACCAGCGTCATGCCCGCGAAAAGCCCCGGCATGATCAGCGGCAGCGTCACGCGCCGCAGCGTCGTCCACGTCCCCGCGCCCAGATTCGCCGCCGCCTCCTCCATCGCCGGATCCACATTCGCCAGCGCCGCCGAGACGTTCAGATAAATGATCGGATACAGCATCAGCGCCTGCAGCACCACCACGCCCGCGTAACGCGAAATTCCCAGCCAGTCCACCGGCCCGCAACCAAATAACGCGTTCAGTGCGCCGTACGGTCCGAGGATTTGCAGCAACCCGATCGCGCCCACAAACGGCGGCAAAATCAGCGGCACCAGCACCAGCGCGTTGAGCATCCCCTTGCCATAAAAATCAAACCGGTGCGACATCCACGCCAGCGGCAGCGCGAGCCCCGCCGCCAGCGCCGTCGTGCCGAGCGCGATGCGGAAGCTGTTGAACAGCCCCTCCGCGTAAAGCGAATTTTGAAACACGCCCAGCAGATACTTCGGCGACCACGCGCCCTGCACAATGAACCCGCCCGTCACCACCGTCAAAATCGGCACCACCAGCGTGACAACCAGAATCGCGGCCAACACGCCAAACAAAATCCACGCAGTACGATTACGCATGATGAGTTTCCTTCCACAGATTGATCGCGCAAAGCCCGAAAAGCCCCGCGGTTTCGGTGCGCAAAACGCGCTCGCCCAGCGTCACGCCGTGCGCGCCGGATTCACGAAGCGCCGCAATTTCCGCCGGCGTAAAATCCCCCTCCGGCCCCACGCACCAGGCGCACTCCGTCGCCCCGCCCGACGCCGCAAGCTCATCGCGAAAAGGCCTCGCCCCTTCGCACAACGCGCCGAACCACACCTTGCCGCCGCGTTGTGTCATGGCCGCGGCCTCGCCACACAACGCCCCAAAATCAACGCCGTCAATTTGCGTCTCCCACACCCCGCCGCTCTGCCGCAACGCCTCGCGCGCAATGCGGCGCCAGCGCACCGGTTCGCGCGCCTCCACGCCCTTCACCACACTGCGCGCCGTGGCAACGATCACCACGCGCCACGCGCCAAGCTCGACCGCCTTCTCCACCAGCCACTCCATGCGGTTCGACTTGCACGCGCCCACAACCAGCGTCACGCGGCAGGCCGGTGGCGCGTGTGGCACAACCTCCCTCTCTGCCACCAGCCGCACGTGGCGCTTGCCCAGCTCTGCCACGGACATCACGCGCGTATTGCCCTTGCCGTCGAACGCCTCGACGCAATCGCCGGCCTCAACGCGCAACACGCTTTGCAAATGGCGCGCGTCGTCCTCCCTCAGCGTCGCGTCGCCGCGCTCAAGATCCTCGCGGGCTATGTGGTGGCGGTGCATGTCAAAACAAAAAACACGACCCCCGAATATGCGAAAGCCGTGTTGAAAAAATGGTGGTAGGGCTTGGATTCGAACCAAGGAAGGCAGTTGCCAGCAGATTTACAGTCTGCCCCGGTTGGCCACTTCGGTACCCTACCAAAAGAAGGCCGCCAGTATGGCAAATTCACCCGCGCACGTCAACACTTTCCAACAAACTCCGCCATCTCATCCGCGCGCGCTTCCCAGCCGACATCCAGCGGCAACACGTGGCCCGCCGCGGCGGTCGTGACAATGCGCGCGCGGGAAAGGTGGCGTTCGGCCGCGGCAGAGTCGATGACACGATCGCGCGAGGAGAGGAACGCCAAAACCGGCGCGTGGCAGAGGTCAGGCTCTGCCACGGCGGCGAGGCGGCGCGTCATCTCGAAGAGCGCGCGGTACACCGCAAAAGCGATGAAGCGGTCGCGGGCGTAGGGAAATTGACGTCCGTCTTTGGTGTTGATGATTGCCGGAAAAGGATTTTGGAAGGCGCGCGAAAAGAGAAACGCGCGGTTCACAAAGGCGAAAAGGTGTTCGGGCGAGGCGAGCGGCGAACGCGCGCGCGCAACGCGGATGAGCGGCGCGAAAACAATCACGCCGTCGGCCAGCGCAGGATTGTCGCGCGCGGCGAGAAGGACGAGTCCGCCACCGAGCGAATGCCCGGCGAGGAAAACATTGTCGTGGCAGAGCCGGAGCTCTGCCACGGCGTCGTGAATGGCGTTGAGCCAGGTGTCGAGGCGCGTGTTGCGTTGCGCGCGCAGCGGTGCGCCGACGTCGGGCAAACGCAGGGCGCGGCAGGTGGCGCGGGTTTGCGCGTGAACGCGCGGCGCGATGAGTTGCCAGACTTCGGGCGTGTCGGCAAAACCGTGGACAAAGAGGATCGCGGTGCGGGTCGACCCTTGGAGCGTGAAGGCCGCGGCGTTGGCGAGGATGCCGTCCGCGTCGCGCGTGACAGTGCGCTCCCAGCAACGGTTGCCGCACCACAGCCAGAGCGCGTGGAGCAGGTCGCCGGCGAACCAGGTGGCGAGCGCGTAGAGGACGGCGGTCAATGCCGGAAGCTCCGCTGCCCGGTGAAGACCATGGTGGCGTTGGCGGCGTTGCAGCAGTCGATGATGTCCCAGTCGCGCATGGCGCCGCCGGGCTGGATGACGGCGGTGACGCCTTCGCGCAGGCCGACTTCGAGGCCGTCGCGGAAGGGGAAGAACGCGTCCGAGACCATTGCGGCGCCAATGAGGCCGCCGTGTTGCGCCACGGATTCGTCCATGCAGGCGCGCTGTTTTGCCGCGTCATTGAGTTCGTTGTACGGCGTGCGGAAACGTTCCCACGCGATCCAGTCGGCGAGCTTTTTGTAAGCTTTGTCGCGCGCGATTTCGGCCACGCCCACGCGGTCCTGCTCGCCGGTGCCGATGCCGACCGTGACGCCGTCCTTCACGTAAAGCACGCTGTTGCTCGTGACGCCGGCCTCGACGAGCCAGCCGAAAAGCATGTCGTCGATTTCCTGCTGCGTGGGCGGCCGGCTGATGCTGTGCGTGACGTCCTTGTGCGTGCAGGTTGCGGCGAGCAATTTGTCCGCGGTGCGCGCCTCTGGCACGAACGACCATTGCGCGATGAGGCCGCCGTCGATCAAGCTTTTGAAATCCACAAAGCGCGAGGCTTCGTATGTCTGGAGCTTTTCGATCGCGCGGATTTTCATGACACGGAGATTTTTCTTTGCGCTGAAAATGTCCATGACACCCGGCGCAAATTCCGGCGCGACGACAACCTCGGCGTAGTTCTCCGCAATGAGCTTTGCGGTCTCGACATCGACCTCGCGGTTGAGCGCGATGCAACCGCCGAATGCCGCGAGGCGGTCGGCCTTGTTCGCCTTAAAGTACGCCTCGCGAAGTGTCGCGGCGCGCGCCACGCCGCAGGGATTGTTGTGCTTCACGATCACGGCGCACGGCGTCGCGTGGAGGTAGCGCAAAATGTTCAGCGCGTTGTCCGCGTCCGTGAGGTTGATCTTGCCCGGATGCTTGCCGAACTGCAGGAGCTCGGGATCCGACGCAAGCCAGCGGCCGGGTTGAACCGATGTCACGGCGCCGAGCGTGAGGTGGCCGTTGACGAGCTTGAACATCGCCGCCTCCTGGCCGGGATTTTCGCCGTAGCGCAATCCCGTGCACGCGCCGTCGATGACCCACGTCACCTTCTCGTAAATCAGCGTTTGCGTCCGGTCGGCGTCGACGAACCGGATTTCGAGGCGCGGCGGAAAGTGGTCCTCCATGATCGTCTTGTAGGCGGCTTTGAGGTCGGTGCTCATCGGGGTCTCCTAAAACAAAAAACGCCATACCCCATTTGTGATACGGCGTTCTCCTGAATGGTGCTCGGGACAGGACTCGAACCTGCACGGGTCTCCCCACTAGCACCTCAAGCTAGCGTGTATGCCAATTTCACCACCCGAGCGGCGAAAACGGGGAACAGATTACCACATCGACCGCGGAAATGGCAAGGGGAAAGCGTGCGCGAAAAATCAGCCCGTGGCGTGGCAGAGATCGTGCCACGCCACGGGCTGATTTTTCACTCTTGCGGCTCGACTAATACGCCACCCTCGCTGTTTTTTCAGGGTTCCACGCGAATGTCACCGTTTTCCAGCGTGTACTTTTGGTGCGGTTTGACCCTGAACATCGGATAGCCCGCGAACTCAACAGAGCATTCCAACATTCCAGGGCGTTTCGACGTTTTGGATGTGACGCATTGATAGTTGCGGCTTGTGGTGATGATCAAACTCTGATTGACGGCAAAATAGTGATTGGTTCCATCCCATTTCACTTCCCTTATGTCAGAAAGGGGTTTCGCCTGGCGAACGTCATGTTGTTTCGACCCCACCGCAAACCCCAAAACGCTGAAGCCGATTGTGACCGCAACACTCAGGCCAATGACGATGCCCTGCAACCGCCGGTTCAACTTGGAAACAGGCGGTTCGGGGTCAAGGGGTTCCGGTGGTTCGCGGATCATTTTCGCTTCTCGCTTCATTCCGACGCGAATCTCTTCGCGAATCTTCCTGGAATACAAAAGAAAGAAAGCCAGCACACAGAGGATGACGCAACATGCCACCCATGCCACAATGACCGTCATCATCCAGTCAGGTGGCTCCTGTATTTTTGCGGATCCAATCGTCAATGTGTACGCCGCCGCATCGTGTTGCTGGAAGAATCGAATGGCGAGCCATGCAAAGAAAAGAAACATCACGCTGATGGCAAGCCATGACAAGACAAGCATCATGGTGCGCGGCCAGGATTTGTGTTTCCCAAACGCATACCCCATGAAAAAATAGAGGATCAGCGTGAGATCGAAGGTAAGGGCGATCCTGAATATCAACTGTCCGACCGTGAAGTAAATCCCGGCCGCCGTGAAACAATAGCACAGGACAGAAAACAAGCGGCAGACGTCTATCTCGTGCGTGTGAAGCATGGCGTCAAACGACGCGCGGCATTTGTTCATGGAGCGACTCCTGTTTGCATGGCCTTGCCCGTCACAATCTCCCCTCGAAAAGTTTCGCTATATCACATCCCGTCAATGCGCGGCAATGGTTTTATGTCGTAGACTCGTTGGGGTATAAGCATTTTGGCCAACCATCATGTTTGGCTGAAGTTGTAGCGGTGCGATAACATGTGTGAAACACTAAAAAAGCTTACTCCCGTCGTCGAGATCGCACGCATGGAGGGCGAGCGTCCTCGCGAGCCGTACGAAGAGGCCCGGTTGATTTTTTGAATGGCCGCATATCTTTTGCGGAAACCCTCCT
>JAVBOU010000144.1:0-9647 GCA_031550185.1 Kiritimatiellia bacterium | reverse complement strand
CCATAAAAAGGATCTTTGAGTTTTTCCCCGTAAACCGGGGTGGGGTGGCCGGCCCCCTCCCACCCCACGGGTGTTTTTGAAAGCGGGTGCGCGCGTTATTTGATTTTTTTGACGCGGACTTCTTTGACCGCAATTTCATTGGGCGATCCGGTGCTTTCGGTGCGGAAGTTCCAGCCCCACTGGCCGTTGAAGCTGGCGTTGTCGACTTTCCAGGTGTGTTCCTGCCACTGGTCGCCGGCGGGAATGGCCCAGTAGCCGCCGGGAGCGCCGGTGTAGCCCTTGTCTTTGGATTCGAAGAGGAGGCTCATACCGGCCTCTTTGTCGGGTTTGGCGCGGCGGGCGACGATGGTGATTTCGAGCTTGTTGTCGGCGAATCCGCAGAAGGTGGGGTCGGTGCGGAAGTAGATGTAACGGCCTTCGCCGCCGTGGTTGAAGTTGGTGCGGCGCCAGGATTCGACGAGGCCGTTTTCGACGGCGGTGGTTTTTTCGTTGACTTGTTTGATGCCGTCCTCGATGTTGCTGCCGCCGAGGCGAAGGGTGGCGACGTCGACCTTGGAGTAGTCCTTGCCCCAGGGGAAGGGCTTGGCGGCGTTGCCCTTGATTTCGGCGACGAGGCTGGCGGGGATGTCGGCGAAGAAGCGGGGCTTGCGGGTGAGCGTTTCGGACTTGCCGTTGAGGGTGATGGTTTCGTCGCCGGTCTTGGAGGCCCAGGCGACGAGGACGGGGGCCTTGGCGCCCTGGAAGAGGAAACCGAAACCGTTGTTGCCAGCCTTGTACCAGCCGAGGTATTTGGGGTCGTCGCCGAGGAGGGCGGTCATGTCCTTGAGCGCGGTGTAGGCGGGGCGGAGGGTCCAGTCGGGGCGGATGATGCCGTGGTCGGTGCCGTGGCCGTAGGCAGGTCCGCGCGCCTCAAACCAGCAGATGCGCTCAAAGCCCTGGGCGATGGAGAGGATGAAAACCTTGACGAGTCCCTCGGCCTGTTTTTCGTCGGCAACGGCGTTGGGCTGGACAGAGGATTGGACGCCGGTTTCGGTGATCCAGAGCGGGATGTCGGCGCGCTGATTGTTGGCGGCGAGCATGGTGCGGAGGCTGCCGGCGAGGCTGAGGTAGCTGGCCTCTTCGCCGGCCATGACCATGCCGAGGTTTTCGTAGGGATGGACGCAGACGAAGTCGAAATGATTCGCGGCGCCGGCCTTGATGGTGGAGTTGAGGAAGCCGACGTCGAAGTTGGCGACGCTGATGCCGACCTTGATGTTGGGGTTGACTTTTTTGACTTCCTTGTAGGCGTTGACAGTGAGGTCGGCGTACTCCTTGACCTTGTCGTTGCCTTGGTAAAATGAGCCGTTGAACTCGTTCCAGATTTCCCAATATTGGATGTCGTTCTTATAGCGGAGGGCGGTGTTGCGCGTGTAGTCGCGCCAGAACTGCATGTCCTTGACAGGCCCGCGGCGTGTGCCGCCGTCGGCCGACGCCCACGGCGCAAAATAGCACCACACGCCGATGATTTCCATGTTGTTTTTGCGCGCGTCGGCGACCATCTTGTCGGCGCCGTCCCAATTCCAGTCGCCCTGCTTGGGCTGGATGCTCTGCCACTCGGGGAAGAGGCGGATCGAGCGCACGCCGGCGTCCTTGAGCAACGGGTTGAACTCCGGATAATCGCCGGACCATTCAGCTCCGGATGCGATCGACCACGGGCTCTTGACGTTCAGCAACGGACCTTGCGAAAAGGGCTCCGGCTGTTGCGCCGTGGCGACCATCGTCGCGAGCGCCATGAGGGGTGTGAGGCATTTTTTCATGGAGTACTCCTTGGTAATGTCGGACAGATGTTTGCGTCTGTCGCGGGTGTGTGAAAGCGGGTTACTTGATTTTGGTCACGCGGACTTCGCGGACCTGGATGTCGCCGGCGGACATTTCGGCGTTGAGCTCGAAGCGCCAGCCCCATTTGCCGATGAAGCAGGCGTCGTTGATTTTCCACGTGCGCGTCTGCCATTCGTCGCCGGGTTGGAGGTACCAGAGTTCGGGCGCGCGGAAGGTCTCATTTTCGAAGAGCATTTCGACGTTGAGGCCGGGCGTCGTGATGCGCTTGCCGTATTCGTGGTAACCGGTTTCGGATTCGTAGACGATGGCGCAAACGGAGGGAACGTCGGGCTTCGCGCGGCGCGCGGTGAGGGTGATTTCGAACTCGCGGTCGCCCCAGCCGGCAAACGTCGGGTCGATGTCGAAGTAGATAAACGGACGGCGGTTGATGAGGTCGGTCTGGCGATAATCTTTGGCGACAATGGCGAGGCCGTCCGGACGCGGATTGTTGTTGCCCTGGCGCAAACCAAACTCCTCGTTCTGCTCGCCGAGCTTGATCCACACTTCGTCAACGTCCGCGTAACTGCGCGTGAACGGCGTGCCGGGCGGATTGAGTTTCGCGACTTTCGCGTCGCGCGTGTAGACCGGATCCGAATCGCCGCTCCACGCGACCAGCACCGTAGTGCCGTTGTCATCAAACGCGAATCCGAGCTCGTCGTTTGCGCCGCGCAACCAACCCAGATATCGCGGTTCCGGCCCCAGCGCGCCGGTCATCTTTTTCAACGCGTCGTACGCCGCGCGCGGCGTCATGTCATTGGTCAAAATCGCGTGCACACCCTCGCCATACTTCGGGCCGCACGCCTCAAACCAAAAGGTCTTTTCAATGCCCTGCGCGAGGTTGAGAATGTACGACCGCACGAGCGCGTTGGCCTGGCGGCGCTGTTGCTCCGGCGTTTCGGTCGTGGTCAGCCCCGTCTCCGTCATCCAGATCGGCATGTCCGCATTTTGCCCGTTCGCGGCGAGCATCTTGCGCACGTCGCCCGCCATCGCCATGTAATAATTTTCGCTGCCAAACACATAGCCCACGGAGTTGTACGGATGCACGCAGACATAATCAAAATGCCCCGCCGCGCCGGCCTTGATCACCTGATCAAAATAATGCAAATCAAACGCCGCGCACGTGATGCCAAACTTCGCATTGGGATTCGCCGCCTTGCCCGCGACATACGCCGCGCGCACCAGATCCGCGTAATCCTTCGGCGAACCATGACGGTTGAACGCCGGCGAGTTGCCCTCGTTCCACACCTCCCACCACGTGATGTCATCCTTGTAGCGCGCCACGCACGCGGCTACGTATTCGCTCCAGGCTTCAATCTTCTTCACCGGAAATCCGCGCGTCCCATTGTCGCTCGACGCCCATTTCGCGAAGTACAGAAAAATGCCCGACAGCTCAATCTCGTTCGCCTTGCACGTCGCCACAAACTGGTCCGCCCACTCCCAATTCCAAACGCCCTCCTCCGGCTGGACCGTCGACCACTCCGGGAAATAACGCATCCACGTCACCCCCGCCTCATGCAACATGGGCAGAAATTTCGGATATTTACCCGAATCCTCCGCGCCCGACGCCATGCCCCACGGACTTCCGGCCATTGCCGCCGGCACCATCGCCGTCACCGCCGCCGCAACTTGCAGCGCATGCCTGCCAACCGCCTTGCTCATGCGTATTCCTTTGCTTTGCCGCATACAGCACCACGCTATATGCGCATTGCCAAGTATGTTAGCAAATTCCGCGCCAGCGGTCGACGTGCCGCGGCGGGGCGACACGTCAGTAATAGACTAGTTGTGTTATAAGCATTTCGGCACGGCTTCGCCTTGCGGAACCTTCATGTGAGGGAGTAATTCCACAGCCCGATAGCGGTCATGGCGATTATGGAGTGCGGCGATGCAGACGGTGGTTGGTTAATTTTTGGGTTTATAGCACAAATCGCCTCATCTCGTGGCGTGGCAGAACCGCTGCCACGCCACGCAGGTTTTAAGGGTTTCCGCTGGCAGCGCGGGCGGCGACGTTGATGCGGCGAAGGCCGCTTTTGCGGGCGGCGTGGGCGACGGCCATGACCCATTCGTGGGGAACGCGTTCGTCAGCGAGAAGGATGAGCTCGCGGCGGCCTTCCATTTCCACGGCCTGGCGGAGGGCCTCGGTGAAACGCGCCAGTTCGTCGGGATGGCCGGCGTGGTAACGCAGGTCGTCGTAAAAGAGGAGCGCGCCTTTTTCGGTCGCGGCGTCGTCGAGCGGCATGAGGAGCGCGGTGGGCATCATCAGCAGCGAGCCTTCGTCCAGCGCCGAGGCGGGCAGGTCAAAGCGCGTGCCGCGTTGCACGAGGAAGTGTGAGCCGGCGAAGAGGAGGAGGCCGCAGACGAGGATGACGTTGAGCCACGGCGCGGCGGCGAGGAGGCCTTGAAGCAGGAGGGTCTGCCTGCGAAAGCGGACGCGCGATGAGGCGCCGAAGCGCCAGCCCCAGGAGGCGGCGCCGCGCGGCGGGGCGGGACGGCGTTTGAAGAGCGGCATTCAGCGGCCTCCTTTGTCCTTGGCGAAGTAGACGATCATTTCGGAGGCGGCGCGCTCCATGTCGAGGATGAGCCGGTCGATGCGCACGACGAGGGTGTTGTAGAGCAGGTAGCCGAGCATGGCGACGACGAGGCCGCAGGCGGAGGAGCCGATGGCGCGCATGACGCCCTGGGTGAGGTCGACGGACTGGACGAAGTGGGCCTGGGCGTTGGTGTTGATGACGACGAGGGTTTCGAAGATGCCCCAGAGCGTGCCGAGCAGGCCGAGGAGCGGCGCGATTTGCGCGAGGGTGATGAGCACGGCGAGGCGGCGCTCCATGCGCGAGACTTCGGCGTGGCCGGCGGATTCCATGGCCTCGCGCAGGATGTCGGGGGCGGCGGCGCGATGGGTGATGGCGGCGCGCACGACGGCGGCGGAGGGGCCGCCGGTTTCGTCGCATTGCGAGAGCGCCTCCTGGTCGTTGCCGCGCTCGAGCAGGTTTTTGATGCCCGTGAGCAGGTCGCCGATGTTGATGCCCGCGCGGCGCAGGAAAAGCCAGCGCTCAAGGAATATCGCCACGGCCGCGACGCCCAGCACGAGCAGGATCCATGGCAGCACGCCGCCTGATAAAAACAGACTCATTCAAACCTCCAGATGTGGATGCCGGATGCGGGGAAAAACGCATCCCTTGACGCATGGTGCAAGATGAAGTGATGTGGGGTTGTCATTGTTTTGACAGCTCCGAGATGATTCGAAATTTGTCGCCCTTGGCGATGGTTCGTGACGTGCCAATTTGGGCAATCAATTTTTTGGCGTCGTCGCTGGAGAGGTCGCCAACCTTCGCAATCAGTTTTTTCGGATGAAATGCAAACAATTGGCGGCATGACAGATAGCGGTCGACGCCGTTGAGAAATTCGTATTCAGATGCGCGGATCATGAGTTCGTCGTATTCGCCGCGATGTTGCGTATTGATGAGCAGGTATCGGCCTGTTCCGACAGATACGCAGACGCCATATTTGGTGTCCCTGTACCGGATCATGTCCTTGACATCGACCACGTAGACGCCCAGTAGAATCGGGGTTGTCATATCGAGACAAATTTGGAAACGCCTTTCAACTCATCAATCAGGCATTTTTTTTCGATCATGTCCTCGAAGAAGATGGGAGGCGCCTTTGACCCGGGTTTTCGTTCGATGGCTTTTCGCCACGCATTTTCTTTATGGTTTTCTTTCAGCACCACGCCGAAGTCCTTCCCGGCGTAACGGTCAAATCCATGTTGAAGCGCTTCAATGTCGGATTCGGAAAAAAAATTGTCGTTTGGCTGGCGTCCATCGTCCATCATCAATGTGTATCCGTGTGTCGAAAACCCAATATTTTTTGATGGCTTTTTGATCATGTTGTAAATGACGCTGGGAACGGTTCCATTCGGCATGGCGACATACCGATCTCCCGTGACAGGACGGCCGTATGTGTTGAGATGATACTTGTCCGCCTCGAAGAGAATCTTCATGATGTTGTACATGTTGGACTCTCCGCGCTGGATAATCCATAAGATCACTTCGATGGATTTTTGCTTGTTAATGGAAAATTTGATCGCCATTGCAGTCTCCGCGTTTGGCATGTCAGAATGATCCAAACGCATCAAGGTATTCATAATACCAAACAGCGCGGTCAGCCGCAAGTTGGCCGCGCCATTTCAGGCGTTTGGCTCGCATTATTTGTCCTTTTGACGGAGCCGTTGGATTCGCTCGCGCGCTTCGGCGGCGCCGGGGGCGCGCAGGCGGATGACGCGGTTGAGCAGGTGCACGGCGGTGTCGGTGTCGTTTTTCAAGTCGAGGATTTCCGCCGCGCGGAAGATGCCGCGCATGAACCATTCGCCCGCGGCGGAGACGACGGTGGCGTCGGCTTGCCACTGCTCAAAAAAGGGGACGACGACCTTGGCGTAATATTGGTCGAACGCCTCGTTCATGCGGTTGGTGCGTTCGAAGCCGCGGCCGATTTTGTACTCCGCCTCGAAGCGCGTCGCGGGCGTGATGTCGTAACGCAGGAGCGCCTCCTCGTAGGCGACGATGGAGGCGTTGTAGTTGGCCTCCTGTTCGACGCCGAGCTGGTAGAGCGCATCGCCTTTTCGCAACCACGCGCGCGTGGTCCAGGCACTCTCGGGATGGCGCGTGATCAGGTCGTCGAAGACCAGCAGGCTTTCCTGGAAACGACCGAGTTCCATGAGCGCGTCGCCTTGGATGAAGGCGCCTTCGGGCAGGCGTTCGCTCGTGGGGAACATCCGCCGCAACCGGGCGATTTCGTCGACCGCGCGCGTGAAGTCGTCGACCTGCATCGCGGCGCGCGCGGCCCAGAGCAGAACGGCGTCGCTCCATGCGTCCTGCGGCGCGGCGGCGACGTATTCGTCCGCGAGTTGGATGGCCTTTTCAAACTGCCGCGTGTTGAATGCGTACTTGATCAGCCACAGGCGAACCTCCGGCAGGAAGCGTCCCGCGGCGGCGGTGCGGTACGCTTCCGCCGCGGTGTGCGCGGCCTCGTCGCGGCCCATGCCGTACAGCGTCAGCACGCGCAGGTACGACGCCTCGTCCGCCGCGCTGTCGATCTTTGCCGCGGCGTCGAAGGCGCGCAACGCCCGCGCAAATTCAAACGCGGTGTAATGCGCCTGGCCTTTTGCCAGATACGCGCGGCCGCGCAACGCCGCGTCTTTGGTGGTTGAAATAATCGTGTCCGCCAGCGTCACGCACGACGCCAGCTCGCCTTCGCGCGCGAGCAATTCGCATTGCCGCGTCTGCGCCTCCATGGCGAGCTCCGGATTCGCGTCCTCGACGCGCTCATACGTTTCCAGCGCGGTTTTCGCGTCGCCCGCACGCGCCAGCGCGTCCGCCGAGCGCAGCAACATTTCACCCGCGAGTTCGCTCTCCGGAAAGAGCGTGTAGACATGGCGGTACATCCGCGCCGCCTCCGCGAACTGGCCGTCCGCAAACGTCGCGTCCGCCGCGCGCGCCAACCACTCTGCGCGCCACTCCGGCGTCGCGTCCGCGCCATCCGCCGCGCGTTGAAAGAGACGCGAGGCCTCCGCAAAACGCCCTTGCGCGAAGCGCGCCCGGCCCTGTCCCGCGTACGCCTCGTTGCGCGGAGCCGCCGCGTCAAACGCGTCCAAAAATGCCTGGTACTCCGCGAACGCCGCGTCCGTCCGCCCCGCCGCCAGCAGGGCGTTCGCCATCTGCAACTGCGCGTCTGGCGCGAGGGGCGATTCCCGCGCGTCGCGCACAAACCGCCGGATCAACGTTGCACCTTCGTCCACGGTTTGCGGCGCGGCGAGCAGCGCCATGCCCAGGCGGTGCGCCGCCTCCTCGCGTTGTCCGCGCGTGCCGTCCTCCTCCGCCGCCGCCAGCGCCGCACGCGCGTAACGCACCGCATTCGTCGCGTCCTGGCCGCGCGTTGCCAGCGCCGACGACAGCAGCAACGCCGGTATCCGCACCGTTGCCGCCGCGTTCGTCCGCGCCGCCTCCAACATCGCCAGCGTCTTGCCATTCGCCGGCAACAACGCCGCGTACCGCAACACATCCTCCGCCTCCGACGGCGCCGCCTGCGCCAGCCGCGTCATGGCCGTGTTCAATTCATCCGCCGCGCCGCGCGCCTTGGCCTCCTCCGCCCAGTCCAGCAACACCGCCGGCCTGTCCGCCGCCTGTGCCGCGTTGGCCAGTGCTTCAAACCGTTTCCAACCCTCCCCGCGTTGCAACGCCACGCGCGCCGCCAGCCGCGTGCATGCCAGCGCCCAGCGGTCATCTGACAGCGCCACGCCCTCCAGCGTCCGCCACGCCGCATCCGCGTCGCCGGTTGCCAACTCCGCGCGCGCCTTCCAATACGCCAGCTCCGCGTCCGCCGTCATCGCCTTTGCGATCGCCGCATGTTGGGTAATGGCCGCCAGCGCCTCGGCCGGACGTCCCTGCGCCACCCGCGCCTCCATCAGCGCCTTCAACGCCGCCCGCGCGGAAGTCGTCCCCGCCTTCGCTGTTACCAGCTCCTTCTCCGCCTGCCGCACCGCCACGTCGTACAATCCGTCCGCGATCGCCTCGCGCGACACCGCCACGTCAGCATGCGTCACACACAGCGCGCCTGCCGCGAAAAAAATGAAAAAAAAACGCTTCATGCCATTATCAATCCCCACGCGCGCCAACATAACACAACGCCGCGAAAAACGCGAAAAAAATAACACAGCGTCAGAACGCCAGGTATTTGGCACGAATCGAATAAGCTCGTTGGGTTGCAAAATACTGGGCGCGGCGCCGTGTGCAGAGTAAGGCAGACCTTCTTGTCGGTCTTGCATTATTCGCTCCGCCGGGGTGAGACACGCAGAAAATTTGTACCATCCGCCGTCAACATATCGCGTGCCGCACGAAGAGTCCCGGTTGATTTGCAGGATAGCCGCATGTTGTTTGATGAAACCATCCTGTTGCGGTTCACGAGAATGCTCACCCTCCATGTTCAAGTGTCGAAACAAATCGAATAACTATGACCGCTATATCCCAGCTGGTCTAATGTGAACAGGTTTCGAAACAGGGGATTGTTTAAGGCGGGCGCAATTAAAGTTGCGAAAATAAAATATTTATAAATAAAAAAATCCCGTTTTATTGGCAATTTGCGTTATCAACTAATGGGTTATTGCGACAAAACGGAAATTGACAATCCAGGTGGATTACGGTATATTATTAACCGTTTTGATTCTTTCTTTTTGTTATTCTGGCGATTTGTGACGTGACGCCATAAATTTCCGGCATGAATGGCAAAAAAGGCAACCGCCGGATTTCCTGATACGAACCCGGCAAACCATGGGATTCGGCTTGTTTTCTGCTCATGGCCGTTTCCAGCGAACACAACAACAGGGCAGAAACCAAACAGGACTAACAGTTATGTTTAGACAACTAACGAACTGCATCAGGCGGCGCATCGGCTCATTGGGCTTGGCCGTCGTTTTTGCATTTTTAGGCGCGATTGGCGCGCAGGCGGCGGTTACCCCAACGAGTTGGGCGCCGGGGACGGTTTTTGTAAACGCAACCGATGGCGATGATGAATTCGACGGGTTGACGCCGTACACTGCCAAGCGGACGCTGCAGGCGGGCGTGGATATCGCCAATGACGCGAGTACAGTCATCGTCATGCCGGGCACGTATGATCCGATCGTGACGGACAACAAGGCGATCCGCATTGAGGCCTTCGGCGACCGGGGCGAGACGATCATTGACGGCGAGGGCCTGCTCCGTTGCGCCACGCTGGGCACGGCGTCCAATCAGCGCGACACCGTA
>JAVBOU010000011.1:0-12994 GCA_031550185.1 Kiritimatiellia bacterium | reverse complement strand
GAAAGCTCGGTTTTTTAGCCGCGAAAATTGGGGGCACCGGGCAATGTTACCACCCGCCGCGCCCCATGCAAAAAAAAAACGTTTCGTGGGGTGGAAAACCCTTGGCCACGCCACGGCTAACACGTTACACTATCCCATTCAGGAGACCTTTCCATGACCGACTGGACCATGAATTCACTGATGCAGCTCGCCACCGGCTACTGGCCCGCCGCCGCGCTCAACGCCGCCGTCACGCTCGGCCTTTTTGACGCGCTCGCCGACGCCCCGCTCACCGCCGACGCGGTCGCCGAACGCCTCAGCGCCTCGCCGCACCACGCGCGCGAACTCCTCGACGCGCTCGCCGGACTCGACTGCCTCGAGAAGCGCGGCAACACGTACGCCATCGCGCCGTCCGCGGAAAAATTCCTCTCCCCCCGCGGCGACGCCTGCATGCTTGGCGCGTTGCGTTACAACATCGACCTCTATCCGATTTGGGGCCGCCTCGCCGAAACCGTCCGCAATGGCGCGCCCACCGTGCCGCCGCACGCGCATCTCGGCGACGACCCGCAGCGCACGCGCCGCTTTGTCATGGGCATGAATTCCCGCGCGCTCGGCCTCGCGCCGTCGCTGCTTCCCGCGTTGCAAATTTCCGACAACACGACGCTTCTCGACGTCGCTTGCGGCGCCGGCACCTTCAGCCGTCTGCTCGCGGAAAAGCTTCCCGCGTTGCGTGTCACGCAGTTCGACCTGCCACCGGTGCTCGCCATTGCCAACGAGCTCGCGCAAGGCAATCCGCGCATCGCGTTCGTTCCCGGCGACTACCGCCACGACACGCTGCCCGCTGGCTTCGACACGGTTCTTTATTGCGGCGCGCTGCATCAGGAAACGCCCGAATCCGCGGTCGCCCTCTTTCGCCAACTTCGCGCCGCCATGCGTCCCGGCGGTCGCGTTCTCATCGTCGACCTCATGACCGATCCCTCCGCCATTCATCCGGTTTTTGCGCGGCTTTTTTCCATCAACATGATGCTCACAAACGTCGGCGGCCGCGTCTTCACGCTCGACGACATCGACGCGCTTCTCCGCCAGGCCGGCTTCACCAACGTCGCCGCGCGCCTTCTTCCCGACATTCCGTATGGCATTGCCTGCGCGCAATGACACTCCGCCAATGACCATCCTCCTCGCATCCGGCGATTTTCCCCGCCACCACATTCCGCTTCAATTTCTCGCGCGCGCCGAGCGCGTCGTGTGTTGCGACGGCGCGGTCGACGCGTTGATCGCGCATGGCCGCGAACCCGATTGGATTGTCGGCGACCTCGATTCCATTTCAGCCGAAAGCCGCGCGCGCTTTGGCGACCGCCTCATTCACGATCCCTCGCAGGACGACAACGACCTGGCCAAAGCGTTTCGCTTTTGTCTCTCGCGCGATTGGCGCGACATCGTCCTTCTTGGCGCGAGCGGAAAACGCGAGGATCATCTGCTCGGCAACATCGCGGTGCTTGCCGATTTCGCGCGCGACGCGAACATCCAAATGATTACCGATCACGGTACCTTCCACGCCTTTGCCACTTCGCCCGCCACGCTTGACGCCGCGCCGGGCCAGCAGGTTTCCATTTTCAGTTGCGACGCTGAGACCCGCGTCTCCGGCGACGGCTTCAAGTTTCCGCTCGACAACCTCCGCCTCCGCTGCTGGTGGACCGCGACGCTCAACCAGGCGCTTGTTTCAGCGCCCGTGCTCCGCTTCGACCGCGGACCGCTGATTGTCTTCCAAAGCTTCGAAATCCGCGCTTGACGGAGCCGGGGCGTTGGGGTATGTTTATGGCCTTCACCAGCCAGGGTGGCGAAATGGCAGACGCAGTGGACTCAAAATCCACCGCCCCTTAAAGGCGTGAGGGTTCGAGTCCCTCCCCTGGCACCAATCCCCGCAACGTGTGGCAGAGCTTGAGTTCTGCCACATTTGTTTTACCGTGGTCACGCGCGAATGTTTCATGGTACAATTCACCCCAAAAGGAGGTTTCACCATGAAACACGTTATGACATCCCTTTGCGCGGCGCTTCTGCTCGCCTCGCCACTCCTCGCCAAAGACGACGACATCAAGCCGGACACGGACGGCGCGAAACCCGGCGTCTGGACCATGGACTTTGATGCCGCGAAAAAAATAGCCGCGGAAAAAGACCTGCCCCTTCTCCTCAACTTCACCGGCTCGGATTGGTGCGGCTGGTGCAAGCTCATGGTCAAGCAGGTGTTCTCAAAATCCGACTGGACGAGATACGCCAAGAAAAACGTCATGCTGGTCTGGATCGATTTTCCAAACGATGATTCGCTCGTGCCGAAAAAGTACGTCGAGCGCAACGCCGAGTTGCAGAAGACCTACGGCGTCGGCGGATATCCGACGTTTATCGTGCTCAATAGCGACGGCACGACCCGGCTCGGCAATCTCGGCGCCTCCCGCGACGCTTCGCCCGACAACTTCATCGACAAGCTCAAGGCGTTGACCGACAAGCGTGAGAAGAAGGCCGCTTCCGCCGACGACAAAAAAGTGGAAACACCGCCCGTGCAAGTCACGCTTCCGTTGACCGAAGCCCAGCTCGCGCGCCTGCCCGAAGCTAAGCGCGAGGCCTGGCTTGAAGCGAAAAACGCGTACGACACCGCGGCGCAAAAACTCAAGGACGCCAAGGTGCAAAAGCTGCCCGAATCGCCTGAAACCACCGCCGCGATGAAGGCGCTTGAGACCGCCGTCAACACCGCGCGCGACAACCTCGACAAGCTCACGAAGGAAGCGACGGCGAACCCCTAGATGTCCGACCGTTTTTCACGCACGCGGCTTCTCTTCGGCGACGACGGCCTGGCGCGCCTGCGCGACGCGCATGTGACCGTCGTCGGCCTCGGCGCGGTCGGCTCCTATGTGGTCGAAGGACTCGCGCGTGCCGGCGTCGGAAGTTTGCGGCTGGTCGATTTTGATAACGTCGCGCCGTCCAATATCAACCGCCAGCTCTACGCGTTGGAATCGACGCTCGGCCAGCCCAAGCACGAGCTCGCCGCCGCGCGCGTGCGCGACATCAACCCCGCCTGCCACGTCGAAACGCTGCCGCTCTTCGTGAACAACCAGAGCGTTGCCAGCGTCCTCGCGCCGCCCGCGCAATTTGTCGTCGACGCGATCGACAGCCTTAACGCCAAGACCGCGCTCCTTGAGGCGTGCGTTCGCGCGAACGTGCCGGTCTTCTCCAGCATGGGCGCCGCGCGACGGCTCGATCCCGCGCTCATCCGCGTCGCGGATTTGAGCCAAACATCGGGTTGCCCGCTCGCGCGTTTTGTCCGCAAGCGTTTGCACAAGCGCGGCATTTACGAGGGCGTGCGCTGTGTGTTTTCCATCGAACTTGTGCCGGACGAAAGCGTCGGCGAACCCGAGGACGAACCATCCTCCGCACCCGGCGGCCGCGTTCGCCGACCCATGGGCAGCATGTCCTGCATCACCGGCATCATGGGCTTGACGCTCGCGCGCGAAGTGATCATGCGCATTCTTGAAAAATAATCGCTATCCGCTGTTCGACTTTTTGCCAGGCATCATAGTTGCCAAGCATTTGCATAACTCCACTCTTCGCCCCAACGGGGCAGGTCAACTTTGACGGTTCCATTTTGCGCACCCGCTCAAGATTGACCTGCCCCGTTGGGGCGCAAGAGTAAAATGCTGTTGCCTGTGTTGCAAGGTGGGGCGTGACCGCCGGGCGCGCCGGGCATTGGATGGACGGTTATTTTTTGTTGCTTGCGCTGCGGATGCAAGCTTATCGTAAGCCCGGCGCGCCCGGCGGTCGCGCCCCACCCATATAGTCATTTTTGTCGACATTACGACACCTTCCTTCAACCCCAACGGGGTTGAAGACGAATGCAGCCATGTTGCGTGAAAATACGACAATCGCTATCCGCATTCGGCGCGGCGGGGCGGATTATGCGGATCGAAGAGAACGCGTGGGAAGTCGGCGGGAGCGAGGCCGAGATTGCGGAGGAAGTTCAGATGCGGATGAAGATCCGCGACGTACGGCAGGGTGTGGGTGTCGGAGCCGAGGGAGAGCTTGACGTTGCGGCGCAGGCAGATTTCAAAGAAGCGGGGATCGGGCGGTGTGTCGTGAAAATTGATTTCCGCCGCAACATTCGCGTCGTGAAGCAGGCGCGCGATCTCATCGAAAAGATGCAACGGAGCGGGAATGTTGTTGGACTTGAAGATGCGAAGTGGATGCGCGAGAATGTCGATCGGATGCGCGAGGAGCGCGCGAAGGTCGCGCATGAAAAGCGCCTCGAACTGACCGGGAAGCATCTGCGGGACGGCATCCTGAATGCGGTGCATGGCGCCAAGAAAAAGATCCCAGCCTGCGAAGTCGTCGGCATGCAAAAGCAATTTGCCGTGATCGTAAAGGTCGAGCTCAAGGCCGAGCAGAAGGCCGTCGCGACGTTGAGCGTTGATGAAATTTTTGTACGCCACCATGCGTCCGCGATTCGGCGTTTGCCAGACCGCGTCGATGATCGTGGGATCGCTTTGCCACTTGAAGGACCAGGAGACGGGCGAGGGGAGGTAGAGCTGGAAAACGTGTTCGGTGAGGGTGAGCGTGTGGAGGCCGAGGAGACGGGCGAGGTGCTGGTTTTCGGCGGTGGTCGCGCCGCTCGCGCATTGAGCAAAGGCGGTGTGGCAATGCGTGTCGGCCAGCGGAATATCATCGGGCAGTTTCAGTTGGTGAAACGTCGGCGTGATGGTTTCACCATCGAGCCGGAGATGGAGAAAGGTGAAGGGCGATTCGCAAAAAGCGGGCAGCGTGATGCACGTCGTGGGGCCGTATTGCGCGGGCGCGTGACCCTTGTGTGCGTGACCGGATAGCGAAAAACGAACGCCGGCCCTGTCGTAAGCGGCGAGCGCGTCGGTTGAATTTCGAAGGCGGAGATTCGCCGGAATTTCGTTGGCAAGCGGCGGATGCTGGAGCGCGATCAGCGGCAGGCCGGGATGTTCGCGGGCGATGCGTTCGGGCAACGCGAGGTCGTCGTCGGAGCGCAAAAATTCGTACGGCTGATCCACGATGGGCGTGTCGTGAAAAACGAGAAACCCGTAATCCCCCGCGATGTGCAGACCGGCTGGCGAGTTGAAAAGTTGCGCGACGCGCGGCGCGTTGTCGTGGTTGCCCGGCACGGCGAGCACGCGGACGTTGTCCTTCAAAAATTCCTCGGCGAGCAGCGTGAAATTGTATTCCGCGTCGGGCGAGTCGGCGTCGTCGAGCAGATCGCCGAGAAGGATCACGAGCCCGGGCGTGATATTGTCGTGCTGGAGCTTGCGCAGTGCCTTGCGATAAAAGAGGCGCATCCAGTTGCCGTGACGCGCTTCGCCGGCAGTGGGACGAAGTGGAAAATGCAGATCGGTGAGAACCAGGATATCGAGTGACATGCCGGGGCATTATACAAGACGCGGCAAAAATCCGCAAAAAATACGCGTTGTGGCGTGGCACGACCCCACCCGTGCCACGAGATGGTCGGGCGCCCGGAATTTTTTTCCTTTTTTACACAATTATCATCTATTTTTATTTACTTTCTATTTTCCATCCCCTTGCCTTTGTGATAAACTACGGGGGCAAGTTGACCCCCTTTTGCCTTGCACCGCAATACAGGAAAATCATGAAAAAACATCCCGCGCTTCTCCTGCTCGCCACCTTTGCATTTACCGCGTACGCAGCGGATCAATCCGTCGAAGTCTTTTGGGACTTCGGAACAACAAGTCCGTTTTCAGACACTCCTTCCATAACGCCACATGACACATTGTTTGCCGTATCCGCCATATCCAAAGTGAATGGCGGCAACGGAGCGATGTTGTCTTCCGCCTCAGCAACCGGCTCGCCTAGCGGTGGGGGCAATGCCTCCTTGCAAGCGAAAGGTGGCTCGCTTGATTTGACCGCATCCCCGTATTTCACGTGGACGATGACACCCAAGGAATCGAGTCTGCCCGCAACGTTTTTGCTGACAGATTTTTCTTTTTATTCTCGCAGCACCGAACAAGGCCCCGCTGCATGGCAACTTGTCGCCATCGTTGATAGCGTCGCCAGTGTCATTGCGCAAGGCTCTTGTTCGCCGGCGAGTAGCCCTTCATGGATCAGCCATGCCAATCCATTGCTTGAAAAAACATTTGCCTCAAACAATACCATCATCTTTCATCTTTATGGATATAATGGCACCGCCACAAGTACTCCAGGTACTGCCAACTGGCGCATTGATGACCTTAAGCTTACTTTGAGTTGCGATGACGACGTCCAAACATTTTTTCCTCCCGTTCTCACCGCCACTTACACCAACAACACCTCCATCGTCCTCGCGTGGCAGGATGTCGACACTGCCACAAGCTACGCGCTCGACGTCTCCACATCCCCCACCTTCACTCAACCCGGCACGCCCATCACCACTTGCTCCGGCACCAGCACGAACCTCACCGCTCTTAACGGCTGGATCATCAACAACGTGATTACAACTGCGTCAGGTGACAAGGGGCTTCGCTTAGTGAAAGACAGCCTCATCACCAGTCCGACCCTTGTTCTCACGGCGTGTTCCGCTGCACAATTTACATTTGACGCGCGTTCATATGGTTCTCTTCAAGTCGCGCGTTTAATCAAAGTCGAAGCATCATCCGATGGAACCACATGGGAAGCCGTTGGAAACTTTACACCGAACAATGCCATTCTGGCGGACAACCCCGCCGTCATGGACTTAACGCCGTGGTGCGGCCGCTCCATTTCCCTGCGCCTTTCCACCCCTGGCGCCACGGGTGATACCGCCGGATCCGCGGTTGCCAACCTCCGCGTTGAATCTCTTGTCCCCGACTTCCTCGTGCCTTACAACAATTATTCCGTCAGCGGCACGACTCTCACGCTCTCCGGTCTGACGCCTGCCACCACGTACTACTTCCGCGCCCGCAGCGTTAACGCCAGCGAAACGTCCGTCAACTCCGCCGTGTTCGCCGTCAAGACCTATTCTGTCGATCTTCCCGTTGTCACGCTCCTCGGCGCCCAAAACATCAAGCACGATTCCGCCACGCTCGCGTGGCAGGGCATTGCTCCTGCCACCGGTTATCAGGTTGAAGTCTACAAGACCAACGCCACCTCCAACGTCAGCGGTCCGCGCGTCATCATCACGCAATCTCTCAAAGGTTCATCCGACAACAAAGTCGTCGAACTCACCAACATTGGCAACCAGCCCGCGGATCTCTCCGGCTATACATTGAAACGTGACAGCGGCGCTGGTTTTGCCAACGACTTTGCCCTTAACAGCGGCAGCTTGAACAACGGAGCTTCGCTCACGCTTGCTCCTGGCCAATCCCTGCTCGTTGTCCGCAACGGAGCCGACAACACATGGCTCGCTCAAATGCCGACTTTGCGCACGACATCCAACTGCATGAATTTTACCGGCGGCAACACCATCGGACTTTTCCTCAACAGCGAGCACTGCGATTCCGTTCCGGTGAAAGACACCACGACCTACATTCGCTCTTCCATCATCTCCGTCGGCCAACCCGTCGTCGACCTCAGCGACTGGCTCATCCTTGCCGTTCCTGCCGACCTCTCCACCAGTGACCTTGGACAACACATCTGCGCCATCCCCGTTCACACCCAAACCAACATCGCCGACACCTCCCATCGCGTCAGCAACCTCAGGCCCTACGTCACCTACGCCTGGCGTGTTCGCGCCATTGGTCAAACTTCCGCGAGTCCCTGGTCGGTGCTTGGCGACTTCACGACCATCGCTCCGCCCCGCGGCACCATTTACATGATTCGCTAAATTATGTCCTCACACTCCCGACGCGTTTGGGTCGAAATCGACCTTCCCCGGATTTGCGACAACTACCGCAGCATTGCCCGCGCGGTTTCGCCGTGCAACGTCCTCGCCGTCCTCAAGGCCAATGCTTACGGCCTCGGCGTCGAACCGATCGCCCGCGCGCTGGCCGGCGCCGGCGCGTGGGGATTTGGCGCCGCCGAGCCGCACGAGGCCGCGCAGCTTCTTCCGCTCGGCAAACGCGTCCACATTCTCAGCGCCGTACTTCCCGACGAAATCCCCGATCTCGTCCGCGACGGCGTGATCCTCCCAGTCACCGATCTCGACACCGCGTGCCTCATCAGCGCCGCGGCGGTTCGCCAAAATCTCACCGCGACCGTTCACCTCAAGATCGACACCGGCATGGGGCGCCTGGGCATCCTCGAACACGACGCCCCCGCCGTCATCCGCGACATCGCCAAGCTCCCCAACCTCCGCCTCGAAGGTCTCTTCACGCACTTCCCTCTCGCGTATCACGCGGCCCATCCCTGCACGCCCGGCCAAATTGCCAAGTTTCTGACGCTTCTCGACACGCTCCGGCGCGACGGCATTACTTTCGACCTCGTCCACGCCGCGAACTCCGACGCCATCAACAACATTCCCCGCGCCTTTCAACCGCCCTTCAATCTCGTCCGCACCGGCCTCAATCTCCACGGCTCCTTCGATCCCGCCGGACGCCGCAGCCTCGACCTTCGCCAGGTGCTCACGCTCAAGACCCGCCTTGTCGCCATCCGCACGCTTCCCGCCGGTCATCCTGTTGGCTACGGCCTCACCTACCGGACGCCTGCCGCCATGCGCGTTGGCACGATCTCCGCCGGTTACGCCGACGGGCTTCCGCTGGCGCTTTCCAACCGCGGATTTGTCCAGCTTCACGGCGTCCCTTGTCCCATCGTCGGCCGCATCTCGATGGACTACACCACCATCTCGCTCGACAGCGTTCCGCACGCGCAAATCGGCGCCCCGGTTGTCTGCCTCAGCGACACCAACGGCGCCCCCACCATCGAAGACTGGGCCGCACTCAAAGGCACGCATCCTTACGAAATCATTTGCTCACTTGGCAACCGCGTCGAACGCGTGTACCTCGGGCAAAAGTAATTTGACGCAAAGGCGCGAAGGACGCAGAGGAACGCAAAGAAATGCAAAAAACTTTTTTGTGACGTGAATGTGATGGCACATTGCCAAGCCCTGCCACGTCACACGGGCTCCACCACAGCCATAGTGATTTTCATATAATATAGCGACATCTGTCTTCAACCCCAACGGGGTTCCCTTATGAGGCCGCTCACGAGGCAACCCCGTTGGGGTTGAAGAAACATACGCCAATAGACATGTTGGGATATAACCTCACCGTCGCATCGCAAGTATGGAGTGCGGCGATTTATCGCCGCTTTTCGCTGAGCCGAAACTTCTGTTCGCGCGTTTATGTCGCGTGGGGGACACCATGCACGTCAAACCCGATGTCATCAACATGCTGACCGGGAATAATGAATTAACAGAAAAGCGGCGATAAATCGCCGCACTCCATAATAGACGATGACCGTTATGCCCCAACTGGCCTAATGTGCCACCACACCCACGCCACAAAAAAATCTTTGCGTGCCTCTGCGTCCTTCGCGCCTTTGCGTCAAAAAATTCAGCGCGTGAGGCCTGCCACGGCGGCGCCGATCATGGGTGCGTCGTCTATTTGGATGAGCTCGTAATGCACGCCGCGACCGCCGAGGATGTCACGCAAATGCGCCTCGACCAGGGATTTCAGGTTGGCCGTCTTCGTGCGGTAATAGGTCGAGCCGTCAACGGTCACGCACACGGGATGAAGCGGATCCATGCCCTCGCCGGTTTGCAATACGGCGGCGGCGATGTTGATTGCGGTGAGCATGGCGGCGCGTTCGTAGACCGGCGCGCATAACGCCATGACGGCGCGGCGGTCGTCATCCGTCAGCGGCATCGCGGACAGCACGCCCGACGTGACAAATGGATTCGCGCAAAAATCGTCGAGGTCTTTGTTCGGCAGCGCGGTGCAACTCATCAGCGCGCGCGTCGCGTCTGCCGAGAAGAGTCCGGCCTTTGCCGCGCACTGCAAAATCACGCGCCCCACGCCGCCGAGATACGCGCCAGAGATCATTTTCTCAAACGTGTACGCGCCGCAATCCGCAGTGGTCGCGTCGAACATTTTGTCAAAGTCGTTTTGCGGCACGCCGTGGAAACTGCCGGATTCGACGTTGATCGCCATCGCGCCGCCGGCGGGCAGGCCGTGCACTTTTTGGATGTCGTGGTTGGGCGCGACATACGCGGTGTTCGTGCCAGTGCCGAGGATAAAACCGACATACGTGCTGTAACGCCGCGCGAGGCCCGCGCTCTTGCCCGCGAGGAGCGTCGCCACGGTGTCGTTCAAAATCGTGATGCGAATATCGCGGCCCGCGGCCTTGAGCACGTCGCGCAAGCCCGCACCGACCATGGTGTTGACGACCTCGGGAATGTCCACCTGCTTGGTCCAGCGCAACAACCGTGCGTCGCATTCCGGCGTGATCTCCGCGGGATACGAAAAGCAAAAGCCCATCGCGTCCGCCTCCGGTAGCAACGGCCCGAGGAAGCCGGCCAGCGCCGCGTAAAAATCTTTTGCGTTCACGCTCGCGCCCTGCGTTCCGGGCATCGGAAATTTTGAAAACTTTGCAATCGTTGGTTTGCCCGACGCGTCGAAGGACATCACCGCCGTGCGCAAATTCGTGCCGCCCGCGTCGAGCACAAGCACCGGCTTGCCAACCGGCACCGGGTGGTCGATCCCAATATACGCGGGAATCATCGGTAGCGACGACGGCTCGCCGCGCAACCCCGCCGACATTTCGAGGCGAAACCGTTCCAGCGTCTTGTCCACATCCACCGCTGCCGGTGTGAATCCGTGCGCCGTCAAAAATTGTGAAATCTTTTCCTTCATGTCCTGCTCCGTGCGTCAAACATTTGGAGGTTCACTATCCCATTTTTCCCCGCGAAAATCAAGCCAAAGCAGGGGCTTTCATCTTTTTGCCGGGCGGTGTATGATGAATGAAAAAGGACATTGCCATGCCCAACGTTTTTGTCGACTGGAAGACCATCATTGCGTTTGTCACGGACGCGTTTGTCGCAACCGGCGTGCCGCGGGAGGACGCGGAAATTTGCGCGGACGTGCTGGTCGAGTCCGACCGCCGTGGCATCGAATCGCACGGCGTGAACCGCTTCAAGCCGATTTACATCGACCGCATTCGCATGGGCATTCAGAAGCCGGTCACGCAATTCGACATCGTGCGCGAGACGGCGACGACCGCGGTGGTGGACGGACACGACGGCATGGGGCAGGTCATTGGGTTCAAGTCGATGAACATGGCGATTGAGAAGGCGAAAAAATTCGGCATGGGCATGGTGGCCGTGCGCAACAGCTGCCACTACGGCATTGCCGGTTATTATGCGACCATGGCGACGCGCGCGGGCATGATCGGCATCACCGGCACCAACGCGCGGCCGTCGATCGCGCCGACGTTTGGCGTGGAAAACATGCTCGGCACAAATCCGCTGACCATCGGGTTGCCGACCGACGAGGACTTCCCGTTTGTGATTGACTGCGCGACGTCGATCACGCAGCGCGGCAAGCTCGAATATTACGCGCGCACAGGCAGGCCGACGCCCGCGGGCATGGTCATTGGCCGCGACGGCCACGCGAAGACCGACACGACGGAGATCCTCACGGAGCTCACCACCGGCGAGGCCGCGCTGGCGCCGCTCGGCGGCATTGGCGAGGAGCTCGCGGGTTACAAGGGTTATGGCTACGCGACCGTGGTCGAGGTGCTTTCCGCGGCGTTGCAGGCGGGAAGTTATTTGAAGATGCTCACCGGCAAAAAGGACGGACAAAACGCGCCGTATCATCTCGGCCATTTCTTTATGGCGATCGACACGAACGCGTTTGTTGGCGAGGCGGAGTTTCGTCACACGACGGGCGAAATTCTCCGCGAGTTGCGCGCCTCTGAAAAAGCGCCGGGCGAGGAACGCATTTATACCGCCGGCGAAAAGGAATGGCTCGCCTGGTGCGAACGCAAGGATCGCGGCGTGGAGATCAACGCGGCGGTGCAAAAGGAGTTTACGGACGTGCGCGATGCGTATGGGTTGGCGTACGTGTTTCCGTGGGAGGGATGAGGGGCGGGGATAAAATGCAGAAAAAATTATCCGCTCACCGTCAGCATCGCAAGTATGGAGTGCGGCGATTCATCGCCGCTTTTCGTTGAGCCGGAACATCTGCTTGTGGGTCATGTAGCGCAGGAGGCGTAACACAATCCAGAACCGGCAGAGTCACTAGACCTGTTGGGTTATAAAAATGAACGCAGCGGCGCGGTGCACGTCAAAGGCTGAAAGCCTTTCATCATTAGCGTAGGGCAAGGGGCATTGCCCCGAAGCCCTACGTTACCGCCGCACACATCACACAAGCCCCAACGGGGCGGGATCACCCGCCGAAAAAAAAATCAAGGCAAAAACCCACTATAGGGAACCTCTAATAATTAATTTTTTATCCTGCAAACCATTTTGAAAGGTTTTCAAACACAACCCATGGGGTTCCATGCACACATCGACAATTCGTGTTCATTCGTGGTTCAAAATCGCCATGCCCAACAGGGTGTTTTCACTGTGACGTTGTGAATTGAACCACGAATGGACATGAATGGCACACGGGAACATCGAAGCATTCATTTTTCTCCTGCATGCCATTATAGAGGTTCCCTATAGTGGATTTGCTCGACATTGGCACACATCTCTCCAACCTCGGAGAGGTTGAACATCAAAGCCCAGGGTTACGCGTATTCGCGTTACCCTGGGTCCGCGTATCAAACCGAAATCAACCCCGGAGGGGTTGCACAAAATGATTGGAATCATGCCAACAACAAGCCGGGAATGTGTTAGCGGAAGAAGATTGTTCAACCCCTCCGGGGTTGGAATTTATTTTCATCGCATTCCCAGGGTAGCGCGAATACGCGCAACCCTGGGCTTTGATGTTCAACCTCTCCGAGGTTGACCTTTTACCATTGGAATCCGGGAAACGGGATTTTGGTGGAAAGTGGTTGAAAATGGTAGATTGGGTAAGGAGAAAACGAGCTTTCGGGGCGGATCGGGGAAAATAGTAAATTCGGGAATTCTTTTAGCCAGAGGGGCGGTTTTGAAATGTTT
>JAVBOU010000137.1:0-5346 GCA_031550185.1 Kiritimatiellia bacterium | reverse complement strand
AAAAAATGCGGGGCTGGTTGTGGGGGGGTTTTACGTGGGGCAGTGGGGGGGGGGCTGCCCACCGCCCACCCCACGAAAAGTTTATCTCAACAGGAGGATGGAGCCGGTATTGTTTTTAACGGCGGTGAGACGCAGGGTGTTGTTCTCCTCGTTCCGCACAACGCGGACGCTGAAATGCGGCGTGTGACTGGCGGGGCTGAAGTTGACGACCGTGTTGGTGTAAGGAAACACCCCGAAATCCCACGAAACGCCGGAGCGACTGACGCCGCCCATCTCCTCAAACTCAAGGTTGCCGAGGAGATTGAGGCTGCCGGGCGTGGGGTCATTGGGTGGGTTGCCATTCCAACTTTCCGACACGCGATTGCCGCGGATTTGCAAGGTGAGGACGTCGCAAGTGCCGTCGGGCCAAACCCGAATGCGAAGCGTGCTCGCAGGATCAAAGGCGACATTGGAAGCCAAAATTGTCAGCGCGCCGGGCGCCTCGCCAATGCCGGGTTCGACACGCGCGGCAGGGCCGAAAGTGAGGTCGCGCGGATAGTCGAGCGGGCCGTCGGTGTTTTGCATGCTGACGAATCGGAACAGGCCAAGACCGACAAGAGCGCGGTTAAAAAGGAACCCCGCGGAAGACGTGTGAATGGTGACGCTGTTGCCGGGATGCTGGCTGACGAGGCGATTGCCGGAATCGCCGAACATGCCGTCGGCGGCCGTGTTGCTGGTGTTGTCGCCAAAGTAAATTTTCAACGGACGGTAAATGCTTTCCGGGCGGTTGATGATGATGTCGCCGATGAAGGTGTTGGCGGGATTGCGGACGAAGATGACGTATTGCGACCAGCTTGCGGTTTGGTTGTGATAAAAGCCGAAAGTGCCGCCCGCGACGCCGCCGGTGAAGGGGCTGTTGAGATAGAGGTAGCCGTTGATGGAGCTGTTGAGGTTGAAGGCGACGGACTGATGCAGCTCGAAGGCCAGAAGATCGCGCGTGGCGGCGGAACCAGGTCCGAAGCTGATGCCGCCGATGCCAATGTTATTGACGGCAAAGGGCGTGGCGGCGGGGGTTTGCAAATGAAGCGTGGCGGGCGTTTCAATGGCGCCGGGAGTGAAGGCGAGCTGGTATGAGCCGCTGCCAAAGCCGGCGGTGATGCCCGCGATGGTGGCATCATGCGTGACTTGGACAGTGCGGTTTCCGGCAGGCGTCTCCGTAAAGTGAAGCGTGTCGCCCACAGAGGCGCCGGGAATTTGACGCGCGAGGCCGTCCATGTTGACCCACCCCGCAGGATCGTCCCAATCATACGCGGCGGCACGACCACTGCCCCAGCCGAAACGCGCGGGCTTGTTAAAATCCTCGGGCGTGAAGGCAAGCGAATTGGGCGCCATGAAGAGGCCGAGGTCGTTGGTGAAGGCGAAACGAAAATGGTATTCCTGTCCGGCGATGAGCCCGGTGACGGGAATCGTCACGGTGTGTTCGAACGTCGCGCCCGCGTCGACAACAGCGGCATGCTCGGTGAAGTTGTCGCCCCAGAGTCCGGCATCATCGCCGTGGTCGACCGCGCCGCAATAGACGCGCGCAACGCCGGGATGTTCCTCGCCAAGGATGATGTAACCGGAAAGCGCCGCGCTGTTGCCCGTTACGTTATCAGCGGCAATGGTCTTGAGCCGGAGATAGCCGGGCGGCGGATCCGCGGTGAAGAGCGAACCATCGCCGGGATCAATGGGAAAAGTATAATTCTCCGTTTTCGTCGTGTCGCCGTCACCGGTCCAGTTGACGCCCAAGCCAATGCGGTCGGGATGCCACTGCTCCTTGTCGCCGTGAAACCACGGGCCGGGTGCAAAGGGTCCGCATTCGTTCATGTTGTTGTCGATCCACAGCTCGAACTTGTGCGGGCCGGGGTCAAGCGTCTTCATGTTGGCGACCGGCGACGCCCCCCAATCCTGCGATTCGCAAAACGGGACGTCGTCGATGAGAATGCGCTTCGCGCCGTTGAACGAAATGGCCAGCGCGACGGCGTTGCTTTCAGCGGGAATGTGGATGAAGCCGGCGTAAACAAACGTGTCGCTCCATCCCCAGTCGCCATACGTTGCGGACACCTCGGTCGCGGTGTTCGGCGGCCACCACGCCGGGTTGGTGTACTGACCCAGCAGTTGCGGATTGGCGTTCCAGGCGGCCGACCAATCCTTGTAAACATTGACGGCATACGGCGCGTTGACGATGCGGCCGGCGGTTTGGAAAAAAAGGTCGGGCCGCGGATTGTCGAATGAGAATTTGCCGCCGCCGAGTTTATATTCCCGAAGTCCGGGCCGCGGCACGGCGAGCGTTGCCGTGGCAAGACACAGTGCCGTGCCACAGAGAAGACAGATACTTCGGAATTTCATGATGAATTTCCTTGTTGCAGGTTGTTTTTGAAAATGAGAAACGACGTCGTGGCGTGGCAGGAGCTCTGCCACGCCACCGGTGGATTAGCGAAGCAGGAAGAGGGATGCGCGCCAGGGAACGGTGTAGAGGAGTTCGGTCGGCGTGTAACGCAGATATCCGCTCGCGTCCGTGTCATGGGCAGTGGCCAGTGTGAATTGCCCGGCAATGCCGTTGCTGGCACGAATCAAGGTGTACGTGCCGTACTTTTCGTCAGGCGGGGTGTTGATCTCCAGGACAGTGCCGGTGGCGGAGATGGACACGGCGCCACAGACATCAAGCATGTCGTTGTTGCCGGCGTTGTCGAGATTGACGCGCAGGCGGCTGTAGTTGTTGAAGGCGACGTTGTTGGTTTGCGTGGCGGTGCCAACCGTGAGCGTGCCGATGACATGGTCGCCGGTGATCTCGTCAATGGTGCCAGGAGCGAGGATCGCGTAGTTGGAAGCGGAGCCGTCATTCAGCGTGAGGTTGGAGTTGTCATTGATGCCGCCAATGAAACCAATGCCGCCAAGCGTGGCGCCCGGAGCGACAGTGGCCGCGGAGGATCCGGTGGCGCTGCCGGAAGCGTTGTCGAGCAGCGTGACGCCGGAATTGAAGGCAAATGTTTTGTAATGCAAGCCATTGCTGGCGCCGGTCATGCGGAGAACACCGGCGCCACTTCGGTTGATGGTGGAACTGCTGCTGGCAACGGAAAAGTTTTTTGTCGTGGTGAGGTCAATGATCGCCGGGCCGTCTTCAACGGAAATGGCGGCGTCAAAGTAGGTTGAAAAGTTGAAGCCGCAATTAAAGACCGCGGGCGTCGCGCTGGCATAACTGCGCAAGGCCTGCGTGTGGCCGCCGTTGAAAAACTGTCCGCCGTCGATGCGGCCGCCGGTGAGGCTGGCAAAGTAGCTGTAAAAATAAACGGTCGTCAGGTTGGCGCGCCCGCCCTCCATGACGTGGATGCTGCGAATGCGTCCGTTGTCCTGGTTGCCGCAACTGAAGAGGCCGTTTGTCAGAATGGTGACGTTCATGTTCCCGGTGAAGCCTTTGGAGAGCGAGGCTGAAAGGGAGGCGGAGGCGTCGGAACCGCCGAGAATCACGTTGCCGCGCATGCCGTCCTCCTGGTTGACGATGACAGGGCCGGCCGCGATTTCCCACGCGCCGAGAAATGCGGTGGATATGGCGGAGTTCAGGTTCAGCGTCCCCTCCCCGGTCTTGCGAACTGTGACGCCGGCCGCGGACGCGATTCCGCCGTTGATACGCAAGCCGCTGTTGAGCACCCAGTCAGAGATGTTGGAGGTGTCGGCGGTCACCCTGCAACGCGCGGCGATGATCAGCGAATTTCCGGCGTTGTTGGTCAGTGCGGAGAAGGCAATATATTGGTTATTCGTTGTGCCAATCGTAAAGGAGGCGGTCGAATCAAGCGTGATGGAGTTGACTTGGGCGTCCTGCGCAAGCGTGATGACCGCTCCGTTGTTCAAACCGGCGGCGGTGAAAAGGATGTCGTCAGTAGCGCGCGGGATCCGGGCGGGATTCCAATTCGCCGGCGTATGCCAATGCAAGTCGCCCGCGTCGCCGGACCACGTAACGGTCTCGCCGATGCCGGCCTTGCCGAGGATCGTGAACACGGCCGTGGTATTCGCATTGGCGAGGTAATTGCCCGGATCAAGCGCGATCGCAACAGTGCGGTCGATCGTCGAATTGTTGTCAATCGGCATGACCTGTTGCTTGACTTCGGCAACACCAACATCAAACGCGACCGTGCCGGAAAACGCCTGGTAATGCACGCCCGGCAACGCCGTTCCGCTGATCTGGTACGTGACGGCAAACGGAACGTTGGTCGACACCGTCGGTCGCCGAAACGTCAGAAACCCGGGCGCGTATTGGTTTTCATAAAAATCAGCCGGAGCCTCCACGCTCACCGGGCCGGCGATGAAAACCAGCGGATTTTGCGCGGCCCAGGCAACGGCTGAATTGGTCGCGGCAAGCGCGAAATAATAACCGCCGTTGGCGGGAATGTTGGAAAGGGTTTCGGCAAAGTCGCCCGTGCCGTGTGCCGGAAAAACAGTCGTGGCGTCCCATGCGTTGAAATTTCGCCCGCCGTTGACCGCGCCATAACAGGCGACAAGATTCGCCGCGGACTCTGTTTCAAGCGTTCCGTTGAAGCCCAGCGTGGTGGTGCTGGAAACGTCAATGGCGTCGAGACTGACGACAATGGGAATGTCAGCGGCGTAGAACCGTATTTCGCTGATGCCGCCGTAGCCGCCGCCCCAAATCGACTTGATGTTGATGCCCACCCAGCGCGCGCGCGTCTTCGTCCATTCGATCAGCGGGGCGCCCGCGTCATCCGCGCGACCGCTGGCCTGCGGCACCTGGCCGCTGTAAACCAGCGACCATGCTGCGTTTGACAAGTTGGGCGATGCGCCGGTCACAGCCGTGTTGTCCGTGTCAGGCGCGATGTAAATGTCGATGTCCTTGATACCCCGGTTCACATACGCGGTGCCGTTGTTGAAGTTGAAGTTCCATATCTTGACGGCGCCAAGGTCATGCTCCTCGCCAAGATCGACGCGGAACCATTGCGGATATGCTTGCGACGAGGATTGCCCCATCCACATGTTATTGTCTGCGGGGTTCTGTGTGTGGCAAACCCCGTCCACGTCAAGCCCGCTGCCGTCGATCGCCCGGTCAGGGAAACGGTTGGCATAACTGACGGTTTGCGCCGTCGCCTTCATGTTCGCATTGTACGGGATCAGGATGTAATCAGCGTTGGCGCAGACCGATGCCAGCGCGAAAAACACCGCCAGACTGTGCTGTTTTATGTGCTGCATGTTTGACTCCTGTGTTGTGGCGTGGCCGGAGCACAGCCACCCCACCCGGGGGTATTGTGTGGTTTTTTAAATTTCGGTTACGGCGGCCCCGAGGTAGCGGGTGGCGGGAATGTAGCGACGGACGCGAGGTTT
>JAVBOU010000089.1:0-14257 GCA_031550185.1 Kiritimatiellia bacterium | reverse complement strand
GACGTTTATTTTTGTCGCTTGCGTTGCGGCTTCAAGCTTGTCGTAAACCCGGCGCGCCCGGCGGTCGCGCCCCACCCATATAACGTTTTCGTACAACATTGCTACACACGTCTTCAACTGCATCGCAACGAGGCAAATCATGTCAGTCCTGTTGGGGCGTAAAACCATTGTGGCGTGGCAGGAGACCTGCCACGCCACAACGCATAAAATTATTGTTTGGTCACGCGCGGGCGGCGGGGATGCGTGCTTCGATTTCGCGGGCGACGTTGTTGCGGGCGGCGTTGACGCCGGCGATGATGGCGTGGTAGATGGCGGTGGAGCTGGAGGCGCCGTGGGTGATGATGACGGTGCCGGGGACGCCAAGCAGGGGCGCGCCGCCGTAGACTTCGGGATCCATTTTGCGCTTCATGGTCATGAGGGCGCCGCGCAAGAGGAGCGCGCCGAGCTGACGGATGGGATGGCGGACGAATTCTTCTTTCATCCAGCCGCCAATGGCGTGGGCGGCGCTTTCAATGGTTTTCAAAACAATATTGCCGACAAAGCCGTCGCAGACGACGACGTCGGTCTCGCCGACAAAGAGGTCGTGGCCTTCGCAGTTGCCGCGGAAGTTGATGTCGGGAAGGGCCTTGAGAAGCGGGAAAGCTTTTTTGGTGAGTTCGTTGCCCTTGCAGTCTTCGGTGCCGATGCTGAGGAGGCCGACGACGGGGTTGATGCGGCGCAAAACGAAGTGGGAGTAGACGGAGCCCATGATGGCGAACTGGGAGAGCCATTCGGGTTCGCAGTCGGTGTTGGCGCCGGCGTCGATGAGGAGGAAGGGACGGCCGGGGCGGCGCGTGGGCATGGCCATGGCGATGACGGGACGCTCGACGCCCTTGATGCGGCCGAGGGTCATGACGGCGGAGGCGGCGACGGCGCCGGAGTTGCCGGCGGAGATGACGGCGTCGACCTTTCCGTCGCGGAGCATGTTCATGCAGATGTTGATGGACGCCTGCTTTTTTTTGCGGACCGCGGCGGCGGGGGATTCGTCCATCTGGACGTTTTCGGCGGCGTGGATGACTTGGAGGTTTTCGGACACGCCGGTTTTACAGGCCTGGAGCTCGGTCAGGACGGCGGCCTGGTCGCCGACGAGGTAGACGCACGTGACGTCTTTTTTGAGCTGTTTGATGGCGAGGATCGCGCCGCGGACAACTTCAGCCGGCGCGTAGTCGCCTCCCATTGCATCTAGGGCAATACGCATGTGGTCTCCTGCAACGACGAAAAACGAGGCGCGAGGCACCCCGTTTTTCTTTTCAAAACATCATTCCGCAAGGCTTCAGGCCTCGACCGGAAGCACTTGGCGGGCATTGTAAAAACCGCAGGCCGCGCAGGCGCGGTGGATGCGGTGGGGCGCGCCGCAGTTGGAACACGCCTGAACCTCGGACACAATGGCCTTGACCTGGCCCTTGCGCTGACGCACGCGCATTTTCGACTTTTTCCGTTTGGGTACCGCCATGGGTTCACGACTCCTAAATTGATTTCACTTTTGCGACGCTACAGTTTGAGCTGATCCAGCGCCGCCCATTGTTCTTTCTGCGCGCCGGGCGGACACGAACAAGCTTTTTTGTTCAAGTTGGCCCCGCAACGGACGCACAATCCCAGGCACTCCTCATTGCAAGTCGGGTAACTGGGAAGGGCTAATAGAATAGCTTCTCGAAGCTCCGGCGTCAAGTCCAGAAACTCCAGCGCCTCGACGCGCGGATACGACGCGATGAAGGCCGGCTCCTCGACCTCCAGTTCGAACTCCGCCGCGCACCGGCTGCACACGCAACGCATCCGCTGCGCCACGCGTCCGCGCGCCAACACCTCCTCGCCCGCGACCTGCACCTGCACGCGGTAGCGCAACGGCCCCGCGAGGTGCAACAGCTCGCTCTCCTCCACGTCGAGCGCGTCGGGATGCAGCTCGCCCTCAAACCACTCGCCCTCCTCGCGCAGGCGCTGCATGTTCACCAGCAGCTCGAGCGGCATGCCGTCCTTGATGTGTTCTTTGCCCTTCTTCATTGCCTCGCCTTCCTCCACGCCTCGATGTGGCGCAAGACCGCCGGCGGCACAAAGTCCGCGGTCCGTCCGCCGAAGCGCGCCACTTCCCGCACCATGCTCGCCGTGATGTAGCTGTGCTCCTCGTTCGGCATGAGGAACATCGTCTCCACGCGCGGATTCAACTGGCGGTTCGTCAACGCCATTTGAAACTCATACTCAAAATCCGAATACGCCCGCAACCCGCGCACCACGATGCCGTACCCTTTGCGTTCGCAATATTCGACCAGCAACCCGTCCAGCGGCTCCACGGTCACCCGCTCAATCCCCGCCGCGTCCACCGCCTCCCGCACCATCGCCATGCGCTCCTCCAGCGAGAACATCGTCCCCGCCTTCGACGACGTCGCCGCCACAGCCACGACCACATTCCGAAAGACCTTCGACGACCTCAGAATCAAATCCTGATGTCCCAGCGTCAACGGGTCAAACGTCCCCGGATACACCGCCGTCTCACGCGCCATGTTCATCTTCGTTCTCCTTTCGATACACACAAATCCGCGTCCCGCCATACACCCTGTCCCGCGTCAACTCCCACCCCGCCCCCACCCACGCCGCTTGATCCGCCCCCTGTTCCGCCACAAAAATTCCGCCCTCCGCCAGCAGGCCCCGCAACGCGCCTGCCACCTTGTCCCAGCCAACCCGCGCCACCCATTCATACGGCGGATCCGCGAAGATGAGGTCGAAGGATTGCTGATTGCTGATGGCTGATTGCTGATTTTTTTCTTCGCTGTTCACGCGCTTCAACCACCGCCCCACCTCGTCGCACACAAATTCTGTTTTGCATTCGCACACGTGCAGTTTTTGTGCATTTTCCCGCACCACCTCCAGATTACGGCGTTCCTCCTCCACCCACGTCACGCTCGCCGCGCCGCGGCTTCCCGCCTCAATTCCCAGCGCTCCGGTTCCGGCGAAAAGGTCCAGCACCCGCGCGTCGCTCACCTTCTCCCCCAGCATCGAAAACACGGCCTCCCGCACACGATCCTGCGTTGGCCGCACCCGGTTTCCCTTCGGCGTCCTCAACGTCAAACCGCCCAGTTCTCCGCCTGTAATTCGCATGTCGCCACTATAACATCCCTTTGCGTGGCATGACAATCCCTTTGCCACAAAAAGCCTTGCGGCGCGGGGCAGAGGTCGTGCTCTGCCACGACGAAGGGGGGGTGTCTTGCGCCCCAACGGGGCGAAGAGTAATTGCACGTATGGGTGGGGCGCGACCGCCGGGCGCGCCGGGGTTGCGACAAGTTTGGATCCGCCACGCAAGCGACAAAAAATAAACGTCCATCCGATGCCCGGCGCGCCCGGCGGTCGCGCCCCACCCTACCGGCGCTATGTTCTCCGAAAACAAAGAGCGAACGGAAAAGCGGCGATGAATCGCCGCACTCCATAATCGACGACAACCGTTACATTCCAACTGGGCGGCGCGTGGCAGAGGTCATGCTCTGCCACGAAAAACAAAGAACAGGCCTCCGCATGAAGGGCCTGTTCTTTGCCATGACTGCGGCGGTGAGGCCGGAGTCAAAGTGAGAGGTTTACTGGCGCAGCTTGGCGCGCAGGGATTTCATGGTCTCGCCGCGGGAGTCCATGATGCCGGCGTATTCGGCGACCATTTGGCCGCTGGTGTCCTTCTTCAGGCGGATGAGGACGAAGTAACGGCGGTAGGTGTCTTTTTCGATCGCGGGGTTGGTGGGCGCGGAGTCGAGGCCGGCCTTGTTGCTGCCAACGAGGGAGGCGTATTGGCCGATGCCGAAGGCGAGGAGGATGCCGTCGCCGTTTTTGAGCGCGTTCATGAGCGTGGCGGTGGCGCTGGGCGAGTAGGAGGTGCCATTGATGAGGATGGCGGGTGTGGTGGTGAAGCGCACGTCCTGGCCGCAGGATTGGTAGGCCAGTGCGCCGACCGGCACGCTGGCGGAGCTGATGGCGCAGGGGTTGACGACAGGGACGGAGAGGCCGGTGGCGACGGTGGTGGCAACGCAGAGGCAGGTGTCGGGGTCGGTGCCGGTGCCGGTGGGCCATTCGCCGTCATCGCCGGTGGCGAAGCGGCTGCCGCTGGTGTAGCGCATGAGATAGGTGAGGCCGAGTTTGCGGAGGGCTTTGACGTCGTCGGCGGTGAGGTAGTATTGGGACATGAGGGGCGGGAATTGGGTGTTGCCCCAGGCGGCCATGTTGACGTTGTAGTAGAGGTCGGAGGCGATGCCGACGTTTTTGGTGTTGTTGGTGGTGATGAGCAGGCCGTCGGTGGCGATGGAATAGCTGCCGGCGGTGCCGGTGACGATGGTGCCGTTGGTGTTGCCGACAATGGTGTCGAGGCGGTTGAGGCCGCCGTCGGCGACGGCCATGAAGGTTTCGACCGCGCTGCCGATGCGGCTGAGATTGGCCATGTTCAATTTGTCGGCGGAATTTTTCTGCACGCCGGAGAGGCGCGAGATCGCCAAGGTGGCAATGATGGCGATTACGGCGACGACCATAATCAATTCAATCAGCGTGAAGCCGAATTTTTTGTGATGCGAGACTGTTTGCTTTTGCATGAGCACTCCCTTTGTTTTGGTTAAAAAGCAATTGTCGTCCTGACAACAACTTTAAACGCCGGCCTCTTCGCAATGGTTCATCAATCGATTTCGGGAAGAAGAAGACCCTTCTCTTTGGGGATGGGGCGGAGGACGTCGAGCGAGGGGCGTCCGTCGATCGCGGGATGCTCGGCAGCGCCTTGGAGGAAGCGCTGGCTGATGGCCTCGCTTTCGGAGGGCGTGACAATGACGTGGGGCTTGATGAGGATGATCATTTCGGAGCGCAGCTTGGTTTTGGTTTTGCTCTTGAAGAGCCAGCCCAAAAAGGGAATGTCGCCGAGAAGGGGAACTTTGCTTTCGTGATAAGAGTCTTCCTCCTCGATGAGGCCGCCGGCGGCAACGACCATTTCGTCCTTGGCGATGAAGGTGCCGCTGATGCTGCGCGATGAGATGACGTCGATGGCGACGTTTTGCACTTCGCCGTTGGCGGTGACGATGGGGATGGTGGCGTCGCCCTTGAGGATCTTGGAGTTTTCCTGGAGCAGGCGCAGGGAGACGGTGCGGTCGGCGTTGATACTGGGGGTGATGAGGAGCATGGTGCCGACGGGCTGGTATTGCATTTCGGTCTGCGGGACGGTGACGACGGTCTCCTGGTTGACGACGGTCTCGCTGGTGATGTTGCGCACCATGGGGCGTTCCTCGCCGATGAAAAGGCGGGAGACTTCGTTGTTGGCGATCAGAAGGCTTGGCGTGGCCATGGTCTTGACGCGGCCCTCCTTGGCGAGGAGCTGGATGCGCGCGCTCAGGACGTCGCTCACGAATTGGAAGGTCATGGCGTCGGTGTTGGGCGCGGCGATCAGGGGATCGAGGCCGGGAAAGCCGGCGCGGAAGGCGACGTCTTCGCCGCCGATCGAGTAATCCTTGTGGAAGGCGTATTCGAAGGACGAGGTGAAGTCGTCATTGATGGCGAGCTGGAGGATGCGGACTTCGAGCAGCACCATGGGCGTGGGGATGTCGAGGCGATGAACCAGCGCGCGGATTTCGCTCATGATTTTCGGGTCGCTGGTGCGGACGATAAGCATGTTGTTGCGCTTGCTGGCGGTGACGAAAATGGTGGCGTTGTTTTCGCGCAAATTTTGCGCGGTCTGCTCGAGGGCGGTTTGGCCGCTCAAGCGGGAGAGCTCGAGCAACTTGGCATCGTCGGCGGTGAGCTGGCTGTAAGTTTCGCGCGGACGGAAGTCATACGTGCCGTTGGGGCCGAGCATCAGGATGTTGTTGCGCGACGAATATCCGCCGTAACCGCCATAGCTGCTGTAGCCGCCGCCGTAGGAGCCGACGCTGTTGATCGAGCCGCCGCCGATGTTGTTGTTCAGCAGCCCGGAGCTCGAACCGGAGGCCAGCACGCTGAAGCGCTGGAGGCGGCGGGTGATGTCGCGCGTGTCCTGGTCGTCCATGTTGTCGTCGCCCATGGAGAGCATGACGCGATCGGGATAGAGGCCGTAAATCGCGGAGGCGACTTCGAAGACATTCGGGTAGAGCAGGGTGAAGGTTTCGCTCACTTCCTCGCGGAAGGAGGAGAGACCTTTTTCGTATTCCTCCATGGTGCTGATGCGGATGATGCCGGAGGTTTCGTCGGTGCGGAACCACAAGTTTTTCGAGCGGCAGATTTCTTCGACAGCGACGGCGACGGTCACGTTGCGCAGGAAGACGGAGACGCGTTCCTGCGCCGCTTTGTCAGAGACCGAAAGGTTGGCGTCAGACTGGTCGGCGATAAGCTTGAGCGTGGTGTCCAGCGACAGATCCTTGGCCTCGATATAACGCAGGTAGCGCGTGTTTTTGGCGGAGCGGGGTGGCGGCGGAAGCGGCTTGAAACTGCCGGCCACCAGCACCTGTTCGTCCAGCGACGGCGTCTCAATGCGCACGCCTTCGGAGGAGACGCTTTGGATGAGCATGCGCACGGGCGTCCCGTTGTAGTCCATCTGCACCGTGCTACCCGGTCGCACCACGGCGGCCTCCTGCTGTCCGCCGCCGAGCGTCCGTCCGTCTTCGGTCGAGAGCAGCGCAATGCCTGTGTCGTCCTCGCCGACAACCAGCGCCTTCACGCGCAAGGCACGAATCTCCGCCAGTTGCTGGCGGAGCGTGTCGGCCATCGCCTGCGGCGTGACGGTGGGGTCGAGCCGTGCGGGCTCCTGCGCGAAACACGCGCCGGCCACCAAGGCGGCTGAAAAAATAATTCGCGTTTTTGTCATCGTGTGGTCCTTGCGTTAAATGGAGGAAGTCGTCATTTGGAAAAGCGCTGTGAAAAAGGCAATGTAAACGAAGCCGACCAGGCCGGTCGTGATGATGATCAGCGCCGGCTCGATCACAATCCCCAGCCGCTTGATGGTGGTCACGAGCATGCCTTCGTAAAAGAACGCGACTTCGTTGAGCGTCTTGCCAAGCGTGCCGGTTGTTTCGGCCACGGCGGTCATGCGCACGAGCATGGGCATGAGCTCCGGCGCGCGCATGAAGGTGTCGGCCAGCGAATCGCCGTGCATGACGCCGGTGCGCGCCTCGATGATCCGCCGCGAAATCCGGCGGTTGGTCAGCAGGTTTTCGAGCACGCCGAGCGCGTCCAGCAGCGTCACGCCGCTCTCGATGAGCATGCCCAGGCCGCGCGCCAAAACCGCGGTTTGCGACAAGCGTAAAATTTTGCCCGCGACCGGAAGCCGCAGCAGCAGCGCGTCCTGATGATCGCGGCCAACCGGATGCAAACGGATCGCCACCCATGCGGCCGCGGCCGCGGCAATGGCGATCAGCACGAAGAGGCCGTTGAGCCGCATCCACTCCGACAACGACATCAGCATTTGCGTGATCCGCGGCAGGTTCGCGCCGCTGGACGACAGAAAAGTCGACACCTTGGGAATCAGCACAATGACCAGATACGCCGACACGCACAGCGCGAAAAACATTGTCAGCAACGGATAGATCAGCGCGTTGATGGTCATGATGCGGACGCTGCGGTGCAGCTCGAGATGCTCCGCCGCGCGCAGGAACACGGCCTCCAATTCGCCCGAATGCTCGCCCACCCGCACGAGCTGAATGATGTACTGCCCGAAAACCCGCTTGTATCGCTCCATCGCGCCGGAGACCGGATCGCCGCCGCGAATGCGCTCCTCCAGCGTCATCCACATTCGCTTCGCGCGCGGCGCCGCGGACTGCTCCGCGACGATCTGCAGGGCGCCGAGAATCGACACGCCGTTTTGCAGCATCGATGCCAGTTGGCGCAGACCTGACTCCACATCCAGCGATGACACCGGCAGCAACCACGACGGATGCCAGAAGGCCGGAAGCGCGCCCTTTTGCCGCCGCTTCACCGGCTGGATACTGAGCACGACAAGCCCCTGCCGGCGCAATTCCTCCGCCGCCTTCGCGCTGCTCTCCGCCTCACGCTCGCCCGACTGAATGCCGCCTTGCGCCGTGCGCGCCTTGTAAGAAAACGTCGTTATGATGACGCGCTCCCGCAGAGTGTTTGGATGATCTCTTTCATCGTTATTTTGCCCGCCAGCAATTTCTTCGCGGCGTCGTTCAACAGCGTCGGCATCTTGTGCTGCCGCAGATACGCGGCCAGCTCCGCGGTGGGCGTCCCGGCGGCGATCATCGACACGACCTCCGCGTCCGGAACCATAAATTCAAACACGCCGATTCGTCCGCTGTAGCCGCGCCCCGCGCAGCGCAGGCATCCGCCGGGCGCCCAGGCTTCGCGGCCCTCCAGCTCCGGCTGCTCCAGCGCCAAAGCGTGCGCCGCGCTCAGCGTCACCGGCCGCGCGCAATGCGGGCAGAGCCGCCGCAACAATCGTTGCGCCGCGCTCAGGCGAAGCGTCGCGGCGATCAGGTGCGGCGCCAGGCCCATGTCGAGCAAGCGCGCGACGGAGCCAATCGCGTCGCCGGTGTGCAGCGTGGACAACACAAGGTGCCCGGTGAGCGCGGCCTTCACCGCGGTGCCCAGCGATTCGTTGTCGCGGATTTCGCCGATCATCACGATGTCGGGATCGTGTCGCAAAAGGCTGCGCAGGGCTTTTGAAAAATTAACCTTGTCGCTGCTGTCCACCTCCACCTGCGACACGCCGGCGATTTCGTATTCAATCGGATCCTCGACGGTCAGGATGTTGAGATCCGCGCGCTCCATCAAGGAACGAATCGCCGCGTAAAGGGTTGTTGTTTTTCCGCTGCCCGTCGGCCCGGTCAACAAAACGAGTCCGTGCGGGCGATCCAAAATCTGTTCGAACTGCCGCAACATGTCCGGTTCAAGCTCAAGATTGCGGATGGTCAATCTTTCGCGGCCCGCGTCGAGCAGGCGGAGCGTGATTTTTTCGCCGAAGCGAACCGGCAGCGTCGCCACGCGAATGTCGGTCGGCGCGTGATGTTCGCCGCCCGCAAGACGCCAGCTAAATCCGCCGTCCTGTGGCGCGCGCCGTTCGGCGATGTCGAGCCCGGCCAGCACCTTCACGCGGCTGTTTACCGCGGCCTGAATGGTCAGCGGCAAACGCACAAACGTTTCCAGCACGCCGTCCACGCGAAAGCGAACATGAATGCCGTCGCGCTGCGGATCGAGATGAATGTCCGACGCCTGGCGGATCGTCGCCGCACGCAAAATGGATTCCACGACTGCGACCGGATCGTCCATGCCTGTTGCGGCGTCGCGATGGGTTTGTGTCGCGCGCGGATTTCCGTAGACGCGCAGCAACTCTTTGCGCAGTTGTCCGGCGTCGACTTTGACGGGCGACACTTTTTTGCCGCACGCGCGCTCCACCATCTCGCGCGTCGGCGCATCCTCGGGATCGGCAAAGGCCGTCACGAGCGCGTCGTCCACCAAACACAACGGCAACACGAGGCGGCGCAAGGCGAGTTGCGGCGCGAGGCGCAACGCCCACGCGGGATCCATTTTGACCTGCGTCAAATCAATTTCCGGAATGGATGGCGGGTTCACGGTCGTCCCTTCCGTCGTTCGGATTGCACCCATTCCTTGACCAGCCGCGGCACGCGCGCCATGGCCAGGGCGGTCTGTTCGGTGATGCTGCCGGCCAGGAGCAACCGCGCCAGCGACTGCTCCATGGTCTGCATGCCCATGTTGCCGCCAGTTTCGATGGCGGAGTAAATTTGCTGGCTTTTGCCCTGCGCGATCAAGTTGGCAATCGCCGGCGTCACCACCAGCAATTCGCTGCACGCGACGCGGATTCGCCCGGTCTCGGCGGAGGGCAGCAAATGCTGCGCGAGGATGCCGCGGAGCACCAGCGAAAGCTGGCGGCGGATGCCCTCCTGCTCGCCGGAGGGAAAGACCGCCACCAGCCGCTCGATCGCGCCGACGCAATCGCCCGCGTGCAATGTAGTGAAGACCAGATGCCCGGTTTCCGCCGCGATGATCGCCGTGCGAATGGTTTCAAGTTCGCGGATTTCGCCGACGAGAATCACGTCCGGATCCTGGCGGAGCGACTCGACCAATGCGGCGTTAAAGCTGGTCGCGTCGCGTCCGATTTGCCGCTGGCTCACCAGACTTTTTTGCGAGGCGTGCACATACTCCACCGGATCTTCAATCGTGATGATGTGGCCTTCGCTCGTGCGGTTGATTTGGTCGATGAGTGTTGCCAGCGTTGTGCTTTTGCCCGCGCCGGTCGGGCCGGAGACGACGACGAGCCCGTCCTTCAAATCGCAAAAATCGGCCAGCTGTTCGGGAAGCCCCAGCGTTTGAAGCGGAAGAAAGCAATCATCCAGCCGCCGCAACGCAATGGCCGTGCGGTTGTTTTCGCGGAAGACGTTGAAGCGGTAGCGGTGTCCGGTCGGCGAGGTGATGGCGCCATCGACCGCGCCTTTCGCGAACAAGATGGAGAGCGCGCGTTCCAGCGGATTTTCCGTGGCCATGCCCGGTGGCAGCGTGGTGTCGATGAGCGCCACGCAACACGTGTCCATCTCCGGCTGTGTCAGGGGTTGCATGTTTGCCACGGGACACAACAGGCCGTTGCGGCGCAGGCGCGGCGTCTCGCCGACGCAGAGGTGAATGTCCGAACCCTGCTCGGTTTCGCACAGCACAAAAAGCTGCTTCAGTTTTTCTTCCATGGGTTCGTTCATAGGCAGACCGACATTGTCCAAAAATGCGGCTTGCGGGATTCGCCCGCGCCGCTGATCGTCAGCGTCTCAATCCAAACCGGCGGCAGGTTGTCGCGGAAACGCGCCGTCACGCGCACCATCTCCTCGTACGTGGCGCCAACGGTCAGCGACCATGCGGCCACACCGGCGGAAGCTCCGCTGGCCTGGCGGATTTCCACCAGGCGGATGCCCTCCTCGCGCAGGAGGCGTTGCAACAGCGACAACTGCGCGCTGGGTTCCAACGGCAGCAGGGCGGTGTTTGTCGCGGTGTCGCCCTTCCGCGCTTGCAACGTCGCGGTGAGCGCGGCCTGCAGGGATTTTTGCTCGGCCAGCAGATCGTCGCCCCGTTGGCGAAGTTGCAACTCGGTGCCCATGGTGGCGAGATGATTCACAACTTGCTTCGCGCGTCGCGCCTGCGGGCGCGCGTGCAAAAACACATAGAGTGCCGCAACGGCCAGCGCGGGTGCGAGGGTGAGAAAAATTTTATCGTTGCGTGACAAGGTCATTGGTGTGCGGTGCTCACAGGGGTCATGGTCTTCGGACGCGAAAATCGAAGCGCGAAAAACGTCCGGCGGTTTCGCGGACGCTGTTCAGCTCCACCCGCCATCCCTCCGGCGCGGTGTGGCGAACGAGTTGCTCCAGGCAAAGGCTCGCCGTCAGCGTGGAGTCCGCCATGCAGGTCGCCGAGACGTCAAACGGCGCGTTGCTGACCAGCGAGAGCACGACGCCGTTGGTGCCCATCGACGTGGTGAGTCCGGTCAGCAAACCGTGCCAGGCATTCGTCGCGTCCGCGTGCGCGTAGACCTGGACCGTGAGCGTCGTCGCGCCGCGAAACTCCTGCAACTGGGTTTTCAATCGCTGGTTGGCTTGCGCCATTTCGTTGTTGGCGGCCACGATGTTGTTGCGCTTGCGTTCAGTCTCCTGAAGGCGCTTTAGCGACTCGCCTTGCATCCACGCGTGCGCCACGCAAACGAGCGCCACGAGGCCAACCGCCGCAACGCCGCACACCAGCAAATTCCGAAAGCCCAGCGCCTCCGACGCCGGACGAATCAGCGGTTGCTGAAGGCTTCCCGCGGCCGCGCGTTGCGCCAGCTCCGCCAGGGAGCGTTCGCCAAATTCGGCCGGCACCGGCGCCAATCCCCAAAGCCGTCCGCGCGCCGCACGCACCTTGCTCCGCACCGCCGCCACTTCGGTTCGCGCGACCTGCAACACCGACCACGTTTGAAAACCCTCTTCCTGTCGCGTCACCACAAACGCGGTCTCGCTTTGCTCCGGCGCAATCGTGGAAAACGGCGACACTTCATACGCCAGCGCGGCCTTTAATTCCTCATGCGAAAGCCCGCGCGTTTGCGCCACCGGGAGGCGAACGGTTTGCGTGAACAAGTCCCCGCCCATCACCAGCACCGAGGCGCCGCGCTGGATCTCCGCCTGCTTGAAAAGTTCCGCCAGACTTTCGTCAAGCGGCGCGTGAAGACGCCGCAGGATTTCGCCGCCCTTCCCCGTCCGCAGATCATGCCAGGCCATGCGGTCGCCCGCAACAACCGCCAGAAACGTCATGTTGCGCTGTTTCATTCGTCATCCTCCCCCGGCGCATATTCCGTGTGTATCACGAGGCGCTCCGATGCCTGGTTTGCGCCCGGCTGGATCAAGACCACGCGCGGCGGCGTCTTGAGCGTGCCGTTGTACGTGATGCGCAGCACCCGCGGCCCTGGCGTCAAGCCATGAAGCGTCGTGGTGCCCGCGCCATTCAAAAAGGAGATGTTTTTTTTCACGACGACGATTTGCCCGCCGTACGGGCCGTAAATCCGCGCGGTGGCGCTGGCGCCAGTCACCGCGCTTGCCGCGCCGTGTTCATCCAGCAACGTCAGCGTCACGGTCAGCGACGCATTCGTCAACGCCGCCGCGTTGTCCGTGCCGTCGGCGTTGCGCAGCAACTCCAGCACGCCGTCGTGATCCGCCTCTGTCTCCGGCAGGCGCGTGGTGTCCGGCGTGCCGTCCGCGCCAAAGTGCCGGATCATGGCAATAGGCGTGTTGGTGTTCGCGATCGGATGGCCCGCCGCGTCGCAGAGGCGCGTCAAATACTTCGCCGCGTCCGGCGTCTCCATCGGATTCCCCCACGGATCCGTCAGGCGCGTCCGGCCAAACGGTAGCCGCAGGTAACCGCCCCGCCATCCGCACGGAACAAAAACGCCGGCGTCCGCGTCCGTTGCGTCGCCGTCCAAAAGATTCCCGCTGGTCGCCGGGCGTATGGCAAACCGCTCCGCCTCATCCAGCGGCGCGACCCACAGTTCCGACAACGTCAGCCGCGACGCATCTTCCGGCGCCGGTTGCGCAAACGGAAGCCGCCCCATGTCCGCCAGAAATCCATGCCGCACGCGCACCCCGTCCGCGTCGCGTTCAAAGTCCGTCCCGATGATCGCGCCCCGCAACTCCTCAAACGTCTTCCCCGCCTGCACGTGCAATTGATTCGAACGCCAGCGCGACGTTTCACGCACCGCCAGATGCGTCAGCAGCGTTATCAGCCCCAGCACAATCACCAGTTCCAGCAGCGTGAATCCCCCCTTATTCATCGACCGCCTCCCACACATCCGCCCGGTTTAAAAACAAGACAATATCATCGCCGCGCGCCGTCACCTCGCCGTCCCGCCATCCCGCCAGCTTGTAAAACAACCGGTCCGCCAACGACAACACGCCCGCCGAACCCGACGGAAAACACGGCGTCTGCACCACCCCGTCCGGCCCTGCCGACACCAGCCGCGCATAACGAAACCGCAACGCCTCCGTCGGATTCACAAACGCCGCGTCCGGCGGAATTTGCAACACATACGGATTGTCCCAGGGATCCCGCACGCACAAATCCCCAACCATCCCATACGGCACCGATCCATTTGGCGTTGCCGGAAAAAACCCGCGCGTCGCAAAGGAATCGTCCCCCGCCGATCGCGCGTCCCCCGGCAGCGGAAAGCCCGCCCCGCCGCCTTGCAGCAGCGTCCCCCGCAAATACGGCCCCCGCCAGCCGCGCCCCGTCTCCGCGTCCCAACTCGCAAAGCAAGCCGCCTCCGCGACGCCTGACTGAACCGGATTCACATCCAGCGACACCCCCTGCCGTGTCACCACATTCGTCGGCCCCAGCAAATTGTGCACCCGCACCCGTGCCGGCGAAAATCCCGGCAACCCCGCCATGTCGTCCAAATATCCCGGCATCACCGAACCCCCGACAAACGCCTCCCGCAACACCTGCAAATCCGCGCCCGCCTGCCGAATCGCCGCCTGCTTGGGGATATGCCCCAAACGGCTCACCGCAATCACGCTGACAATGCCCAGCAACACAATGACAAACACCAGCTCCAAAAGCGTAAACCCTGTTGGGCGGTGATGAGGATGGTAGTTAGACGTATTCACCAGCCTTTTTAACGCCTCATGCGGCATTTTGGTTCACCACAAAGTTGATCACTGGCGGGGCGCGACCGCCGGGCGCGCCGGGCTTACGACAAACTTGCATCCGCAACGCAAGCGACATACACCCACCGTCCATCCCCTACCCCGCGCGCCCGGCGGTC
>JAVBOU010000099.1:0-3835 GCA_031550185.1 Kiritimatiellia bacterium | reverse complement strand
CGACTTTTGTACGTCGCGTGAATCGCCCCAAATGGTGACGGGTATTGCTGTTGTCGCATTCGATCGCAAAGGTGTGAGCTTTCCCAATAACATGGCGCTTCCGGGGAAGAACCAAAGACCTTGGCAGAAGCCTCCCAATTGTCCGTGAAAAACGTGCAGTTTTCAAATGCCGCATCGTGTCGTAAAGTCGCTTGAAGGTTGCAGAATCACGATCGCCGAGCACCCAGGCCACAGTTCGGCGTGTGCCGCGATCAACGGCCTTGATGAGCCAAAGCTTGTTTTTTTTGAGCCGATGAAATGCCACATCTCATCAAATTCCATCTGCATGATGTCGCCCTCGACCTTCGCTTCCGGCAACGCCTCCCCAAACGCGCGAATCCAGCGGTAAACGAGCGTATGGTGGATCTTCAGAATGTGGCCGATCATCCGGTATGATCCTTTGGCCATGGCACAGAACAAGACGCAAAGTGCCTTTTTTGCTGCTATTTGTGAATTGGTTCGGTCGTCACCTTCACGGAAATTGCATCCGCAGGCTTTGCATTTGTAGCGTTGTCGTCCGGCAACGATGCCATTTTTCACTGCCGTTGTTGAACCACATTTTTTGCATTTTGGCATGATTTCTCCTTGGTTTGTGAGGTCAGAGGTGACGAATAGCACAAATCTATAAAATTATCACCTCTCTCCACAAAACTGCAATATCTATTTATAAGTGAACGCTCTCCCCTTTTGTATCACGATAGCATAGTTTGCCGAAAAACATCAGCCGGAAAAAATGGATGGCCTCGAAGTAAAAATTCCAAAATCGAAAAACCCCGCAACCGGTATTTTCTTCTTTATCTTTCACGCCGCATTCCGTATCCTGTCAAACATGCTTGTTCACCTTTTAAAGTCCAAACTTCACCACCTCCGCGTCACCCAGGCCGAACTCGAATACGAGGGCAGCCTGTCGGTTGACCTCGACCTGCTCGATGCCGTCGGAATTTGCGCCTACGAAAAGCTCCTCGTCGCCGATCTCGAGAACGGCAACCGCTTTGAAACTTATGCGATCGAGGCCCCGCGCGGCAGCCGCACCTGCTGCCTAAACGGTGCCGTGGCGCATCTTGGCAAAGTCGGCGACCGCCTCATCGTCATGGCCTTCTGCGCCGTCACGCCCGAAGAAGCCGCCACCCACGCGCCGCGCGTCCTCCGTCTCGACGCCAACAACCGCATCGCCGCCAGCGCGCGTTAGCCCATGGAAATCCACTGCACAGCCTGCGGCCAAACCGCGCTCGTCCGCACCGAGGCGGTGTATGAGGATTTCACAAAAATTGGCGAAACTTATTTTTGCACCGCGTGCGGTCACCGCTACGCCTCGCGCGCCGAACTCTCCGTGGCCGAACGCGAAGCGCGCCCCCGCGTTTTCGACGACGCCGCGCACCTTCGCGCCTGCCGCCACTGCCGCCATTACGTCGTCAACCCCTTCACCGAATACTGCGGCAAACACCAGCGCGAAACGCATGCCACCGAGTGTTGCGACGACTTCGCGGCCAAGCCCCAAAAATCCGGCGGCGATCCCCTCGCGTCCCTCTTCGACGCCTGACCCGGCGCTGTGGCGTGGCAGCGCCCGTGCCACGCCACACGCGGTTTGCAATTGAAAAAATCCCCGCGTTTCGTTACAGTTTACGCCATCGAACGCATGACGCGCTCGCCCTCAACCTCGTTGCCATCATGAAGACCGAACAACGCTACCGCGAATTTCTTCCCGAGTCACGCCGCATCATCATCAAAATAGGGAGCCGTGTCATCGTCCAGCCCTCCGGCCGGCCCGACCTTGCGCGGCTCAAGAAAATCGTGCACCAGCTCGCCGCCTTGCGCAAGCGCGGTTACCAGGTGCTCGTCGTCTCCTCCGGCGCCATCGCCACCGGCATGGAAACCCTCGGCCTCAAGGAACGCCCTACCGCCGTCTCCGACCTCCAGATGTGCGCCGCTGTCGGCCAGGCCAAACTCATGACCCATTACGAGACTTTTTTCGCCAGGGAAAAACTCCACGTCGGCCAGGTTCTTCTCACTCATTCCGACTTCCAGCACCGCATCCGCGTCGCCAACGTCCGCCGCACCCTCGAGCATCTCCTACGCTACGGCGTCATCCCCATCATCAACGAAAACGACGTCGTCGCCGACGAAGAAGTCAAGGCCTACCTCTCCCTCGGTGACAACGACTTCCTCGCCTCTCTCATCGTCAAGCTCGTCCGCGCTGACCTCCTCCTCATCCTCTCCACCGTCGACGGCGTCCTCGCGCCCAACGGCCCCACGAAAACCATGCGCCGCATCCCCTGCATCGAGCAGCTCAACCAGGACATCTTCAACCTCGTGAATCCCCCCACGCCCGGCGGCATCTCCAAAGGCGGCATGGACTCCAAACTCGTCGCCGCCCAGGCCGCCACCAAATCCGGCTGCACCGTCGTCATCGCCAACGGCCGCCAGGACAACGTCCTCACCGACGTCACCGACGGCAAAGACGTCGGCACGCTCATCCTCTCCTCCGTCCTCTAAAAATTTCCCATGACCTCCGAACTCTCCATCCTCGCCGCCGACGCCCAGGTCGCCTCCCGCGACATGGTCAACCTCTCCACCGCGAAGAAAAACAAAATCCTCCTCGCCATGGCCGACGCCCTCGACGCCGCGCGCCCCGCACTCCTCCGCGCCAACGCCCTCGACATCGACGCCGCCAAAACCGCCAGCCTCTCCCCCGCCCTCATCGACCGCCTCACCCTCAACGACAGCCGCATCACCGCCATGATCAACGGCATCCGCTTCGTCGCCTCCCTCCCCGACCCCATCGGCAAACGTCTCTCCAAGCGCATCCCCGCCAACGGCCTCACCATCGAAAAACGCCGCGTCCCCATCGGCGTCATCGCCATCATCTACGAAGCCCGCCCCAACGTCACCGCCGACGCCGCCGTCCTCTGCATCAAAACCTCCAACGCCGTCATCCTCCGCGGCGGCAAGGAAGCCCTCCACTCTAACCGTGCCATTGCCGACGCCATGACCGCCGGTGGCGTGGCAGCCGGCCTGCCACGCCACGCGCTCCAGCTCATCCAAACCACCGACCGCGCCGCTGTCGGCGAGCTCGTCAAAATGGACGACCGCATCGACCTCGTCATCCCCCGCGGCGGCGAGTCCCTCATCCGCGCCGTTGTCGAACAATCCCGCGTCCCCGTCCTCAAACACTACAAAGGCGTTTGCCACATCTTCGTCAACAAAGACGCCGACCTCGACCGCGCCATTCCCCTCATCGAAAACGCCAAGTGCCAGCGCCCCGCCACGTGCAACGCCCTTGAGACCCTCCTCGTCCACAAAGACGTCGCCGCAACATTTTTGCCCAAACTCCGCGACCTCGCCGCGCGCCGCCACATCCAGATTCGCGCCGACAAACCCAGCCGCGCCATCATCCCCGAATTTGACGCCGCCACCGAAGACGACTGGTCCGCCGAATACCAGGACCTCATCCTCGCCGTCCGCGTCGTGCCCAACCTCAACAAAGCCGTCGAACACATCAACCGTTACGGTTCCCGTCACTCCGACGCCATCCTCACCGCCAGCGCCAGCGACGCCAAAAAATTCCTCCAGCGCGTCGACTCCGCCGCCGTCTACGTCAACGCCTCCACCCGCTTCACCGACGGCGGCGAATTTGGCATGGGCGCCGAAATGGGCATCTCCACCGACAAATTCCACGCCCGCGGTCCCGTCGGCCTCGAAGAGCTCACCTCCTACAAATACCTCATCCGCGGCGACTACGCCTCCCGCGCGTAAAACGCCAAAACCTTTCCGTGGGGGGGGCGGGGGACACGCCCCC
>JAVBOU010000124.1:0-9056 GCA_031550185.1 Kiritimatiellia bacterium | reverse complement strand
TGCGCGGTTCTCGTTGGGGTATTTCCTTTGGCTCACGGGGGTGGTGTGGAAAACTGGCCTGGGTTGTAATCGGGCGGCGGTTGGTGTGCCTGCGGCTGTCCCACGCCACGAGGCGGGTTTGTGGTTTGTCGCGTTCGGGGATGTGGTGGGAAGTGAGGAGCGCGGGGCGTTGACGGCGGCGGGCCTGGAGGTGTTGGGGTATGTGCCAGATCATGCGTTCTTAACGCGTGGCACGGCGGAGGCGTTGACACGGGTTGCGGGCGTGGTGTGGACGGGACGTTACGAGGCGTGGCAGAAAATTGCGCCGGAGTTGGGGGAGGAGGCGGTGGTGGTGTATGCGGATGGTTCGCAGCGACGGATGGCGCGGGAGGCGGCGCTGGCGATTGCGGAGTCGGAGGAGGTGGTGTGGGTGGATGTCGTGCCGCAGTTGACGACGCTGTGTGATGTGGCGCGGACGCAGCCAATGATGGACGTGAATCGCGCATGGGAGGGGTTGGATTTGGCGGGTGATGGCGAGATCATCGCGGTGACGGACACGGGATTGGATCGTGGCGAATTGGGTGGATTGCATCCGGCGTTTCAAGGCCGCGTGACGGGTTTCGGCGTGACGCAGCCAGGTGTCTGGCGCGACAACAGCGGACACGGTACCATGGTGGCGGGGTGTGCGTTGGGCAGCGGCGCGGGGAGTCCGACGGGAAAGTTTTACGCGGGTGTGGCGCCGGAGGCGCGGTTGGTGTTTCTCTCGATGGCGGATGCCGCTGGGAATGTGGAGATCGAGGATTGGGCGGGCACGATGTCGCTGGCGTATGACAATGGCGCGCGCGTGTTTTCGCTAAGCCTCGCAACGTATTCCAGCGAGGCGCAATATACGACGATGTGCACCACGACGGATGTATTTTTGTGGCAACATCCGGACATGGTGCTCTGCGCCGCCGTGGGAAACTGGAATTACAATTATCCGAATGTGACGAAAGTGTTGGTTCCCGCGACGTCAAAAAATGTGATCACCGTCGGCGCGACGGTGAACAGCGCCAACAGCCTCACGACGCAGGCGATGGGCGACTATTCGTTGATCGGGCCGTGCGCGGACGGACGGGTGAAACCGGAGATTGTCGCGCCGGGAAATTGTACATCGACGTATTCGCAACTGAAGGGTGCCGGATTGTATGCGTCATCGCAGGGCACGAGTTTTGCGACGCCGTTCGTGGCCGGATGCGCGGCGCTGACACGGCAGTGGTTGCGGACGCAACGCGACATGCCGAGCCCGAGTGCGGCGCTGATCAAGGCCGTGCTGCTCAACGGCGCGCAATCCATCACCGCAGGCGCGCATCCAAACAATGTTGAGGGCTGGGGTCATGTGTCGCTTTTTCCTTCGCTTTACACGCCGCGGGGAATGACGAATTTACTTTTTGACGTGACAGCCGGACTGGCGCAAAACAACACGGCGCACACCCACGGCGTTGCATTGCCCGCGGGCGTGGTTGTCCATGCGACGCTTGTGTATACGGATTATCCGGGTTGGGCGGGCGCGACGAAAGTACTTGTGAATGATTTGGATTTCAGCGTGGTCGCGCCGGACGGCATGGTGATGTCAGTTGCGGATCGCGTGAACAATGTCGAGCATCTGACGTTTGTGACGGCGGCGCCGGGGACGTATGAAGTGGTGGTGCAAGCTTACCAGGTTCCAGAGGGGCCGCAACCATACGCGCTGGTGTTGCGGACGGAACCAGTCGCGCCAATGGTGACGTCGCTGCGCGTGGCGGACGGCAACGCGGCGCTGACGGTTTTTTCGTTACGCGATACCGCGTTGGATGTGTGGGAAACGCCGACGCTCTCCGTCCCCGCAGCATGGACGTTGCGCGCCGATTTGCCGGCGCGGTTGCGCACCGATCCCGCGCGCGAAGTGGTGCTGCCGCTTGCGCCCGGACAACAACAAGGCTTTTGGACGGTGCGTGAAAGCGAATGACACACCAGCCAGCGGTTCGCGCGGACGCCTCGCGCCGAGTCCAACCGGCGCGCTGCATTTGGGAAACGCGCGGACGTTTTTGATCGCGTGGTTGCGGATGCGCGCGTGCGGCGGCAAGGTGATTTTGCGCATGGAGGATTTGGATCATCCAAAGGTGAAACCCGGTGCGGCGACAGAGGCGCTGGAGGATTTGCGCTGGCTTGGCATGGACTGGGACGAGGGGCCGGATGTGGGCGGGCCGTTCGCGCCGTACACGCAAATGCAGTGCCTCGCGCGTTACGCGGAGGCACTGGAGACGTTGCGCGCAAAGGGGCTGGTCTATCCGTGCGTCTGCTCGCGCAAGGACGTGGCGGAAGGGCAGTCCGCGCCACATGGTTCGGAGGACGGCTTGTTTTATCCGGGCACGTGCCGCGGACGTTTTGCGGATTTCGACAGCGCGGCCGCGACGCTGCACGACGGACGCATTCCCGCGTGGCGGTTCAAGGTGGGGCAGGGGAGTGAGGTCGCGTTTGCCGACGGCTTTTGCGGCGAACAACGCCAGCGCGTGGACGAGGCGGTCGGCGACTTCGTGATCGCGCGTCATGCCGGCGGCGCGGGGTACATGCTCGCCGTGGTCGTCGACGACGCGGCGATGGGTATCACCGAGGTCGTGCGTGGCGACGACCTGCTTGCCGCCACGCCGCGCCAACTGCTGATTTACCGCGCGCTGGGTTTGCGCGAACCCGACTTTGTGCATGTGCCGCTCGTGGTCGCCGAGGACGGCCGCCGTCTCGCCAAACGTTATGGCGACACGCGGTTGCGCGCCTTGCGTGAGGCCGGCATTCCGCCGGAGGAAGTGCTCGGCGTTTTTGCTTGGTGGTGCGGCTGGGCGCAATGGGGCGAGGCGCTTTCGCTTCACGACATCCTGCGCCGCCACGACCCCGCCGCCATTCCGCGCACGCCCGCGGTGCTGGACGGAAAAATTCGCAAACGCCTTTTCATCGCTTGACAAACGGCGGTTTGGCGTATATGTTCATGGGCGCACCGTGCGGATGCAAACATGCCGCGCAAAAGGCCATCATGAACAAGAAGTCACACCTCCCCGAATCCGGGCTGCCCGCCGAATACGTCGGCATGCTGACCACCAACAACGACGTCCCCGACGCCCTCTACGAAGAATTTAGCGTCAAGCGCGGACTGCGCAATGCCGACGGCACCGGCGTTCTCGTCGGACTCACCCGCATCGGCTGCGTCCACGGCTACATGGTTTCCGAAAGCGAAAAAGTCGCCGTTCCCGGACAACTCATCTACCGCGGCATCAACGTCAAGGACATCGTCATCGGCTGCCACAACGAGGGCCGCATGGGTTACGAGGAATGCGCCTACCTCCTCCTCTTCGGCAAGCTCCCCGACCGCAAGCAACTCACCACCTGGTGCGATGTCCTCGACGAACACCGCCGCATCCCTCCCAGCCTCAAGGACGCCATTCTCCGCGCTCCCGGCAAGGACATCATGAACGGCATCACCCGCGCTATTCTCAACGCGTACGTTCACGACGCCAACCCCGACGACATCTCCATCCCCAACGTCCTCCGCCAATCCATCGCCCTCATCGCGCAAATGCCCGCCCTTGCCGCCTACGTCTACAAGGCCAAGCACCACCGCGGCAAGGAGCCCCTGGCCGTCCGTTCGCCCCGCAAAGGCAAATCCACCGCCGAGACCTTCCTCATGCTCTGCCGCGAAGACGGCCAGTACACCAAGCTCGAGGCCGACCTCCTCGACCTCTGCCTCATCCTCCACGCCGAGCACGGTGGTGGCAACAACTCCGCCTTCACCACGCGCGTCGTCACCTCCGCTTACACCGACACCTACTCCGCCATCGCCGCCGCCATGCTCTCCCTCAAAGGCCCGCGCCACGGCGGCGCCAACATGAGCGTCATGCGCCAAATGGCCGAAATCAAAGACAAAGTCCGCCATTGGAACCGTGAGAACGAAGTCGGCGACTACCTCCGCAAAATCCTCAAGAAAAAAGCCGGCGACGGCACCGGTCTCATCTACGGCCTCGGCCACGCGGTCTACACCATCAGCGACCCCCGCACCGACATGCTTCGCGAGAAGGCCCGTGAGCTCGCCAAAGTCAACCACCGCGAGGCCGAAATGGCCCTCTACGAAATGATCGAGCGCCTCGGCCCGCAAATCTTCAACGAATCCCGCGCCAAGCCCCGCAAGCTTTGCGTCAACGTCGACTTCTACTCCGGCTTCGTCTACGACATGCTCGGCATCTCCGAAGATTTGTACACACCCATCTTCGCCGTCTCCCGCATTGTCGGCTGGTGCGCCCATCGCATCGAGGAACTCGTCAACGGCGGCCCCATTGTCCGCCCCGCCTTCAAGGCCATCAACGACGACGTCCCCTTTGTTCCCCTCAGCCAGCGCTGAGGCAAACGTCAAAAGCTTTTCGTGGCGTGGCAGAACCTCTGCCACGCCACGAACTTTTTACACGCGACGGGCAATGTAGGACAGACGACGCGAAGCACACCGAAGGTCTTTTTGTCTATCGCTGGTGCATGACAGAAGAATGGGATACCATCAAATATCGCGTCATGCTTGCCGTCCCGTCAGGGACGAAATGTCGGTAGAAAACGCATCATGAAAGATTATCCGTCCCGTCAGGGACGGAAGGTTGCGCCGCGCAGACGTCATGTTTTACACTCACGAGGCAACCCCAGCCACATCACCAATGTTGTCTGCCAATAATGCGTGACACCTCCATGACAGACACGAATGTCTGTCTTACCTTGTTGCGTGGCACGACCTCTGCCACGCCACAACAACATCACACACGCACAAATCATCGCCGTACTTCAAAGGCTGAAAGCCTTTCATCATTAGCGTAGGGCTGCGGGGCATTGCCCCGCAACCCTACGTAAGCAACCCACACCGCACAAGCCCCAACGGGGCGGGATCACCCGGCAAAAATAAAATCACGGCGAAACACCACAACAAAACGCCACATGTTTTATGCTGGTTGAATTGGCAAACGGCATTTAGTGGATGATGCCGCAAGCGATGCGCGCGCCACCGCCACCGAGCGCCACCGGTTCGTCGGCGTAGTTGTCGCCGCCGGCGTGGATCATGATGGAGCGGTTCTTAAAGAGCGCCGCCTTCACGCCACGCACAAGAAACGTCTGGCTGACGTTGCCGTTGGCATCCGCTGTGATGAAAGGCAGGTCGCCCTTGTGACCGCCGCCTTCGGGACCGAGATGCTTGCCGGTTTTCTCCGGATCGAAATGTCCGCCGGCCGCCATGGCGCACGTCATTTTGCCGTTTTGCATCATGGGCGAGCAGTCGGGTATTTCATGCACGTGGAACCCGTGCTCGCCGGACGGAATGCCCTTGAGGTTGACGGTGATCTGAAGGCCCTGCGCGGTGTCGGTGAACTCGACGCGGCCCAGGTATTCGCCCATGCCGTTTCCGGTGTCGACCGCCGCGTAAATTTGCGCGCTGGCGCGATGGGCCAGCGGATCGTCCTTTGCGACCGGTGCGACGACGGGCTGAGGTTTGGGCGCGGCCTCGTGTGTCACGGGCGCCGGGGCATGGCAAGTTGTTTGTTGCGTTCCCGCGCACCCTGCGAGCAGGAGAAGCGCGAGAGACGGAAGCGCGTAATGTTTCATGGCGGATTCCTTGGTGTTAGATTTGTTTGTTTCCGAGGACAAGCGTGGAAAGGAGCCAGGAGATGACAGCGTAGATAATGGCGCCGACAAACGCCGCGCCAAAACCGTCCACCTCAAAACCCTTGAGGATCGAGCCGACAAACCAGAAGAGCACGGCGTTGACAACCAGGATGAACAACCCCAGCGTCACCATCGTGACCGGCAGCGTCAACAGGACGAGAATGGGGCGGATGAACGTGTTGACCAGCGAAAGAATCAACGCCGCGACCAGCGCCGCTTCAAAACTCGTGACCTTGATGCTCGGCATGATATATCGAAGCGCCAGCAGGGCGAGCGCGTTAATGATCCAGACAATGAGAAGACGCATAACAGGAATTCCTTTCGTCCGAAAAGGTTATGTGGATTCGCACACGTTGTCAAATGAAATGTGGCATGGCAGAGGTGCTGCATTGCCACGAAAGAGTCTCACCTCACCGCGAGCATGGCGCCGATGGCGCGTTTCGCGCGCGCGGCAATGGCGGGATCGACGCGGACTTCGGTTGCGAGGTCTTCAAGCGACCAGAGAACTTTTTCCAGCGTACATTTTTTCATGTTGGGACACCACGCGCCCTGACCGACAGCATGAAAAATCTTTTGCGGATTTTCAGTGCGCAACCGGTAGAAAATTCCGGCCTCGGTGACAATGATAAATTCGCCGGCCGTTGCGGTGCGGACGTAACGGCACATTTGTCCGGTGGAAAAAATATGCGTGGCCGCGTCGCGGATGTCCTTGGCGCATTCGGGATGCGCGAGGGTTTCGGCGTTGGGAAACTGCGCCTGCGCGGCGAGAAGCTCGGCGATGCGGATGCGCTGATGCGTCGGACAATAACCGGGCCAGAGAATGAGGTCGCGGTGGAGTTGCTCGCCGACCCAACTGCCGAGGTTTTTGTCGGGCACGAAAAGAACAGGGCCGTCGCCCAGCGAACGCACGACGTTGACGGCGTTGGCGGAGGTGCAGCAAATGTCGCTCGCGGCCTTGACCTCGGCGGTGCTGTTGACGTAGCAGACGACGCGCGAGCCGGGGTGTTTGGCCTTTTCCGCGCACAGCGATTCAGCGGTGACCATGTCGGCCATGGGGCAGCCGGCCGTGGCGTCGGGAATGAGAACCTTTTTTTGGGGATTCAGAATCGCCGCGGTTTCCGCCATGAAATGCACGCCGCAAAAGACGATGACGTCGGCGTCGACCTCGGTGCACTTGCGCGCGAGTTCGAGCGAATCGCCGTTAAAGTCGGCAATGGCCTGAATTTCGTCGGGCTGATAATTGTGCGCCAAAATGATGGCGTTGCGTTCGGCTTTGAGGCGTTGTATTTTGTCCTGCATCTCATTCTCCGCGTTTGATGTCGACGCGATCAGGCTTGTCCTTGCGATAGGCGGGCGGGCTGACGATGGCGCGGTCGTCGTCCGGCGGCGGCTTGCTCCAATCCGTGCGCGGTGGCGGCTGAAAGGGATTGAATCCGCGCGGATGCTGGTTGGCCTCCTGCGCGAGCACCATGCGGTATTCCATTTCCGCGGCCTGAAAGATGGAAATGCCGATGATAATTTTAATCCAGCTTCCCTCGGTGAAGAACGAGATGAAGAGGTTGAGAAAGAAATTCATGTCATTGATTTCCCAGCGTTTTCCGAGGATTTCGATGATCCATGTGTTTCCATCCGTGTTGGACGTGGCGATGTTGAGCAGGTTGCAAATACCGGTGACGACGAAGACGATTGCAATGGCGCGGCCGACGCGTGAGGCAATCCATGTGGCGCGAATCTTGGACATGGAACCCTGAAGAAACGCGCGCAACATGCGGCCGCCATCCATCGGAAACGCGGGCATGAGGTTGAAGAGCCCGAGCATGACATTGGTGAAGGCGAGCGCAAAAAAAATCGATTCCGGCAATGAGTGTGCTTTGGTGAAAAGCATGACAATGTAGGCAAGCGCCGCCAGCACAAAACTCGACAACGGACCGGCCAACGCCATGACCCATTCCTGCCACGCGCGACGCGGCATTTCGCTGATCGACGCGCACCCGCCCATGAGTTGCAATGTAATGTCGCGCACCTTTCCGCCGAATGACATGGCGACCAGTGAATGCGCCATTTCATGCCACACAATCGAAAAAAGCAAACCAATCGCGTAGAACAAACGCAACTCGAACGGTCTGTTAAAGGTGAGGAGAATCCAGGCAACCAGAATGAACACCGACGTGTCCGCGCGGATGGGAATGCCGCATATCTTGCCCAGATAGTAACCACGGGAGAACATAAAAAAATTCCTTATAACGTTGTCAGCAAAATTTGCGCACGGCCATTCGCCGTGATCGCATACGAACCGCAACACACGGGAATCAGAACGCTGGAACCGCACGGCACGTCCATTGTTTTGCCGCCGGCCTCCACGCGCGCGTTGCCGCGTTTCACAAACAGCGCGTGGAAGCTGTCGGCCATTGCCACGCGTTCGGTGTCGCTCTCCAGCGTGAGCTGGCGCATGTCAAAATACGGGCTGCGAATCACGTTGCACCAGCGCGTCGCGGCGTCGGCGTGGACAATGGGCGGCGCGCCGAGATTCCAGTCGGTCACGCGCAACCCCTGGTCGATGTGCAACTCGCGGCCCTTGCCGTCCGCTCCGACGCGATCCCAGTCATAAAGGCGGTAGGTCGTGTTCGAACACTGCTGCACTTCATAGACGAGACAGCCTTCGCCAATCGCATGAATCAAACCACCTTGAATGTAGAGCGCGTCGCCCTCGCGGACTTCGTGATCGACGAGCAGTTGCGGCGTTGTGCGGTTCGCCAGCGCCGCGCGAAAACCCGCTTCGTTCGCGCCCTTTTGAACGCCCGCGTAAAGATGCGTCACGCCCTCGCCGTCGAGCAGCATCCACATTTCGGACTTCGCCTCGCCGCCCCATTGCGCGGCGGTCGCGTCCGACGGATGCACCTGCACGCTCAACCGCTCGCGCGCGTCGATGAGCTTGAAGATCAGCGGAAATTTGTCCAGCGGACGCCCCAGCAATTCCGCGCCGAAACGCTTCACCAGCGCATCGAGCGTCTCGCCCGCGTACACGCCGTTTTTCACCACGCTCATACCCTCCGCGTGTCCCGAAATTTCCCACGACTCCGCGCACACCTCCGGCGCGTCCACGCGACCATACTTCGCGGCCAGGCGTTTTCCGCCCCACATGTACGACTTGTAAACAGGGGCAAAGCACAAGGGATAAGCTTCAAATTTCATGCGCGAAAAGTATAACGGAATGCACAGGTACAGGTCAAAACAGTTTCACAAAAAAGTTCGTGGCGTGGCAGAGGTTCTGCCACGCCACGAACATCAAGAGGGTGGGGCTCGACCGCCGGGCGTATTAGACTTGTTCCAAAACCTGTTTCCCGTTGGAGGGCGAGCGTCCTCGCGAGCCGCAACAG